>JBGTLL010000020.1:0-12964 GCA_041744115.1 Parvularculaceae bacterium | reverse complement strand
CCGGCGGCGCGGAAAACCTGCGGTCAATCCTCAGCGCCGCCGGCGGCCTTCGCCTCGTCGCCGACGCGGGCGGCCGCAAGAGCGCGTAATCCTAAAACCGACCCGTCGAAATAAATCGCCGCGTCGTTCCCTCAAGGACGACCGCCGTCAGCGCGTCCGACCACACCGCGCCGGTGTCGATATCGATGCGCCAGCCGGCGTCGAGCGGCCTTCGCACGGGATGATGTCCATGGACGACGACCTCGCGCGGTCGCTTGTCGGCGTCCGCATTGTGGAAGGCCGCGCGGATCCAAAGACAGTCTTCAGGTTTCTGATCGGCAAGCGCGACGCCGGGGCGAAAGCCCGCATGAACAAACGCGTAGTCGCCAAAAACCCGCCAAAGCTCCAGCCCGGCGAAAAACGCGCGATGGGCCGGCGACATCCGCGTACCCAGTTCGCGCGCCAGAGTTTCGGGATGCTTCGCCCAGATATTGGCGACGCCATAGCTTTCGAGCGTCTTGTCGCCGCCCCAGTGCAGCCATTCTTCATTGCGTTCCGGTTCAGCCAGAAAATCGAGCATCGCCTGCTCATGATTTCCTTTGAGGAAAACGCAATCCGGCCGCTCCGCCTTGATCGTCAGCAAACGATCGATGACGCCCTTTGAATCGGGGCCGCGGTCGACATAGTCGCCAAGGAAAATAAGGCGCAACCTCACGCCTGCGGCGTCGGCGTCGATGGCAAGCATCAACGATGCGAGCAGGTCCGCGCAGCCGTGGATATCGCCGATCGCATAGATCCGCTCACCCTCCGGGGCGGCGGCGAGCGGCTGTTTACCAGCAAAAAGTTTACCCAGCATCGGTTCAATCCGGGGACCAATTCGGCCTATGATAGGCGAAATTGGTCACGATGGGTAAATGAAGCCCGCATTCGGGAGCGCTGTGGTGCGGCAGAATAGCTTAGCCGGAGGAAAGTCATGACCGTGCTGGTGACCGGCGGCGCCGGTTATATCGGCGCGCACATGCTGCTCGCGCTGAAGGAAGCGGGCGAGGCGGCGGTCGCGCTCGACGATCTGTCGACCGGCGCGCGCTGGCTCGCGCCCGATCCCAAGCACCTTGTCATTGCCGATGTCGGCGACCGCGAACTCGTGATGCGCCTGCTGCGCGATTTTGGCGTCCGTGAAGTCGTGCATTTCGCGGGATCGATCGTGGTCCCGGAATCGCTGCAAAAGCCGCTGCACTATTACTGGAACAATACCGCTAAAACGATTGCGCTGCTTGAGGCTTGCGTTGCTTGCGATGTCGAGCGCTTTATCTTTTCGTCGACCGCCGCAGTCTACGGTACGCCCGATCATTCCCCGGTCAATGAAACGGCGATGATCCATTCGATTTCGCCGTATGGCGCGTCGATGGCGATGAGCGAGCGGGTGCTTGAAGACGCAGCGAAAGCGCACGGCTTTTCCTACACGATCCTTCGCTATTTCAATGTCGCCGGCGCCGACCCGAAGGGCCGCGCGGGCCAGATCGGCAAGCCGACGCACCTCATTCGCGTCGCCGCCCAGATCGCCGTGGGTGCGCGGAAAGAGAAGCTCCAGATTTACGGCGCCGATTATCCAACGCCCGATGGCACCGCGATTCGCGATTACGTGCACGTGTCGGACCTCGCCGATGCGCACCTTGCGGCGCTGTCCCGGCTGCGCCGGGGCGGCGCTTCCGAAATGCTGAATGTCGGCTACGGCCGGGGCTATTCGGTATCGGAAGTCGTTGACGCGTTCGAACGCGTGACGGGGAAGCTGCTGCCGCACGAGATCGGGCCGCGGCGGCCGGGCGACCCGTCGCAGCTGATCGCCGACACCGCGGCGATCAGGACCGAGCTTGACTGGCGGCCGCGTTATGACGAAATCGATTTCATCGTGCGGTCGGCGATCGAATGGGAACGCCGCCTGGCGAGCGTTCCGCGCGAGCCCGCCGCATGACATTTCGAAAGGCGTGGCGCGGCGTCTTCGCGCTGTTATTCATCGTCGTCACGTTTCTGACGCTCACGCCAAACCCCGAGGACACGCAGTCCGGCCTCGCGATTGCGCGATTTCTCGCGCAGCTGATTTTTCATGACGCAGCGTTCGGCGACAAGGTTGCGCATTTTCTCGCCTATGCGGCGCTTGGCGGCGCGGCGACATTTGCGGATATGCGCATTCGCGAGCGGAGGGCGGCGACGATCGTCATTCTCGCCGCTTACGGGGCCATTCTGGAATTCCTGCAGGGGTTTGGCGGGGTCCGGGAGGCCGAACTGGCTGACGCCCTCGCCAATTCCATGGGCGCCCTCGCGGCGTTCCCCGCCGCACTCCTCTTCGAGCGGCTCGTGTTGCGCATGAGGACCGCGTGAGCGTCGCGATCGTCATCCCGGCGCGGCTTCTCTCAACCCGGCTGGAGCGCAAGCTTCTGCTCGACATCGCCGGAAAAAGCGTCCTTCAAAGAACTTTCGAACAGGCGCTAAAAGCGAAGCGCGCCGATCAAGTGCTGATCGCGACCGATGCGACAGAGATCGCGGACGCGGCGCAAATCTTCGGCGCGACGGCGGTGATGACGCGCGCCGACCATCGATCAGGGACGGAACGGATCGCGGAAGCGGCGGCGGCAATCGATGCGGACATGATCGTCAATATCCAGGGCGATGAGCCGGAAATCGATCCCGTCCATATTGACGTTCTGATTGAGACACACGCAGCGGCAGGATTTTTCGCATCGACTCTCGCCTGCCCGTTTCCCGAAGGTCTTGATCCCGCCAATCCCGCGGCCGTGAAAGCAGTCCTTGGCAGGCGTATTCCGGCGGCGCCGCACACATTTGACGCAATCTATTTCACGCGGGCGCCGGCGCCGTTCCCGCGCGACGGCGCCGCCGATTTCCACTTGCACATAGGCGCCTATGCTTACAATCGCGACGCGCTCCGCCGCTTTGCCGCCGCCCCGCCAGGGCGTCTCGAGCGGATCGAGAAGCTCGAACAGCTCAGAATTCTCGAAATGGGGGAGAAGATTGCGGTCCGCGTCGTCGATTTCGCCGCACGCGGGATTGATACCGCGGAAGACCTTGAAGCCGCCCGCCGCCGGTTCCGCTCAAAGAAGAGCGGCGCCTGACTCCCCGGCGCCGCTCGCTTGATCGATGTGGATGGTTCCGCGTTTCGCTCTTTGCGCCGCATACGGACGCTTAAGCGAAGGCGACGAAGGTGTAGACCGCCGGAAAAATCGCCGCAAGAACGAGGGCGGTCGCTACGGTGATCGAAAGCATCTTGGCCATTTTTCTCTCTCCAGTTTCTTCTTGTTCGCCGTCGCCGGCATGAGGGGGAGATAGGGGAACGCTGCAAAAAAGGAATGGCCGCCGGCGCCGTTTCGCCGCAATCGAAAAACGCTTCACCGAAACTCGATACGAGGCAATCGTCCGGCCTCTTTTCGCCTTCGCTTTGGCGCGGCGCCAGCCGAGGGCCGCCGGATCAAAGACCGATGAAAGGCTGAATAATTCTCCCGACAAGGCTCCTGAAGCGCAGAGGAGCGTTGGTGGCGATCAGGCAGATGCAAGGCTCCCCGCCTGTCGCGAGCGGGGCGTGAAGCACCTCTCGATCGAGATCGGCGAGGTCGCCCGCCGCGAAATCGCCGACTTCATCGGTATAAGCGCCGCGCAGGATCAGCGTCAGCTCTTCATCGCCATGGGTATGCATTGGAATGCGGACGCCCGGCGCGATTTTGAGGAGCCTTAAGACGCCCGGCCGATAGCCTTTGGCGGGAATGATATGCTGGGCAAGGCCCGGCGCAAATGGGCGCCATTCGATCGCATCGATGCCGTTCTTCAGATAGGCGGCGAGCGGGTGCGCGGCGTCGAGCGCAAAATCATTCGCGGCGAGCGTGGACGGCGCCAAAGCGTTCCGCTCCTGCTTGCCGGCGCGCGCCCAGAAGCTTTCAAGCGCGCTGTCATTCATTTCAGCGGGGTCGGTCGCGTCAAGGCATGCGCCGCCGAGCGCTTCAAAGTCGCGCACGGCCAGCCGGCACGAATCGCACAGCGTCAAATGTGTCGCAATGACGATGCTGCGGGCTTCGTCGAGATTGCCGGCGGCGAACGCCGCAAGCGTCAGTGCTTTTGGGTGATGACGGATATTATTCAACGCTGTCACCAAGATCCTTTCTGATTTTCTCGAAAGCTAGTCGCAACCGCGACTTGACCGTTCCGAGCGGCAGAGCAAGACGCTCGGCAATCTCGGAGTGCGCGAGGTCATCGACGAAATGCAGCTGCACGACCTCGTGCTGCGCCGGGGGGAGGGCGCCGAAGGCCGCCCGGATGCGAACATCGCGCGCCGCGCGCTCAATCCGCGCATCCGGCGCCGGCTCGCCGGCAGGGACAATCCCCGGCTCATTCCGGTCAAGGGGAGGTTTCGCCGCGCGGCGCGCCGCATCGATGCGCAGGTTGCGGGCGATCGTGAAAATCCATGTGGCGGCGGACGCCTTGGATGCGTCGAACAGTTTTGCTTTCCGCCAAACCTTAAGCATCGCCTCCTGGGCGAGATCGTCGGCAAGGTCCGTCGCGGCGCCAATCTTCATCAGATAGCTCTTGATCCGGGGAGCAAAGTGCAAAAACAAAATGGTAAACGCCTCGCGGTCGCCGTCCGCCGCGACGCGCGCAAGGAGTGCATTCATCCGGTCAGCCGCCGCAACGCCTGAGGTCGCAACGCCTGAGACTTCCGCCGAAGTCGGAGCAGTCATCGCAACTGCCATGCCTCCCAACATGCCGTCCGCCTCATGCCGTCGCCGCTACTTGTACGGCTGGCGGGCGACTTGGATCAGTCCCACTCGATCCTAAACCCGAAAACGGCTTTTAATCCACTGGCGGCCTCCGAGCGTAAGGAGGCCTGCAGGACAGGCCTTCAAAGGATCGGGCATGGCATTTGACGCACGGAGTCGCGCGGCCGCACCATCGCGCGGCGGACGGCTTCGCATCGCGGTGATCGGCAGCGGCATCTCCGGGCTGTCGGCGGCATGGCTATTGTCGGGCGGGCACGAAGTGATCCTGTACGAACGCGACCGACGCTTGGGCGGTCACGCCAATACCATCGACGTTTCCGCGGGCGGCGAGACCGTGCCGGTCGATGCCGGCTTCATCGTCTTCAACAAGCCGAACTACCCAAATCTTACCGCGCTATTTGCCGCGCTTGGCGTCGCGGTTGAAAGCACCGACATGTCGTTCGCCGCGTCGCTTGACGGCGGCCGCATTGAATACTCCGGCAGAAATGCATCAGCGATCTTCGCGAACCGCGCGAGCCTTGTATCGCCGTCGCATTGGGCGATGCTGGCGGACATCCTCCGCTTCAATCGCGACGCGAAGTCGGCGATGCGCCGCGGCCTCGACGATCGCGTGACACTTGGCCAATTCGTCGAGCAACGCGCTTATTCAAGCGCGTTCATCCGCCGCTTTCTCGAACCGATGGCGTCGGCGATCTGGTCGACGCCGTCGCAGCGCATTCTCGATTATCCCGCCTCATCGCTGTTTCGCTTTTACGCCAACCACGGGCTACTGCAGACGACGAATATTCCACGGTGGAGCACCGTCGCGGGCGGCTCGCGCGTCTATGTGGACAGGATTTCCGCGCCTTTGCGGCTGGCGGCGCGGCTCGGCGCCGGCGTCGCGTCCGTCGCCCGCACCAGCGAGGGCGTCATCGTGACGGACGAACGAGGCTGGTCCGACTGTTTTGACGATGTCGTCATCGCAACGCATGCCGACCGGGCGCTTACCATCCTCGGCGACGCGACGACGCGCGAGAGGGCGCTCCTTTCCGCTTTTGTCTATCAGCGGAATCGCGCGGTTGTGCATTTCGATGCCAGCCAGATGCCAACACGCCGCCGCGCCTGGGCGAGCTGGAATTATCTTGGCGGGAGGAGCGCCGCCTCCGTCACCTACTGGATGAATCTGCTGCAAAACTTCGAATGCGATCGCGACATATTCGTCACGCTCAATCCGGCGACGAAGATTGCGGATGAAGACGTGATCGCGGCGTTCGACTACGATCATCCGATGTTCAACATCGAAGCGGGCAAGGCGCAGAAGGATCTCTGGTCGCTGCAAGGCCGGGGCGGCGTCTGGTTCTGCGGCGCCTATTTCGGCAGCGGTTTCCACGAAGACGGCCTGCAGGCTGGCCTTGCCGTCGCTGAGGATCTCGGCGGCGTCAGACGTCCGTGGACCGTCGCGAACGAATCTTCGCGTATCTGCCGCCGCGAACTGGAATCCACGAAGGCGGCGAAATGACCGCGCCCGGATCACTATATCACGGCCGGGTGAAGCATCGTCGGCTGCGGCCGGTTGGCCACTGCTTTGCCTATCGCGTCTTTTCAATGCTGATCGATTTGGATCGCATCGGCGAAGCCGATCGCTCGCTCCGACTGTTTTCCCGCAACCGCTTCAACCTGTTTTCATTCTTCGATCGCGATCATGGCGAGGAAAGCGACGCCCCTGTCGGCGGTCGCATTCGCGCCATTCTCAAAGACGAAGGCTTCAGCGGCGAGGGGCGGCTCCTGCTCCTGTGCTATCCGCGCATCCTCGGTTACGTCTTCAATCCGCTTTCGGTCTATTATTGCCATGACGGCGCCGGCCGTCTCGAGGCGATCATCTACGAAGTGCGCAATACATTCGGCGGCAAGCATTCCTACCTGCTCCCGGTCGAAGGTGCGGCGCGCGCCGTTCGTCAGGCTGCGGACAAAGTGTTTCCGGTGTCGCCCTTCATGACGATGGACTGCCGTTACAATTTCCGCCTGACGCCGCCGGACGACGACATCGGCGTTGCAATTCTCCAGACCGACGCGGAAGGTCCGATTTTCAACGCCTCATTTTCGGGCGTGAAAGAAGAGATGACAGATGCGGCCCTTCTCCGCGCCTTCTTGCGCTATCCCCTGATGACGCTGAAAGTCATTGCCGCCATCCACTTCGAAGCGGCAAGACTGTTCGCCAAGGGCCTTCGCGTCAAGATGGCCGCTTCCGCTCCCGCTTCGCCGATGACAGTGCGACGTCCCACATCGCGACGCCGGGAGGATGCCGCCTAGATTGGCGGCGGCCCGTAATTTGCCAATTCGCCATCTGACGGGTACTGACCGGGCTCAGCGCGCACGGCGCGCCGTCTGCGCGGAGAATCGCGGGAGCAGGGATGGATTTCGACTTCCGCTTTGGCGTCGAAGAAGAGTATTTTCTGGTGGACCGCGCCTCGGGCGCCGCGTGCGGCGCGCCGCCGTCCGGTTTCTGGCGCGACCTCAAAGCGCGCGCGCCGCATGCCTCGAAAGAGCTGTTGCAGGCGCAGGTCGAGGCGAAAACGCCGCCCTGCTCTTCCGCGGACGAGTGCCTCCAGGAACTCCTTGCGAGCCGCGCGCTGATTGATGATGTGGCCCGCGATCACGGTCTTGGTCTTCTGGCCGCCGGCACTCACCCCGATTTCGATTGGCGCGAGGGTCAGCATTCGACGGGCGTGCGTTATTCCAAACTCGTTCGCGATATGCGGATGCTTGCACTTCGAAACATGTTCTGCGGCCTGCATGTGCATGTCGAGATTCCCGAAGGCTGCTCGCGCATCGCGGTGATGAATCGCCTGAGTATCTACACGCCGCTGTTTCTCGCGTTGAGCGTTTCCTCGCCATTCTGGCGTGGGCAGATGACAGGCATGCATGGCTATCGGCTGACGGGTTATGATGAACTGCCGCGGACAGGGCTCCCGCCCGTGTTCACGGATGACGCGGAATATCATCGTTATCTTGCAACGCTTCAGTGCGCCGGCGCAATTGCCGATGCGTCGTTTGTCTGGTGGGCGATCCGCCCTTCATTACGGTTCCCGACGCTTGAGTTGCGAATTTGCGACAGCGTCACCAATGTGCGGGATGCAATCGCGATAGCGACGCTCTATCGGTGCCTGACACGCCGGCTCGCGGTTGACCCCCGGTTCGGCGCTGTACCATCGCCGATGCTGCGGGCGATCGCGGAGGAAAACCGCTGGCAAATCCAGTGCGACGGCCTTCGCGCCGTCATCGTCGATGTCGAGACGTTGCAGCCGATCGGCGTCAGCGATGCGATTGAAAAGGTGACGGCGTCGCTCGCCCCTGACGCCGCGCAGCTCGAATGCGCGGCGGATCTTGACGCCGTCGCGGCGATCGTTCGCTTCGGGACAAGCGCCGACCGGCAGATCGAGGTCAGGCAGAACGCGCTTGAGGCAGGCGCCAGCGAAGCGGACGCGGTCAAGGCCGTGGTTGCGTGGTTGGCGCGCGCGACGCTCACCGGCTGAAGTCGGCCATGATCGACCGAGCGATGGACCGAGCTTGGCTTTTGGTCTAACGACGGGCGCGCGAACGGAGGCCCCATGGACAAGATTTACAAGGACGCAACGTCCGCTCTTGACGGACTTTTGTTTGATGGCATGACGATCATGGCCGGGGGCTTCGGCCTTTGCGGCATTCCGGAAAACCTTATCGCCGCGATCAGGGATAGCGGGGTCAAGAACCTCACCGTCATTTCAAACAACGCCGGCGTCGACGGGTTTGGCCTCGGCATGCTTTTGAACACCCGCCAGGTCAAGAAAATGATTTCGTCCTATGTCGGCGAGAACAAGGAATTTGAGCGGCAATACCTTTCCGGCGAACTTGAACTTGAATTCAATCCGCAAGGAACGCTCGCCGAACGCTGCCGCGCAGGCGGCGCCGGCATACCGGGCTTTTACACAAAGACCGGTGTCGGCACGCTGATCGCCGAGGGCAAGGAACACAAGGACTTCGCTGGCGAGACTTATATTCTGGAAACCGGCCTCGTCGCTGACTTGTCGATTGTGAAAGCCTGGAAGGGCGATGCGCAAGGGAATTTGGTCTATCGAAAAACCGCGCGGAACTTCAATCCGATGATGGCGAGCGCCGGCAAGGCGACAGTCGCTGAGGTGGAAGAAATCGTCGATGTCGGCGACATCGATCCCGATGGCGTTCACACGCCCGGGATATTTGTGCAGCGTTTGCTGAAGGGAAAGCACGAGAAGCGAATCGAACAACGAACAGTGAGAAACGCATAAGGAGGGCGCCTCATGTTAAACTCGGAAGACGCAGCCGGCGAAACGGCGATCAGCTATACCGACCAATTCCTCGACGGGGCGGTCGCTAAACTCGATAAGCTCTTCGGAAAGGGCTACGCGAAAGAAAATCCGGCGCTGGTTCAGGCTTATCTGGCGGCCTGCGCCGCCAATCTTTCGGCGTTCATCCAGTCTGCGGTGGCGATACAGAGTCTCGGCGAATTGCTGGATGACGACTCGATTGAAAATTGAAAGGAGCTGTCATGCCCTGGGATCGCAATCAGATGGCGGCGCGCGCCGCGAAAGAACTGGAAGACGGTTACTACGTCAATCTTGGCATCGGCATTCCGACTTTGGTCGCCAATTATATCCCTGAAGGCGTTGACGTGACCTTGCAATCCGAGAACGGGATGCTCGGCATGGGCCCTTTTCCATACGAAAATGAAGTCGATCCCGATCTCATCAACGCCGGCAAGCAGACGATCACCGAACTTGATCGGACGTCTTATTTTTCATCAGCCGACTCGTTCGGCATGATCCGCGGCGGCCATATCGACCTGTCGATATTGGGCGCGATGGAAGTCTCCGAAAAAGGCGACCTAGCCAACTGGATGATCCCGAAAAAGATGGTGAAGGGGATGGGCGGCGCGATGGACCTCGTCGCCGGCGTCAAGCGCGTTGTCATCGTCATGGATCACGCTTCGAAATCGGGCGAACCAAAGCTCCTCCACCAATGCTCGCTGCCGCTGACCGGCAGGGAGGTGGTCGATATGGTGATCAGCAATCTCGGCGTCTTCACTGTCGACCGCGGCAAAGGCATGACCCTGGTCGAACTAGCCGACGGCGTGACGCTCGATGAAGTCAAGGCGCAGACAGAAGCGGATTTCAAGGTCGCGCTCGCCAGACAATGAGCGCCTCGCGCGTCGACGCCTCGCTTGCCAGCTTCCGGGAAGCAGTCTAGGCGCGGGAGCGGGCGCAGGCGCCGCCAGAAATTTGCGAACCGGCAGGGCGACACCGATTATGGAAGGCGACGCTCCTGCAACGACCGAGGCGGCGGAAGAAGGTCTCTGGATTGCTGCGATCCTGCTTGGTCTCGTCGAGGGTCTGACTGAATTCATTCCAGTGTCTTCGACCGGGCATCTGATCGTCTTTGTGGACTTCTTCCGTGTACAGACGCCGCCGGGCCGTGTTTTCGAAATCGTGATCCAGCTTGGCGCCATTCTCGCGGTCTGCGTGGTCTACTGGACGCGGCTGTGGGGCAAAGCGTTGGCGCTCGCGGACGATCCGGCGGCGCGGCGATTCGTGACTGGCATTCTCGCCGCTTTTCTCCCCGCCGTTGTCATCGGTCTCATTGCAGGCGACTTCGTCAAATCCGTCCTGTTCCGACCGGAAGTCGTCGCGACATCGCTGATCCTTGGCGGAATCGTGATCATTCTGATCGAGCGTCGGCACTTGACGGTGAAATTTTCAGAGGCGGACGGGATTGATCCGTTGACGGCGTTGAAGATCGGCCTGCTTCAATGCATGGCGTTCATTCCCGGCGTTTCAAGATCGGGAGCAACGATCATCGGCGCGCGGCTGATGGGCGTTGAGCGCGCGGCCGCGGCGGAATTTTCCTTCTTTGTCGCCATTCCAACGATGATCGGCGCGGCCGCCTACAGCGCCTACAAGGCGCGCGATCAGGTGACCGCGGACGGGGCGGCGATGGTGGCTGTGGGATTCGCGGCGGCGTTCGTCTCGGCGCTGTTCGTCGTCAAGGCGGTGATCCGGTTTATTTCGCGCCGCGGATTATTGCCCTTCGCCTATTACCGCATCGGCTTCGGGTTGCTTATTTTCGCGCTGCTGGCCGCCGGGCTCGGCGGCTCGCGCGGCTGACCAGTCTGGCGGCGCTGAATCCAAGGGAGTGACCGCGGCATGGAGTCGCCGATCTATGAGTCCTTGCGCGCCGCGATCCGCGAAGGCGAGGGGGAGCGCGCGACGATTGACGAAATCCTTGAAGCGCTCGGACCGCGCGCGTTCGGCCTCAGCATCATCGCCATCATGGCGCCGGTTTGCTTGCCGATGCCGCCGGGCGCGCCGACGGTCGCCGGGATCATTCTCGCGAGTTTCGCCGTTCAGATGATTCTGGGTTTCAGATCGCCCTGGCTGCCGCGATGGGTCAAGCGCCGGACGATTGCCCACCGTGCCGGACGTGACGGCCGAGCGTCTCCGGCAGGAACAGGACGCCGATGACCAGCGTGCCCGCGGCGACGATCACCGGATACCAGATGCCGGCGTAGATATCGCCGGTCGCGGCGATGATCGCGAATGCGGTTGTCGGCATCAGGCCGCCGAACCAGCCATTGCCGATATGATAGGGCAGGGACATTGATGTGTAGCGGATCTTCGCCGGGAACAACTCGACCAGCAGCGCCGCCATCGGACCGTAACACATCGTCGTAATCGTCAGTAAGAGGACGACAAGGAGAACGACCAGCGGCCGATTGACACGCTCGGGATCGGCGACAGCCGGATAGCCGACCGCGGCGAGCGCATAGGCAGTCTCCTCCTGAAACGCGCTGATTGCGGCGGCGCGCCTGCTGGCGTCTTGTCCCGACAGATCCGGCGCGACGACAGTGTAGGCGCCGATCAGGATGCGGGTTTCGCCGCCGGCCTCCAGCGGCGCATTCCGATAGGCGACGGAGGCGCGCGCGAGCATCGATTTGGCGATGTCGCAAGGCTTGCGGTCAAATTTTCGCCGCCCGACCGGATCGAACTGGAATGAGCAGTCCGCGTCTTCGGCGACGACCGTCACCGGCGCGGAAGCCTGCGCCGCCGCCAGCGCTGGATTGGCCGCCGCGGTCAGCGCCTTGAACAGCGGAAAATAGAAAAGCGCCGCACAGGCAAGGCCCGCCATGATGATCGGCTTGCGGCCGATCCGATCCGACAGCCAGCCGAACAGCACATAAAGCGGCGCGCCGAGAACGAGCGCCCACGCCATCAGGACATTGGTCGTCAGCCCGTCAACCTTCAAAATGCGTTCGATATAATAGAGCGCGTAGAAGGTGCCGGTGTAAAACGTCACCGCCTGCCCGGCGACGCAGCCGAACAAGGCGATCAGCACGATTTTGAGATTGGGCCATTTGCCAAACGATTCGCGGAAAGGCGCTACCGAGGTCTCTCCCTCGTCCTTCATCCGCTGAAACACCGGGCTTTCGTTCAAACGCATCCGGATCCAGAGCGAAATCGCCAGAAGAAAAATCGAGATCAAGAAGGGAATACGCCAGCCCCACGCCTCGAACGCCGGTGTCGGCATCGCGGCGCGCGCGCCCATGATAACGAACAGCGACAGCAGGAGACCGAACGCCGCCGTCGTCTGAATCCAGCTTGTGTGCAGGCCGCGTTTGCCGTCAGGCGCGTGCTCGGCGACATAAATCGCCGCGCCGCCATATTCGCCACCCAGCGCCAGCCCCTGGAGGATGCGCAGCCCGATAACAATGATCGGCGCGGCGACGCCGATGCTCGCTGCGGTGGGGATCATGCCGACCCCCGCGGTCGCCACCCCCATAAGCGTGACGGTGACCAGAAAGGTGTATTTGCGCCCCAGCCGGTCGCCGAGATAGCCGAACAGGATCGCACCCAAAGGACGAAAGCCGAAACCCACAGCAAAGCCAGCCCAGACCAGCAGGATCTGCAGCGTCTCGTTGTCGCTGGGAAAGAAGGCCGCGCCGATGACCGCGGCGAGCGTGCCGTAGATGAAGAAATCATACCATTCGAATATTGTCCCCGCCGAACTGGCGGCGATGACCAGGCGGATTTCCTTCTCGGTGGGTTCGCGCATGGCGAGTGGCGCCCCGATATCGCTGGCACTCGTGATGGTGGTCATGGTCGCGTTCCCCTCCCTTTGCTGTGGCGCTGTTGCCGCGTCCCTCCGGGCAGGTCTAA
>JBGTLL010000019.1:0-23072 GCA_041744115.1 Parvularculaceae bacterium | reverse complement strand
CGCGGCCGCGGCGGCGCAGCCCGCCTGGGCCGCATTGGGCGCAAGACAGCGCGGCGGCATCTTAAGGCGCGCCGCCGACATGCTTGAAGAGCGCGCCGAGCGCTTCATGCGGATCGCGACACGCGAAGCCGGCAAGACCATTCCCGACTCGATCGCGGAAGTTCGGGAGGCGGTCGATTTTTTGCGCTACTATGCAAACGAGGCGCAAGCGCTTTCTGGCGAGCCGCTCGGCGTCATCGCCTGCGTTTCGCCGTGGAATTTCCCGCTGGCGATTTTTCTCGGGCAGGTGGCGGCGGGGCTTGCCGCCGGAAACGCGGTCATCGCAAAGCCGGCGGCGCAAACGCCAGTCATCGCGCACGAGGCAATCAAACTCCTGCATGAAGCCGGCGTCCCGACGGGCGTCCTTCAATTCCTCCCCGGCGCCGGTTCGAAAGTCGGCGCGGCGATTGTTTCAGATCCGCGTGTCAAAGGGGTGGTGTTCACCGGCTCGACCGAGGTTGCGCAATCGATCAGCCGATCGCTGGTCGCCGCCGGCAAATGGGACGCGGCGCTGATCGCTGAAACCGGCGGCGTCAACGCGATGATCGTCGATTCAACGGCGTTGCTTGAACAGGCCGTCCGCGACACCGTTTCGTCGGCGTTTCAAAGCGCCGGCCAGCGGTGTTCGGCCTGCCGCCTCGTCTGCGTGCAGGAAGATGTCGCCGACCGCTTTAACGAAATGCTGGCGGGCGCGATGGCGGAACTCGCCGTCGGCGACCCCGCCGACCTTTCGATTGATGTAGGACCGGTCATTGACAAGGCGGCGCTCGAAGCGATCGGGACCTACATTGCGGAGATGGAAAAAACCGCCCGGCTGATCGCGCGCGCGCCGGAAAGCGTCGGCGACAAAGGCGGCGCGTTTCTCCGCCCCGTCGCCTTTGAAATTGCCGGGATCGGCGATCTGACCCGCGAGATCTTCGGCCCGGTGCTGCATGTTGCGCGGTTCGGCGCCGGCGAGGTCGATCGCGTCATCCGTGACATCAATGCGCTCGGTTTTGGCCTGACGATGGGCGTCCACACGCGTATTGATGAAACCATGCACGCGATTGTCGCGCGGGCGCGGGTCGGCAATATTTATGTCAATCGAAACCAGATTGGCGCGGTTGTCGGCGTGCAGCCGTTCGGCGGCGAGGGACTGTCGGGGACCGGCCCGAAAGCTGGCGGCCCGCATTATCTTCCGGCCCTTCAGAAACGGCCGGCGCCTGCGGGAAGCGGCCGACTTCAAATCAGCGCAAACGCGCCGCTGCCTTTGTTCGATCAGCAGGTGAAAAAAGCGGAGATCGCCTTTGGCCAATGGAACGCCGCGACCGCGCGTCGCGACCTCCTCGTCCGCGCGGCGGCGGCCGCACCGTCCGAACACGCGGAAATCCTCGGATTGGCGACGCGCCTCTACCGTGAATTCTACGAGTCCGCATTAGACTTGCCCGGTCCGACCGGAGAATCGAACACTCTGCGGCTGAAAGGGCGCGGCATCGTCGTCTGTCTTGGCGGCGGCTCCGAGCCGGCGAACCGGCGCCAGATTGCGCTTGCGCTTGCCGCCGGCAATGCGGTGTTGTGCGCGGGCGCCGCCGGCGAAAAAGTCGCCGCCGCGCTGGCAAAGGCCGGAGCGCCGGAGGATTTGGTCATCGGATTGCCGTCGACAACCGCGATTCACGAAGCCGCCCTGCTCGATCCGCGCATCCGCGCTGTTGTGTTTGACGGCGAGGTGAGCGCGCGGAAAACCATTGCCGGCGTGCTCGCAAACCGTGAAGGCCCGATCGCGCCACTATTGTCGAGCCTCGATGCGCCGTGGCGCTTCGCGGTCGAGCGCACCTTGACCATCAATACGACCGCGGCAGGAGGCGATGTCCGGCTGTTGTCGCTTCCCGAATAGCCTCTCAACGGTGACCGATACGCTCACCCCAATCGCTCGTAGCGAGCGAATGAGCAAGGTCAAGAGCAAGCACACCAAGCCGGAACTGCTGGTGCGCCGACTCGTGCACAAAAACGGGTATCGATTTCGGCTTCATCCTGCGGGCCTTCCCGGAAAACCTGATTTGGTATTCAAGCGCATTCGCAAAATCGTGTTCGTCCACGGTTGTTTTTGGCACCGCCACTCAAAAGCCGGGTGTCCCTTTGCCCGAATGCCAAAGTCGAAAACGGATTTCTGGATGCCAAAACTTGAGGCGAATCGCTTGAGAGACAGGCGCAATGTCAGGGCCCTTCGATCGGTCGGCTGGAAGGTTTTGGTTGTGTGGGAATGCGAACTGCGGCATATAGAACAATTAGAGAACAAATTACGGCGCTTCTTGGAGAGCTAGAATGCAGGCGATTGAGCTGTTCGCGGGCGCGGGTGGGCTGGGAATTGGTATTTCCAAGGCTGGTTTCCACCCCGCGGCGATCGTCGAGTGGGATCGGTGGTGCTGCGATACTCTACGACAAAATCGTATTCGACGCGTAGCCCCGCTTTCGAAATGGCCGGCGCCGACCGAGAGCGACGTGCGCGACGTCGATTTTGCGAGATTTGAAGGACGCGTTGATCTCGTATCTGGCGGGCCTCCATGCCAGCCTTTTTCCCTTGGCGGCAAGCATCGTGCTCACAACGACGTGCGCGACATGTGGCCCGAAGCGGTCCGCGTGGTCCGGCAAACGAGACCCAAAGCATTCATTTTTGAGAACGTGAAGGGTCTGACGCGCGCAAGCTTCGCGACCTATTTTAATTATGTGCTGCTGCAGCTTCACTACCCGAGCCTGGCGCCGAAGCGCAATGAGAAGTGGACGGAACACCGTAGCCGTTTACAGCGTCATCATACGAGCCGCCCCTCTCGAAAGGAGGAATACCGCGTGGTGGCGGAGTTGCTGAACGCCGCGAATTACGGAGTTCCCCAGCGGCGCGAACGCGTAGTATTCGTGGGCTTTCGCGCCGACTTGGGCGTTGAATGGTCGTTTCCTGATCCGACCCACAGCTATGACGCGCTGTTGTGGGATCAGTGCCAAACTGAAAAATATTGGGACCGGCACCGCATTGGATGGGCGGACCGAACTCTCGATGCGAAAGTACATGTGCGCGGTAAACTCCTGCGTGAGAAACCAAAAGCGAAGCCATGGCGCACGACGCGCGATGCAATCGGCGACTTGCCGGACCCGGAACATGAACAGCCGACGGCGACGCAAATCGCCAATCACCGGTTTCAGCCCGGTGCGCGCAGCTATCACGGCCATTCCGGAAGCCCGCTGGATGAGCCGGCGAAAACATTGAAAGCCGGCGTGCATGGCGTGCCGGGCGGCGAAAACATGCTGCTGAAGCCAGATGGCAGGGTGCGTTATTTCACCGTCCGCGAGTGCGCGCGATTGCAAACTTTTCCTGATACTTTCCAATTTCAAGGATCGTGGACCGAGTCGATGCGCCAGTTGGGCAACGCCGTGCCGGTCGCCTTGGCGACCGTTATCGCGCGCGATGTCGCGGCGCATCTTAGGCGAACGGCGTGAACGAAAAGCATTTTTCCAAAGTGACGGACGATCCGCACCATTTCGATTTTGACCTGGACCGCGGCATCCGCGCTCAAGTCGTGGAGAAATTGGGATCCACGCCGCTCCTTGCGCTGCAAAAAGGCATCGGACCATCCGAGAGCGGTGTGTACGCGCTCTATTTCCAAGGGATGTTGGTTTACATCGGCAAAGCCTCCAAAGGGACGACCAAGAGCAAACGGACGCTACGGGCCCGACTTAGCGAGCACGTCACAAAGATCGGCGGGCGACAGAACATCAATCTGAACGAGATGACCTGCCGATATTTGACCTTCAATAGCGAATGGTGGGTTTTCGCAGCCGAGTTCGCCCTAATCACGCACTATGAGCCGGACTGGAACGCGACTGGTTTCGGGAGCAAGACGCCGGGCATCGGCCGCCCGGGCACTGATCGAGTCAGTGTGTGGAATGTGAAATTCCCCAAGTCGCCCTAGCGGCCGGCCGGCGGCGACCTCCGCCTTTTGTCGGCGTCCGATTGGGGCTACCACACAGATCTCACGCCGCCGCTCATCGCAGCAACGCCGCCTTTCGGCTCAACGGCCTTGTCTGACGAGGCTATTCCGGGTTTCGTAAATGACTGACACGGATCTGGCGCCTATGACAGCGATTGACGTCAACGCGGCAACCCGCGGGCCGTTTATCGCAGCGCCCGGTCGGGCCCGGCGCGCCATGAACTGGTTTTTCGCGGAAAAAGAACGGCTGTTCTGGTTCCTGCAGATTTCCGGCTGGCTCGGCTTTTTTCTGTTTCACGTGCTTGCCGTGTCCTCGCTGGTCGCCGGCTGGTCGCAGCAATCGATCGCCTATTCGGTCGCGATGTCGATCGTCGGGCTGTTGACCACGTCAATCGTCCTGCGGCCGCTGTTCCGTTTTGCGCGCCGGCAGCATCCGGCGGCCCTCTTGCTGATCGCGATCAGTACGACCGCGGCGGCGACGATCGCCATGTCGATCGCGAAACTGCAGACGTTCGTCCTCATTTTCGGCGAGGAGTGGATTTTGAACCGCGGCGCCGATCTTGGCAGCTCTAATCTCCTGATGCTGATCAGGCCTGACCTGCCGCCCAACTTTTTTCTCCTGATGTCGTGGGGCGGCTTTTATTTCGGCATCAATTATTATCTGAAACTTCGCGACGAATCCGAGCGCTCCTTGATTTCCGCCCGGCTCGCCGATCAGGCGCAGCTGAAAATGCTGCGCTATCAGCTCAATCCGCATTTCCTGTTCAATACGTTGAACGCGATTTCGACCCTGGTTCTCGAAAAGGACGGCCGCCAGGCGAACCAGATGCTGACCAAGCTCTCCGCGTTCCTCCGATATTCGCTGGACAGCGACCCGCTTCAGAAAACCTCGCTCGCGGAAGAGCTCCGGGCCTTGCAGCTCTATCTCGATATCGAAAAAACGCGTTTCGCCGACCGGCTGAAGATCACGCTCGACATCGATCCGGAAGCGCTCGACGCCAGCGTGCCGTCCCTCATTCTCCAGCCGGCGATCGAGAACGCGATCAAATATGCGATTGCGCGGATGGAAAGCGGCGGCGAAATTTCGATCATGGCGAAACGCGACGGCGACATGCTGAAACTTGAAGTCTGCGACAACGGTCCTTCCGCGCCCGACGATCTCGACGTGCTGATCGCCGCGGGCAAGACCGGCGTCGGACTGGTCAATATGCGCGACCGGCTGTCCCATCTTTATGGCGGACGCCAGTCATTCGGGCTGTCGCGCAAGGACCCGGATGGTTTGTGCGTGTGCCTCAAAATCCCTTTTGAAACCAAACGGCAAATCGGCGGAGGCTGAAACCATGGAAGAACAGAAAATTCGCGTGATGCTCGTGGACGACGAGCCGCTCGCCATTCGCGGACTGATTGTCCGCCTGCAGGAATTCCCCGAAATTGAAATCATCGGGGAGTGCGCCAACGGCCGCGAGGCGGTCAGGGAAATCAAGGCGAAGTCGCCGGACCTCGTTTTTCTCGACATCCAGATGCCGGGACTCGACGGATTTGGCGTCGTCCGGGCGCTGATCGGCGCGCCGGCACCGCTGATCGTCTTCGTCACCGCCTACGACAAATTCGCGATCGACGCGTTTGAAGCGAACGCCCTCGATTATCTCGTCAAGCCGGTCGAGGAGGAAAGGCTGAAAGACGCAATCCACCGGGCCCGTGACGCGATCAAGACCAGAGCCGCGGCCGGCCGCGAATCCCGGCTTGTCGAACTGCTCGCGTCCTTGAGCGACGAGGACCGCGACCAGATCAAGGAGCTCATTCAGGATCCGACATGGACGGCGAAGGAGCGCTATTCCGAAAGGCTATCCTTCAAGGACGGCTCGAAAGTCGTGATGCTCAACGCCGACGATATCGACTGGATCGACGCCGCCGGCGATTACATGTGCATCCACGCCGGCGGCAAGACCCATATCATCCGCGAAACCATGAAGACCTTGCAGCAGCGCCTCGACCCGGCGCGTTTCCAGCGCATTCACCGGTCGGCGATCGTCAACGTCAAGAAGGTGAAGGAGCTGCATCCGCATTCCAACGGCGAGTATTTCGTCATTCTGGAGAACGGTTCCGAGTTGAAACTGTCCCGGTCGTACAAGGACGTCGTCGCGCGCTTCCTCTAGGTCCCGTCCGCAAAAGGCGCCCTTTTCGCACCCGCGATTTTCTCGTTTCTCGGCCATCCTCGCGCGGTTCAGCCGCGAAAGGCGCCCTTTTCAAGGTTGAGCAGGGGCGCCCAATTAACCAGGTTCCCGGCCGCGCATAGCGCGCAGCCGGGCGCCGCGCGAAAACGGCGCCTCGCGCCGACCGCTTTTTCTGTATGCATCGCCGGCCAGCCCGTGAGAACCGGACCGGCGACAAACCGGACTTGTCAAACCGGGCGCCAAGAAACGCGCCCATGCAAGTAAGACGAACGAGAACCCCCAAACGTGACAAGATTCCAAAAAATATTTTTTTGAGGGCAGGCCGCAATTAATCCGCATTGGGCACGAACCTCGTTCCGTCATGCTGACGAAAGTCAGCATCCAGAGCCGCGAGGGCCTTGCTCGCCATTCTGGACCCTGACTTGCGTCAGGGTGACGTCGTCTTCGATTCTGAGATATTGCTCTTTGCTCCAGGGCAGGCCGCCGACGCACGCCCCGTCATGCTGACGAAAGTCAGCATCCTGAGCGGCGCGGGGAATCGCCCGTGACCCTGGACCCTGACTTACGTCAGGGTGACGTCCGGAGGACACGTTTGCCTCGGGCCCGCGTCGTGGTTAACGCGCTTGGTGATTGTTCGAGGCCGCGGCGCTCGCGACCGCCGCTTTCAGCTTTTCCAGATCGGCATGCCGCGTCAGAATATCTGGCCGCGGCGCCGCCTGGCGAAGGTCGCGAAGAATGGCGAGCGAATTCAGCAGCACCGGCAGCGGCGGGCCGCTCGCGGTCACTTGCGACAGCTTTTCCGGATCGAGCGCGACAGACGGCTTTTCAATGAAGCGCGCGACGAGCTGGTTATGGTGTTGCGCCGCCGCGCGGCCATGGGCGTCGCACACGGCAATAAATGCGTTCGCATTCTCCCGGAACCAGGGTTGGTCTTTCGACCTCGCCGACAAGTGCAGGAAAATGTCGATGAAATTCCGCCGCCGCATGCAGTCGCGCAAGGACGCCTGATCTTCAGGCCGCATGAATTGCATCTTGTCGACGAGGATCTGGGCGTAATAGGGATCGTTCGCCTGACAAAGGCCGGTCAGAAGATCGATCTCATTGATCCCCGAAAAGTCGCCCGCGTTCGCGCCGCGATATTCCGTGCGCCCGACGCGGTACGGCTTGTAATAGGGCCGGACGCTGAAAAAAAAGCGGTCGATGTCGAGCTGGACAAACAGGGCGTCATTCCACTTCGCGACATCGACGAGCGCGAGCCGGGCGTCTTCAAAAAGCGTGTGCGCGACAGGGTGCGAGACGCCGATCGGCACAATCCGCATCAAGGCGTCGGCGGCGCGTTTATACGCGAAAATTCCGCGTGTGTTGTAGTCGAGAAAAAGCTGCTCGTCCTTCAGCCAGGTGAAACTCTTCGGCCGTCCGTCGACAGCAAGATTGTGAGTCGAAAGATGGCTCGTCGCGAAACGCGGCGCAACGCCGATCGAGGCGCCAATGTGCATGCCGAGCGCCGAGGCTTCAAAGAAGGGCGATTTTTCTTCGCGCGCGGGGTTGGTCATCTCGTGCCGCCTCAGCGCCGCGAGCCAGAGCCCCAGATCGCCAAGAACGCCAAACGCCCGGTCGAAGCCTTCGTCCGTGTTGCCTTCCTGGCGCAAGGATTCGGCGAGAACCTTTCCCTCCTCGTAAATCGCTTTCTTGGCGCTGTCGCCGACGCCGTCGACATTCGCCCGATCGCTTTGCGCGAAATACATTTCTTCGAGTTCTGAATTCAGATCGACGAAGCGCTTGCGAATCCACGCGTCGAATTGTTCGACATTGCTGGTCATGAGGGGCTGGGCATGTGGGTTGCGGCTTCCGAACGGCGGATCACAGCACTTTATCGCGAAACATGCGCCGCGCGCAAATTTCCTCGAGTTCGGCGAGATCGCCGCGCGTGTTGACATTGAAGAAGGCCGTCGCATCGCAGTCGTCAAAATCCGCCAGAACAGCGCCCGACCTGTGCGCGAATTCCAGCAGAGCGCGCGAGCCGGAATGAAGCGCGCGCTCCGCCTTCGCCAAAAGCGCAAGCGACCAAAGCCCCAATGCCGGATGAACGACGCCGCCGCATGAAGGCAGCGCCGCCGGCGCGCCGCATTGAACGCAAACGTCATAAAGGCGCGCGACAAGGTCTGGCGCGACCAACGGCGTGTCACCGGCGAAGGTTGCAAGGTGCGTCGCCGTCGGAACCTCAGACGACGCCCATTCAAGGCCGGCATGCAGGCCCGCCAACGGACCCTGACCGACGCGTCGATCGACGACGACGGGTAAATCCCAACGCCGATCGGCGTCCGCCGCGGACCGGCTGATGGCCAATGCCGCAACTTGCGGGCGCGCGCGGGCGATCACATGTTCAATCAGGGGAACGCCTCGCAGAAGAGCGCTTTCCTTCGCGCCGCCGGCAAAGCGGCGGGATCGGCCGCCGGCCAGAATGACGCCGGCGACATGTTCACGGTCGCTCACAATTCGCCCGTCATTTGCAAAGCAGCGTAACTCACGCATTCAACAAGTTCGCCCGCCGGCGCCGCCGCCGCATGCGCCGCTCGCCGAACAAGACAGTTCCCCGCCGCCAGTGGCGACAGCAGCGACGAGTCCTGATTGGCGTGGACCGAAACAATAAGCCGCGCGGAGGGGTCGCCGGTCGCCAATGCGCGCAAATAAGTTTCCCTCGGGCCGTTGGCGCCCAGCGGCGAGGAAAGCGATGCGCTGAAAACCCCGATCCCGCCGCCATCCTCCCCTGTCATCGCCGCAAGGAGAGGCCGCAGAAAAAGCACCGCGCAAACCAGCGCGGAGGCGGGATTGCCCGGCAGGCCAAGAACATAGGTCGAACCCATGCGGCCAAACCAGGTGGGCTTTCCCGGTTTCACCGAGACTTTGGAAAAAATGATCGCGCCGCCAGCGTCGCCAAATGCGGCGCGCAAATGATCGCGGTCGCCGACGGACGCGCCGCCAATTGCGACAATGACGTGCGCGCCGCGCTCATCTCGAAATTTTTGAGCGATCGCTTCGCGATTGTCCGGCGCGCGGCCGAGATAGCGCGGTATCCCGCCCCAATCCGCGATCAGCGCGCCGATCGCAAAACGGTTGGAGCCGATGATCTGGCCGGCGGAAAGCGCGGCGCCCGGTTCGTTCAATTCATCGCCATTGTCGAAAAAGGCGATAATCGGTTTTTGGACTGCGTCGATTGCGGCAATATTGGCGGCGGCGATCAATCCGAGGTCGAAGGGCGACAGTCGCGCGCCCTGACGCTTGAGCAAGGCGCCAAGGGTGAAGTCAATGCCGGCTGCCCGGACGTTTGATTTCCGCGCCTGTTTCTCCGCGATGACGATCAGGCCGCCGTCAGTCGTTGTGTCTTCCTGAATAACGACATGATCGGCGCCGGCGGGAACGACCGCGCCGGTAAAAATCCTGACAGTCTCGCCGCTGTCAACGCCGCCGGCGAAGGGCGCGCCCGCGGCGGATTGCCCGATCAACCGAAGTGACGCACCGGCGGAAGCATCCGCAAACCGAACCGCATAACCGTCCATGGCCGAGGCGCGAAAGGGCGGCTGATCGATTGCGGCGGCGACGTCCCGCGCCAGCACGCGTCCTTTGGCGGCGCCAATCGCAATCCGCTCCGCCGCCAAGGGAAGCGCTTGCGCCCGGATCAGCGACAGCGCCTCGTTGACGCTCAGCAAGGTCGTCATCGTCTGAAGTCGCCCGATCGCCCGCCCGCTTTTTCAACAAGTTCGATCGGGCCGATCCTGATTGCCTTATCGACCGACTTCGCCATGTCGTAAACGGTGAGACACGCGATTGCGACGGCGGTCAGCGCTTCCATCTCGACGCCGGTTTTCCCGATCGTCCTGACGCTCGCCGTAACATTGACCGAATGCGCGTCATCATCAAAAACCGCTTTGACGGAGACAAAGGTCAGCGGCAGGGGATGGCACAGCGGAATAATCTCCGCTGTCTTCTTGGCCCCCATGATTCCGGCAAGCTCGGCGACCGCGAGGATGTCGCCTTTCTTGACGCCGTTCGTCCGGACGAGGTCGAACGCGGCGGCCGAAAATTCGACCCGCCCCCGCGCCACCGCCGTTCTTTCGGTGTCGGCCTTCGACGAGACATCGACCATCTTCGGCCGGCCCTGTTCGTCGAAATGGGTGAATGCATCCGCCATTCACCGCTCCTTGAACCGCGGCATCAGTTCGACGAGATTGCAGGGCTGGTATCTGGAATCCAGCTGATGCGAAATCACTTTGTCCCAGCCGTCTTTCACCGCGCCGGTCGAACCCGGCAGACAAAAGATGACGGTGCCCTTCGCGACGCCCGCCGTCGCCCGCGACTGAAGCGTCGACAGGCCGACGCTTTCCATGCTGACCATATGGAACGCAACCGAGAACCCTTCGATCGTCTTTTCGAAAAGCGGCGCGATGGCCTCCGGCGTCACGTCGCGGCCGGTCAGCCCGGTGCCGCCGGTCGAGATGATGACGTCGATTGCCGGATCGGCAATCCATAACTGCGCAACACCGCGAATGTCGGCGACATTATCCCTGACCAGCCGGCGATCTCCCAGGATATGTCCTGCTTGCTGGAGCCGTTCGGCCAGAGCGGCGCCGGATGTATCGTTTTCCACGTTGCGCGTGTCGGTGACCGTCAGCACGGCGATGCGCAGCGGCTTGAAGGGCTTCCCTGAATCAACGCCGGGCATTCCTCTTGGTCCTTTTCACCGCCAACGCGCACGGTCTTCATAGTCTTGCGATGTGGGTTCGATCCATTGTTCCCCATCGCGGCCGATCTGCTTCTTCCACAACGGCGCCTCGGATTTGAGATAATCCATCAGAAAGTCGCATGCTGCAAACGCAGCCCGGCGATGCTCGGCCGCCGTCGCGACGATAACGACCGGTTCGCCGACGCTCACCATGCCGACACGGTGAACCACCATCGCATCGATCAATTCGAACTTTCTTATTGTGCGCTGTATCGTCCGATCGATCTCCTGTTCGGTAAAGCCCGGGAAACAATCGAGGTATAGCGCCTCGACGTGTTGTGCGCCGTCTTTCCGGACGAGGCCGATGAAGGTTGCGATGGCGCCGGCGCCTTGCGCTGTTCGGACAAAACGAGAAACCAGCGCATGGGGATCGAAAGCACGATCGGCGAGGTCGATCATCTCAGCCGCCGCTGAATGGCGGCAGGATCGCGACATCATCGCCGTCCGAGATCACGCACGCCGCCGATACGATCTGATTGTTGACCGCGATCTTGACCCGCGTTTTTGCAAGCATCGACTGAAACAGCTCATTTTCGTCTTCGAGCCGCCTGAGAATCATTCCGGCGGTTTCGCGATCCGACGCCAGGGCGACGGTCCGTTCGCGCCCCATCAGATCGGCCAACGGGCCAAAGAACAGGACCGTCACCACCGCGTCACCCGCCGGTCGCCGACATCAGGCGCGGCGTCGCCGGCCGGTCGCCGCGCGCCGGGACCATGAAATCGTGGCCTTTGGGTTTTCGCACCATGGCGTCGTCGAGCGCCGCCGATAGCGCTGCCCTGCCGCCCGCCCGCAGCGCCGCCTTCAGATCGACCCGGAGCTGCTGGCCAAGGCACATGAAAAGCTCGCCGGCGCAGGTGACGCGCACGCGATTGCATCCTTCGCAGAAATTTTCGGTCAGCGGCGTGATGAAGCCGAGCCTTCCGCCGGTTTCCTTCACGCGGACATAGCGCGCCGGGCCCCCAGTCCGCGCAGCGTCAGGGTGGAGCGTCCATCGCTGTTCAAGGTCTTTTCGGACCTCCGACAAGGACGCGAATTGATCGCTGCGGTCTTCGCCGATTTCGCCCATCGGCATCACTTCGATCAGGGTGAGATCCATGCCGCGTCCGTGCGCCCATTCGATCAGCACCGGGATTTCGTCGAGGTTTCGCCCTTTGAGCGCGACCGTATTGATCTTTACGGCAAGGCCCGCCGCCCGCGCCGCGTCAATTCCCGTGAGCACTTTATCCAGCGCATCGCGACGCGCAATCGCCGCGAATTTGCGGCGGTCAAGCGTATCGAGGGAAACGTTCAATCGTTTGACGCCGGCGTCCTTCAACGCGCCTGCAAACGCCGGGAGCTGCGTTCCGTTTGTGGTCAGGGTGAGTTCTTCCAGCCGGCCCGCGCTCAAATGCTGGGACAGGCCTTCAACCAGCGAGATCACATTGCGGCGCGCCAGCGGTTCGCCGCCGGTCAGGCGAATCTTGCGAACCCCGCGCTCGATGAAAGCGGCGGCGACCGCTTCCAGTTCTTCCAGCGACAGAATATCGGATTTCGGCGCGAAGACCGGTCTTTCCGGCATGCAGTAAGCGCAGCGCAGATCGCATCGATCGGTGACGGAAAGGCGCAGATAGGTGATGCGGCGGCCGAAACTGTCGATGAGCGGCGCTTCACTTGCGGCTTTCGCATAGCGGACATCAACTTTCATTTTGGTCCTTAATCCGCGGCAGTGGCGCCGCGGATGCTAATAGATAATCACTGACCGGATCGATTTACCCTCATGCATCAGGTCGAAGGCGTCGTTGATCTTGTCGAGCGGCATCGTGTGGGTGATCAGCGGGTCGATTTCGATCTTCTCGTCCATGTACCAGTCGACGATTTTCGGCGTATCCGTCCGGCCGCGCGCGCCGCCGAAGGCTGTCCCCTTCCAGATGCGCCCGGTCACCAGCTGAAACGGCCGCGTTGCGATTTCCTTCCCCGATTCCGCAACGCCGATGATGATCGACTGGCCCCATCCGCGATGGCAGCATTCAAGCGCCTGACGCATGACGTCGGTGTTGCCGGTGCAGTCGAAGGAATAATCGGCGCCGCCGCCCGTCAGCTCAATGATCCTGTCGACGACGTTTTTGGCGCCGACCTCCGCCGGATTGATGAAATCGGTCATGCCGAATTCTTCCGCCATCGACCGCTTGGAAGGGTTTATGTCAACGCCGATGATTTTGCTGGCGCCGACCAGCCGGGCTCCCTGGATGACATTGAGACCGATCCCGCCCAGCCCGAAGACGGCGACATTGGCGCCGGCTTCGACTTTCGCCGTCCAGACGACGGCGCCAACGCCTGTCGTCACGCCGCATCCGATATAGCACGCTTTCTCGAACGGCGCGTCCTTGCGGATTTTGGCGACAGCAATTTCCGGCAGCACGGTAAAATTCGAGAAGGTCGAACAGCCCATGTAGTGATAAATTGTCTCGCCCTTGCGCCTGAAACGGCTTGTGCCGTCCGGCATCACACCCTTGCCCTGCGTCGCGCGAATGGACGTACACAGATTGCTTTTGCGGGAGAGGCAGGTTTTGCATTGCCGGCATTCCGGCGTGTAGAGCGGAATGACATGATCGCCGACGGCGACGCTGGCGACGCCGGCGCCGATCTCGCGCACGATCCCGGCGCCTTCATGACCAAGGATCGACGGAAAAATTCCCTCGGAGTCTTTACCTTCAAGCGTATAGGCGTCGGTGTGGCAGACGCCCGTCGCCTTGATCTCGACCAGAACTTCGCCCGGCATCGGCCCGTCAAGGTCGATCTCGTCGATCACCAGCGGCCTGTTGGGCGCAATCGCGATTGCCGCGCGGGTCTTCATGAATTTCTCTTCCAGCTTGAGCGAGAATGGCGACGCATTCTACCCAAATTCAGGCGCCGATTTCAACGACGCCCTCTCCCGCTCGCACATAGAGGGCGATATTGGCTTCCGCCGCCTTCCGGATCGCGAACGCCGTCGGCGCTGAAATCGACAGGACGGCGCGAATGCCGAGCCGCGCCGCCTTTTCGACGATCTCATAAGAGCAGCGGCTCGACATGACGACAAAGCCGTCTTCATCCTGACGCGCCTCACGGGCAAGTCCGCCAAGCAATTTGTCCAGCGCATTGTGCCGGCCGACGTCCTCGCGTGCGAGAACGACTTCTCCGGCCAATGTCGCCCATGCCGCCGCATGGACGGTGCGGGTGCGCGCATTCAGCGGCTGGTGCGAGGAAAGGCCCTCAATGGCGCGCAGGAGAGAGCGCTCTGGAACCTTGAGGCGGAACGGCGCGACTTTCGGCAGCGCTTCGAAGATCGTCTCGGCATTTTCGAGGCCGCAGACGCCGCATCCTGTCCGGCCAACGAGATTGCGGCGCTGCTGACGCAGGTCCAGCCGTTCGGAGAGACGGCGGTCGATCGTCATCCGCAATTCAACGCCGCGCTCTTCCTGATGGATATCGAGCGCTTCAAGGTCGTTCGCGCTGTCGATAACACGCTCCGTCAACGAAAAGCCGACGGCGAAATCGGCGAAGTCCGCCGGCGTCGCCATCATCACCGCATAATTGCGCCCATTATAGACGAACGCGACCGGCGTTTCTTCGGGCACGAGCCAATGTCTTGAACTCTGCGAAAGCGTGATTTCGCGATCGACAGTCGGCGGCGCGCCGAAATTGCGGATGACCGTCACCTTATTCCGCCGGTTCGACCGCGACGCGCCCTTCGATACGCCGCGTCGCCGCCAGGGTGTCGCGGTATTGCTGCTGCCATTCGGACCGATGATTGGCCGGAGCGACTTCGACGGCGGTCACTTTATACTCGGGACATTCGGTCGCCCAGTCGGAAATCTCGGTCGTCAGGACATTGGCGCCGGTGTCCGGGTGATGGAAGGTCGTATAAACAACGCCCGGCGCCATGCGTTCCGAGATGCGCGCCTTCAGCGATATTTCGCCCTTGCGGCTTCGGATCGAAACCCAGTCGCCCTCGCGGACGCCTCTGGTCTCCGCGTCAGCGGGATGAATATCGAGCACATCTTCGCTTTGCCATTGGACATTCTCGGTGCGCCGCGTCTGCGCGCCGACATTGTATTGCGACAGAATTCTTCCCGTCGTCAAAATCAGCGGGAATTTCCGGTTCGCCTTTTCAGGCGTCGGCACGAATTCGGTGGTGACGAACAGCCCCTTGCCGCGCACAAACCGGTCAACATGCATGATCGGCGTTCCTTCGGGCGCCGCGTCGTTGCACGGCCATTGGACGCTGCCCTTTTCGTCGAGCATTTTGTGCGAAACATTCGAGAAGGTCGGCGTCAACGCGGCGATTTCGTCCATGATTTCGGCGGCGGATTCAAAATTCATCCCCGCATAGCCGAGCGCATTGGTCAGCGCCTGCGTCGTTCTCCATTCCTCCATGCCGGTTTTCGGCGGAATCGCCGGCCGGACGCGATTGATCCGGCGCTCGGCGTTGATGAAGCAGCCGTCCTTTTCAAGAAAGGACGTCCCCGGAAGAAACACATGCGCAAAGCGCGCCGTTTCGTTGAGAAAGAGGTCCTGCACGATCAGGATATCGAGCGCTTCCAGCGCCGCCTCGACATGCTGCGTGTTCGGATCGGATTGCGCGACATCCTCGCCCTGAACGTAGAGCCCCTTGAAGGCGCCGCCACAGGCTTCGTCAAACATGTTCGGAATGCGGTAGCCGGGCTCGGCGTCCTGCTTGCGCCCCCACGCCTTTTCGAAGGTCTGACGCGTCGCTTCGTCCGACACATGCCGGTATCCTGAATATTCATGCGGAAAGGATCCCATGTCGCAGGATCCCTGAACATTGTTCTGGCCGCGCAGCGGATTCACGCCAACGCCGCGCCGCCCGATATTCCCGGTCGCCATCGCCAGATTGGCCATGCCCATGACCATGGTCGACCCCTGGCTGTGTTCGGTGACGCCGAGGCCGTAATAGATGGCGGCGCGTCCGCCCGATGCATAAAGACGCGCGGCCGCGCGAATGTCCTCCGCCGGAACGCCGGTAATTGGACCGACGGTCTCTGGCGAGTTTTCGGCGCCCTTGATGAAAGTGAGCCATTCCCGGAACGACTGCTGGTCGCAGCGGTCGTTGACGAAGGATTCATCAAGGAGGCCTTCGGTCGCGGCGACGTGGGCCAGCGCATTGATCAGCGGGACATTGGTCCCCGGAAGCAATTGCAGATGGTAGGACGCTTCGATATGCGGCGTCCGGACGATATCAATCTCGCGCGGATCGGCGACGATGAGCTTTGCCCCCTGCCGCAGACGGCGCTTCATCTGCGAAGCAAAGACCGGGTGCGCGTCGGTCACATTGGCGCCGATGATCAAAATGATATCGGCCTCTTCGACGCTGTCGAAATCCTGCGTCCCCGCCGAGGTGCCGTAGGTCTGTTTGAGGCCATAGCCGGTCGGCGAATGGCAAACGCGGGCGCAGGTGTCGATGTTGTTGTTGCCGAAGGCGGTGCGCACCATTTTCTGCACGACCCAGACTTCCTCGATCGTGCAGCGCGAGGAGGAAATGGCGCCGATCGACTTGCGGCCATATTTTTCTTGAGTCTCTTTCAGCCGCCGGGCGGAAAAGGCGATCGCCTCATCCCAGCCGACTTCGCGCCAGGGCTGATCGATCGTTTCGCGGATGAGCGGCGTCGTCACCCGGTCCGGATGCGTTGCGTAGCCATAGGCGAACCGGCCTTTGACGCAGGAATGTCCGTGATTGGCCTTGCCGTCCTTGAAAGGCGTCATGCGGACGATCTGATCGCCCTTCAGTTCCGCCTTGAACGAACAGCCGACGCCGCAATAGGCGCACGTCGTCAAGACGGTCCGATCGGGAACGCCTTTGTCGATGACCGATTTCTCCTGCAGGGTCGCGGTCGGGCACGCCTGCACACAGGCCCCGCAGGAGACGCATTCGGAATCGAAGAAATTGGCGCCCGCGACCGACACTTTCGAATTGAAGCCGCGGCCTTCGATCGTCAGCGCCAGCGTCCCCTGCACTTCGTCGCATGCTCTCACACAGCGCGAGCAGACAATGCATTTCGACGGGTCGAACTCAAAATAGGGATTGCTGAGATCTTTCCCGGCGGAACCGTGATTGGCGCCGTCAAATCCGTAGCGCACTTCGCGCAAGCCGACGACGCCCGCCATCGTCTGCAGGTCGCAGTCGCCATTGTCCGAGCAGGTGAGGCAATCGAGCGGATGGTCGGAGATGTAGAGTTCCATCACGCCGCGCCGCAGCTTCTCCAGCCGCGGCGTCTGCGTTCTGACTTTCATGCCGTCGGCGACCAGCGTCGTGCAGGACGCCGGCGTTCCCTTCCGGCCTTCAACTTCAACGAGACAAAGCCGACAGGAGCCGAAGGATTTGAGGCTGTCGGTCGCGCACAGCTTCGGCACCGAAATGCCGATTGTCGCGGCGGCGCGCATGAGGCTCGACCCTTCGTCGATCTCGACCGCGAAGCCGTCGATTTCGAGGCGGACCTTTGCGCCGCTTTTCGGCTTCGGCGTTCCGTAATCTTTTTCCCTGAGAATCGTCATGGCGCAGTCTCCGCACCAGCCTTCGCCGCCACTTTAGGGCGCGGGCCGGGTTTTGCGAAGGCGTCCGGAAAATACTTGACGGCGCTCTGGACCGGGATCGGCGTCATCCCGCCCATGGCGCAGAGCGACCCGTCAACCATCAGCTCACAGAGATCGCTCAGCGTTTCCAAGTTGCTGGCTTGCGCTTCGCCGTTGCGGATGCGGTCGATGATCTCAACGCCGCGCACCGCGCCGATGCGGCAGGGCGTGCATTTGCCGCACGACTCTTCGGCGCAAAATTCAAAGGCGTAGCGTGCCTGCTCCAACAGATCGACTGTATTGTCGAAAACGATAATGCCGCCATGTCCGACACCGGCGCCGATAGCGGCGAGCGTTTCATAATCGGCGGTAAGATCGAGCAGCGCGTTTGGCAGATAAGCCCCGAGCGGACCACCGATCTGGATCGCGTGAACGGGCCGGCCATTCTGCGTTCCGCCGCCGATTTTCTCGACCAGATCGCGCAAGGTGACGCCGAACGCGGTTTCGTAAAGTCCGGCATATTTCACGTTGCCGGAGATCTGGAACGGCATCGTTCCGGTCGATTTGCCGACGCCTAAATTGCGGTAACGCGCCGCGCCATCCTCAATGATTGTCGGGACGGCGCAGAAGGTGAGCACATTCTGAACGAGCGTCGGCTTGCCGAACAGTCCTTCAATCGCGGGCAGAGGCGGCTTCGCCCGGACTTCCCCGCGCCTGCCTTCGAGGCTGTTCAGGAGCGAGGTTTCCTCGCCGCAAATATAGGCGCCGGCGCCGATGAAAAGTTCGAGATCGAAACGGCGGCCCGACCTCAGAACATCGGCGCCAAGAAGGCCCCCGCGATAGGCGCCGGCGATGGCTTCGGACATGACGCGCGCGGCGACCGGATATTCCGAACGCAGATAGATGTACCCCTCGCTCGCGCCGACGGCGAGTCCCGCAATCGCCATCCCTTCGATCAGCAGAAACGGATCGCCTTCCATGATCATGCGGTCGGCGAAAGTGCCGCTGTCGCCTTCGTCGGCGTTGCAGACGATATATTTCTGGTCGGCGTCGGTTGCGGCGACCGTTTTCCATTTGATGCCCGCCGGGAACCCGGCGCCGCCGCGCCCGCGCAGGCCCGACATCATGATCGCGTCGCAGATCGAGGCGCCAGTCAGCGCCACCGCTTTTTCGAGCGCTTCAAGACCGCCATGCGCGCGATAGTCATCGATGCTGAGCGGGTCGACGACGCCGCACCGATTAAAGGTCAGCCGCGTTTGCGCCCGGAAATACGGAATTTCCTCAATCGCGCCCAGCGATTTGCGGTGCGCCATCGTTCCGGCCGCCAGCGCATCGAGCAGCAACGGAACATCCGCCGCTTCAATCGGCCCGAAACCATGGCGGACGCCGCCGCGTTCGATCTCGACCAGCGGCTCAAGCCAGTGCATGCCGCGCGATCCGGTCCGGACGATTGTCAGTTCGATCCCCCGCGCCGCCGCTTCATGCGCCGCCGCCCGCGCAACCTCGTCCGCGCCAAGCGCGACGGCGACGGAGTCGAGCGGGATATGGATCGTGTGTCTGGAAAGGGTCGTCATGAGGCCCCTTGCAATTCGACGGCGCGCGCAATCTTTTCCGAAGTCGCTTTCCCGATCAGGCGCCCGCCGACCATCGCGGCCGGCCCCGCTGAACAGAGGCCAAGGCAGTAAACCCGCTCAAGAGTCACATCGCGCGATACGCTCGTCATTCCCGTCTTCAGCGCGAAGCGGCGCTCGACCTCGGCTTCCAGCGATCGGCAGCCTTGCGCCTGGCACGCTTCGGCGGCGCAAAGACGGATGACCGTCCGCCCCTGCGGCGCCCGGTGGAAATCGGAGTAAAAGCTGATGACGCCTTTGACTTCGGCGCGGCTGAGATTAAAGGCGGACGCGGCCGCGGCTTCCGTCTCAGGCGGCAGAAATCCGATTTTCGCCTGAACCGCCCGCAACGCCGTTATCAGCCCGCCGGTGCGGCCGACCCATGGCTGAATAACAGGCGTCAGCGCGGACTGATCGGTGGGATCGGTGTTCATCGCACCCAAGCCTAGCACATCCTGACGGCTTTTGCGCCAGGAAACAGGCCATTAGGCGGCTGCTGCAATGCAACAGGCGAGCGCTTCAGCCGGCAAGGCGCGGGCGATGACCGGAGAGATACTCGCGCGCCAGCCGCTGCGCTTCCGCGACTTCGTCCGGCGTCATTTCCCGGGCAAGTTCCGCGCGATAGACCCGCGCTTCCGTGTTGCCCATCATCGCCGCGAGATTGAACCATTTATGCGCGGTGATGAGATCGAAATCGCCATCGGCGCCGCCAACGGACGCCTCCAGCCCCAGCCTGTACATTTCTTCGCCGGAAAGGATCGCCGTCGCCGAAAGCAATACGCTGGTCTCAACTGAAATCGACATGCTTCAACCCCGCTTCACGTTCCATGTCCGGGAGCAAAGACCCGGATTAACCATGGCGAATGTGAAAGGCTGAGGCCTAAGATTGCGTGAAGGAAAAGTTTCGCAATCGTATCCGGGACCCTAAGTTCCGGTTAATTTTGAGGGAGCGGCGCCCGCTGCGCATTCGAGCGATTTTCCGTATTTTGCGGATTATCCCCGGCCCCGTGGGGCGGACGAATCCTTCTTTCATGCGGGTTGCAGCTGATTTGTCCGTACAATGCGGATTTTTGCGTTTCGCCCGCTGGTTGAATCAGGACGCCTGCGCGGGCCGCGCGGACGCGCCGCGTCGAGCGCGTTGTTTTTTCGAAATCGCCGCGCAGTCTCAAACCGCCGCAACGATAAGCCGGACTTGTCAAAGAGCTGAACGATTCCAATCTGCGCCGGAACCATCCGTTCCTTGAGAAATGAGATCGCCGCCGCCGCTTTCAAGCAGCGGTTTGCTTGTATTATTCGTGCAGCGCTCGCCTGTCGGGAGAGTCGCGAAGACGCGGCCCTATTCGGCGGCCGCTTTCTTCGCGAGCTTTTCAAACGACCCCATGCCGCAGGAGCCGGCGAGAAATCCCTGGCTGTTATCGACGATGCGGATGATCTCGTTTCGGCAGAGCTGGCTGGTTGACGTCGTATATTCGAACCGCGTCGAATTGCGCGTCGCGCCGTTGCAGCGGCCCGGCAGGTCGCTGACATAATAATCGTTGACGCCGGAGCGGATGAGCAGCGTCTTTTCATCGACGGCCTTGATCGACGCGATCTGCGTAATGTTGAGGCAGGTCGTCATTTCGCCAGTGCGGTCGTATTCGGCGAGCTTGGCCGCCGCCGCTTCATCGACCGGGTTCGACGCCCCCGTGGCGCAACCCGTCGCGCCGCCGGCTGCAACGACAACGATCAACATTGCCTTTTTAAGCATGGTATTCCTCCGCTTCTCCTCGCGCCCTTCTTTCCTGTAGCGCAAGGGGGAACCGGTTGCGATCACGCCAGCGTGAGCGTCGTCCCTTTCTCTAACCCGGGAGTTTCAGCACCGCGCGCAATCCGCCTTGCGGCGCCACGCCGAGCGTCACGTCGCCGCCGTGACCGCGGGCGACATCGCGGACGACCGAGAGGCCGAGACCGACGCCGCCCGCATGCAGGGTGCGGGCCTCGTCGAGCCTGAGGAACGGCTTGAAAACCTCGCCGCGCATGTCTTCCGGGACGCCGGGACCGTCATCATCGACAATGATCTCGACATAGGCGGCCCGGCGCGAAACGCTGACCCAGACATGATCGGCGTACTTTAGACCGTTGCCGACGAGATTGGCGATCGCGCGTTTCACCGCGTTGCGCCGGCCTTCAAATTTCAGGCTGGCGGCCGCTTCAATTCTGATGCGTTCTTGCGAGGCGTCTGCGTCGTCCGCGACTTCGCGCACCAGATCGCCGACATCAAACGCCTCGGGTTCCCCTGTCGAGGCGATGTCCGACGCAAATTCGAGGTAGGACTCAATCATCTTCTCCATTTCGACGACGTCGCGCTTCAATTCCTCGGCGTCGGCGCTGTCGGGGACGAGGGCGAGGGCAAGCTTCATCCGCGTCAACGGCGTCCTGAGATCGTGGCTGACCCCCGCGAGCATGGTTGTCCGCTGATCGAGATGACGCTTGATGCGCTCGCGCATGGCGATGAAGGCGCGGCCGGCGCGGCGAACCTCGGTTGCGCCCGAGGGGCGGAATTCCGGCATGTCGCGGCCGCGGCCGAAGGCTTCGGCCGCCGCCGCGAGCCTCAGGATCGAGCGGACCTGGTTGCGCAGGAAGACGACGGCGATCGTCCCGAGCAGCAGCGACGTGCCGATCAGCCAGAGGACAAAGATCGGGCCGGTGGTCGCAAACACCCGGTCGCGAAACGGAAGAAAGACAAGGTAGCCGTCATCGGTCTGTACACGGATTTCAACATAAAACGGCCAGCTTTTGGTATCGAACCAGAAAGGGCGGTTCAGCTCCTCGCCAAGCTGGCGGCTCAGGGTCGCGTTGTAGAGGTTGAACGGCGACAGCTTGTTGCGGTCGGGGATCGTCTCTCCGACCTCGAACCGGGTCGATATGTCGAGATCCTCAAGCGCAATCGATTGAACGGCGCGCCGCTCCTCATCGGTCGCCGCATCTTCGTGGAGACGCGTCAGCAACGCGATCTGCCCGGCGATGTTCGCCGACTGGTTCGCGGTCACCGTGTCCCAATGCCGGTCGAAGAAGACATAGGTGATCACCGACTGCATCAGGAAGATCGGCAGGATGACGATCAGCGCGACGCGTCCGTAAAGGCTTTTTGGCAGAATGCGTTTCAGCATCGTCAGTCGGGAATCAGCATGTAGCCGACGCCGCGCACGGTCTGCAGATAGATCGGCGTTCGCGGATCGTCCTCGATCTTCTTTCTGATGCGCGTGATCTGGACGTCGATCGAGCGCTCCATCGGCGTCGAGGTCTGCTCGGCGAGCGCCTGCCTTGAAATCGCCTCGCCCGGCTTGGCCGCGAGAACGCGCAGCAAGGCAACTTCGCCGGCGGTCAGCTTGACCAGCTCGCCGCCGCGCCGGAGTTCGCCGCGTCCCGGCTCGAACGTCGCGTCGCCAAAACTCATGCTCTGGCGGTCGCGCGCGATCGGTCTTGAGCGGCGGAGCAGCGCGCTGATCCGCAGCAACAGCTCGCGCGGCTCGAACGGTTTCGACAGATAGTCATCGGCGCCGCGCTCAAGCCCCTTGATGCGGTCCTCGGGAAGGCCGCGCGCGGTCAGCAACAGGATCGGGACGTTCGACGCCGCGCGAATTTTCTCGGTGAGATCAAAACCGGAAAGGCCGGGCATCATCACGTCGAGAATAAGGAGGTCGAATTCGATCGATCCGAGCAGCTCGCGCGCCTCGGCTCCGTCCTTTGCGGCGGAAACGCGCAAGCCATGTTCGGCAAGATACCGTTTCAGCAGCGACCGGATGCGGTCGTCGTCATCGACGACGAGAATGTGCGCGGATTTTTCTTCGATCGCCTTCGCCATGCATTCAGTCTTTGAGATCAGCCCTTTGAGGTCAAGTTGGCCGGCCGCGCAAGAGGCCGACGGCGCGGCGGGCATAGCCGGCGCCGGTCCAGACGGTGAGACCGGTCGCGAGCCAG
>JBGTLL010000018.1:0-16777 GCA_041744115.1 Parvularculaceae bacterium | reverse complement strand
CTGGCGCCGGTCTTGGCGGCTGCGGCTTTGCCGGCGCCGGTCTGTTCAGCGCCGCGAGGCGATTGTTCGCAAGCGCGGCGAAATGCCCTTGCGGATAGCGCGCGAGATAGGCCTCGAAATCCGAGCGGTCGGTTCCGTCCTTGATCGAATTCCAGAACGTCGTTTCGATCGACGCGTCGGATTGCGAAGGCGAATGCATCTGGGCGGAAGCGGCTGGCGCGGCCGCCTTGACCGGGCGCCGCGAGATCGCTGACCGCACATCCTGCACGAACGCCCGCCAATGCGGGTCCTGACGATCGCCGCGCCAGCGCGTCAGATCGGCGGTCTGCACGAGTTCGAACCGGACCGGCCGCTCGCATTCTTCAATCAGCGCCGGCACGAGGGTCGAGCTGCGTTCGCCGACGGTTGCTTCCGCGCGCACCCATTTCGATCCCGCGGACCGTTTCGACCACAGAACAACGACAGCCCCGGCGGCCCTGAGATTGGTCTCGGTGACCTCCTCGTAGTACTCGCCGGCGCGCAAAGCCGCGTCCCACCAGACCGAAAAGCCTTCCGCCTCAAGCGCGTTGGCGACGAGGCGCGCGGTCTCGCGATCCTCGCGATTATAGGAAACAAAGACGTCGGCCACCGAAGGATCCTCCCGCAGCGTCTTACTACCCCAAACGAAAATGCTTTGATAGTAAGCCGAAGCGGCGGAACCAAAGAAGCCGGCCAGTGAAAGCGGTCGGGCAGCCTTCATCCCGAGGAGTCCATTTCCCAAATGGGCGTCACGAAGGACGGAATGAGAAGAACATGGCGTATACGTTCAATCACGATCTGCTGCTCGGGGACGCCGACCTCGAACAGGCAAAGCAGGACTTTCCGAACGTCGCCTTCGCGCTCAGCAATCCGGCGCTGAATGAAGTCTTCCGGCCGATCGACCGGCGGGCGATCGCGGACAAGACGCGCAGCCGCAGATGGGGCGTCGCCGCCGTCGCGCTGGCGACTTTTTCGCTGATGCTCGCCGCCGCGGAAGTTCTCTATCATGGCGCCCACAAGGACATCATCCGCCTCGTCGCCGCCATCGGCGCCATCGCCGGCATTGCGAGCGTCCTCATCGGCGTCTTCGGCGTCATGTATCGCGACCGCAAACTGCAATGGCTCGCCGACCGGCTGTCGACGGAGCGCATCCGCCAGTTTCATTTCCAGACCTACGCCGCCTACGCCGGCGAAATCATCGACGGCGCCGGCAATGAGGACGCCGAGCAGGCATTCCTCGCAAGGCGCGCCGACGAATTCGCGGCCTTCAAGGCGAGCGTCATCGATCGCGCAAGGGAAGAACTCTGCACTGTCGTCGAAGCGGAAGATCCGGGCGAAGGCCTGTTCTTTCCGGAACGGGAAAGCCCGATCGACCCGGCTTCGCCGCACCTTGCCGAATATTTCAGAGCCTACACCGTGCTGCGCTTCAATCGCCAGATCGGCTATTGCGACCACATGCTGCGCGAGAACGCCGGCCTGTGGAAACACGCGCCGATCCGGCAGTCGAAAATCATCGGCGCGGTCGCGATGTTTTGCGTCTTCGCCATTCTCGCTTTGCACGCGCTGGTCTTCACCGGCGCCCTTGCCGACATCCGCTGGATGAAAGGACCGGAAATTCATGTCCTTGCGATCTGGTCGGCCATTCTGGCGCTGGCGGCGCGGACGATCGAGGAAGGCTTCCAGCCGGAGACCGAAATCGAACGTCTGCGCCAATACAGATTGTCGCTGAAACGCATCTTCCACCGTTTCAACCGCGCGTCGGACCCGAGAGACAAATTCCGCGCCATGCTCGACCTTGAAAAACTGTCGTTCGAGGAAATGGTGCTGTTCTTGCGGTCGAACCACGAGGCGAAATTCGTGATGTAGGGCCCTTGCGCCTCAGGCCCCCGCCGTTTCGTCCGCAGGCGGATCATATTTCGTCGGCGGATCGTTCGGCCGCAGCCGCTGGACGAGCGCCAGCGCCCGCTGGCCGCGGCCGAGCTTTCCGTCGACCAGCGCGTTGAGGCTCGTTTCGAGAAGAGCGAGCTGGCGCTGTTCGAACGCGGCGTCATAGGCTTGCCTGTAGCGTTCATAGAGGCGCCAGCCGATAATTGCGGCGCGCGGCCGTCCGTGGCGGCGGATGATGACGGGATCAAGATCGGCGGCTTCGAGAACTTCGCCGAAAGACTTGGCGGCGTCGCTGGCGGTATAGGTACGCATGTTAGAACTCCACTGGACGCGGCGCCGCTGCAACCAAAGGGGTGCGGGACGCGCGTTGTTACGGTTAAGATTGCGGCAATTACGGATTATCCCCGCGCTCGGGGGCGCGACGCGACCAGCATCCATGCGGGTCGTCGCGGTTTCTTCCGTATTTTCCGCGCTCGCCAATCCGGAGAAACGGGCAAGGGTCCGCGAGGCGGAAGTCGAGAGATTTTGGCCCATGCGCGCGCTCCTTTCAAAAAATGGCGACAAACCCACTGTAAAGCCATATGCAAGGTGTTGGACGGATTTATTTTCGCCCGTGGAAACAAAGGGTTAGGCGGATTTCGCCGGAAAGGCGAAAGAGAGCGCGGCAAGTCGCCGGATGCGGGAAATTCGGGCGGAGGCGGAGATGGTCTGTGTACGGATGGTGGACACGCCCGGACAGGCCCGAAAAAGGAATCCCCCCGCCCGGTTTCCCGAACGGGGGTAATCCTTCAGTGGTAAAACCACTTTGCCGTGGCTTTCCAACCGATTTCCCGTGGTGATCGAATTGTTGATTGTGGATCAAGCAATGTCAATTATAAAAATCCAAACTGTTGAAAATTCAGGGGGGAGACACATGAGCGAACGCATTCTCGGAATCGACCTTGGCATTGCGTCCTGCGGCTGGGGAATCATCGAACTTGGCAATCCGGACGGCGAGGTCGTTGCCGCTGGCGTCCGCTGTTTCGATGCGCCGCTTGTCGATAAGACTGGCGAGCCGAAGAGCGCATCGCGGCGGGCCGCGCGTGGCGCACGCCGGGTCATTCGTCGGCGCCGTCAGCGGATGAATGCGATCCGCAAATTGCTGCATAAAAATGGATTGTTGCCGGACGCGAAGTCCGACGCGCTCTACTCGGCGCTTCGGCGTGCTTCGCCGGCAGGAAAGCATCCGCCGGTTACGCCATGGGCTTTGCGCGCAGCCGCACATGAACGCCTGCTTGGCGGGGACGAGTTCGCGGTCGCGCTCGGTCACATTGCGCGCCACCGCGGTTTCCGGTCAAACTCCAAGAGCGAAGGCGCCGCCAACGCCGCCGACGAAACATCGAAAATGAAAAAGGCGATGGAGGCCACGCGCGAGGGCCTCGCGCAATATCGCTCCTTCGGAGACATGATTGCAAACGATCCAAAATTCACAGACCGCAAGCGCAATCGCGACAAGGATTATTCGCACACCGCGAAGCGATCGGACCTCGAACACGAAGTGCGCTCGATATTCGCGGCGCAAAGACGCTTCGGCAATTCGGCGGCCGGAGAAGAAATGCAGGAGGCGATCTCGCGCGCCGCCTTCGACCAGCGGCCATTGCAGGACAGCGAAAAGATGGTCGGAAAATGTCCGTTCGAGGCCGATCAGATGCGCACCGCGCGGCGGTCGCCGTCGTTCGAGCTGTTTCGCTATCTGTCGCGGCTGAAAAACCTGCGCCTGACCGTCGGCCGCACCGAGCGCGAGCTTACCCTTGAGGAAATCGCGCTGGCGTCGCGCGATTTTGGCGAATCGACGAAAACGATCACCTTCAAGTCGCTGCGCAAACTGCTTGATCTCGACCCCAATGCGCGCTTTCAGGGCTTGCCGGTCGACAAAGAAACCCAGGATGTCGCCGCGCGCACCGGCGGCGCCGCCTACGGAACGAAAACCCTCAAGGATGTTCTCGGCGACGCGCCGTGGCGCTCGCTCGTCAAGACACCGAAGAAACTCGACCGCATCGCGGAAGTGCTGACGTTTCGCGAAGACTTCGGCAGCATCCGTCAGGGGATCGAGGAAACCGGCGTCGATCCGCTGGTCGTCGAGCAACTGGTCAAGGCCGCCGGCGAAGGCGCGTTCAAGGATTTCACGCGCGCCGGTCACGTCTCCGCCCTCGCCTGCCGCAACATAATTCCGGGACTGCGGGAGGGCCTTGTCTATTCGGACGCGTGCACGCGTGTCGGCTACGATCATGCGGCAAGGCCGCAAACGGAACTTAAAGACATCAACAGCCCGGTGACGCGCAAGGCGTTCGGCGAAGCGATCAAGCAAATCCGCGCCTTAGCGCGCGAATATGGGCCGATCGACCTCATCCACATCGAACTCGCCCGGTCCGTCGGCAAGAGCGCGGAAGAGCGCAAGAAGCTTACGGACGGCATCGAAGAGCGAAATGTCGAGAAAGAGAGGCGTCGCGCCGAAGCTGCGGATATTCTCAATCGGCCTGTCAGCGACGATGAATTGCTGCGATACGAACTCGCCAAGGAGCAGAATTTCAAATGCATCTATTCCGACGACGCGATCGATCCGAAGGGCATCGCCGCGAACGACATGCGCTATCAGGTCGATCACATTCTGCCATGGAGCCGGTTCGGCGACGACAGCTACATCAACAAGACGCTGTGCACGACCAAGGCGAACCAGGACAAGCGCGGCGCGACGCCGTCTGAATGGTTTGGCGACCACAAGACCGACGACCAATGGATCGAATATTGCGCGCGGGTCGAGGCGCTGAAGGAGATCAAGGGTCGCAAGAAGCGCAATTATGTAATGTCGAGGGATACTGCAAACGAGGTCGCAGAGAAATTCAAGGCTCGCAATTTGACTGATACGCAATATGCAACGCGCCTTCTCGCGGACGAATTGAAGCGGATGTTTCCGGTGCGCCCCGAGAAACGTCGGCCGGACGGAACCGACGAAAGGCGCGTGTTCACGCGTCCGGGCGCGATCACGTCGAAGCTGCGGCGGGCATGGGGGCTTGAAGGGCTCAAAAAGGAAAACGGCGAGCGCGTCGCGGATGATCGCCATCATGCGGTCGATGCGCTGGTGCTGGCGGCGACCACGGAAAGCCTGTTGAACCGGATGACGAGGGAAGTTCAGAAGCGCGAAAAAGAGGGACGCTCCGACGACATTTTCCACGTCGAGCAGCCATGGCCGGGATTCCGCATGGATGTCGTCCGGGCCGTGCGTGGAGAAAACGGATCTGGCGGCATCTTCGTGTCGCGGGCCGAACGCCGGCGAGCGCGCGGCAAGGCGCATGACGCCACGATCAAGCAGATTAGGGAGATTGATGGCGGCAATGTAGTTTTTGAGCGGAAGGCCGTTGAAAAGCTGACCGAAAAGGATCTTGAACTGATCCCGGTTCCGGCGGCCTACGGCAAAGTCGCCGATCCGCAGAAGCTGCGCGACGAAATGGTCGAATCGATCCGTGCCTGGATTGTCGCCGGCAAGCCGAAGGCGAATCCGCCGCGCTCACCCAAGGGTGACATCATCCGAAAGGTGCGCGTCGGGACGAAAGACAAAGTCGCTGTCGCGATCAACGGCGGCACCGTTGATCGCGGCGACATGGCGCGCGTCGATGTGTTCCGTAAGCAGAACAAGAAAGGGAAGTGGGAATTTTACGTCGTGCCGATCTATCCGCACCAGATTGCGACGATGGACGCGCCGCCGGACAAGTATGTCCGTGGCGCGACTGACGAGAGCGAATGGACTTCAGTCGATGGCACGTTTGAATCCCTTTGGTCGCTGAATCCGATGGAGTATCTCGAAATCGTCAAATCGAATGGAGAAGTCGTTGACGGTTATTACCGAAGTCTTGATCGTGCGACGGGGGCGATAAACCTTTCGCCGTTTCATACCAATGATCAGGTCATACGCAGTATTGGCGTCAAGACGCTTTCTTCATTCAAGAAGTTCAAAATTGACCGATTAGGGCGCAAATCGGAAGTGTTGCGTGAGGTCAGGACATGGCGTGGAAAGGCCTGCACATAACCAAGGCGGCGCGGCTCTCCCTCGCCGACGGCCAGGCTTGCGTCAAACAGGATGAAGGCGAGGTTCGAGCTGCGCTCGAAGACATCGCCTTCATTGTCATCGATACGCCGCAGGCCAGTCTCACCAGCGCGCTCATTTCGGCGGCGATGGATTCGGGCGTCGCCATCGTCTTCACCGACGAACGCCACACGCCTTCTGGCCTCGCCCTCCCCTTCCATCGCCATCACCGGCAAGGCGGGGTCGCCAAGCTTCAGATCGGGGCGAAGGACAGTCTCAAGCGCCGGCTCTGGCGGGAAATCGTCCGCGCCAAGATCGTCAACCAGGCGGCGGCGCTTGCGCTCGCCGGCCATGAAGATGCGCCGACGCTGAAGGAAATCGCGCGGCATGTGGAGCCGGACGATCCGGACAATGTCGAGGCGCGCGCCGCGCGCTTCTATTGGGGGCGGCTCTTCGCCGACTTCACGCGCGAGGACGAAGCGGACCGGCGCAACAAGCTGTTGAATTACGGCTACGCGGTTGTTCGCGCGGGCGTTGCGCGCGCGCTCGTCGCGTCGGGCTTCATTCCCGCGTTCGGGCTGAAACACGACGGCGCCGCCAACGCCTTCAATCTCGCCGACGATCTCGTCGAGCCGTTCCGGCCGTTCGTCGATTTGCTGGCGCGCAAGACTTTCGCGGATGGCGACAAGGCGGGCGATCTGACGCTCGACGACCGCCGCGCCATGGCCGGCGCCCTCGTCCTCAACGCCGGGATGCAGGGCGGCGAAGTCACGCTCCTCGCCGCGTCGGAAATGGCGGCGGCCAGCCTCGTGCGCGCGATCGAGCACGAAAAACCGGGTCTTGTCGATCTCCCCGTTCTGGAGCAGAGCCCGTGAAGTCCGAAGAGGTGCGTTTCGTGTGGATGTTCGTGTTCTTCGATCTTCCCGTCGGCACCAAGACCGACCGCCGCAACGCCACCCGCTTCCGCAAATTCCTCAAGGACGACGGCTTCATGATGCTGCAATGGTCCGTCTACGCACGGGTCTGCCGCGGCGACGACGGCGCCGACAAACACGACGGGCGCGTCACGAAAAACTTGCCGCCGCGCGGCAGCGTGCGTACGTTGCGCGTCACCGATCGTCAGTACGCGCGCATGAAATTATTGCTCGGAGAGGCGACCTTCAGTGAGAAAAAAGCGCCCCAGCAACTGGTCCTGCTCTGATTTCCGCCCGGGCAAACAGGCGGAAATCAGAGGGAATTCAGAAACTTCCGCCGCTCGCAGCCTACCACGGGGAAATCGGTAGGGAAGCCACGGCTGAGACGCCGTTCAAGGCTCAATCGCTCGAAGCCTACCACGGGGAAATCGGTAGGGAAGCCACGGCGCTTGCAGGCCGGAAGGATTGCGCGTCGCTAGCCTACCACGGGGAAATCGGTAGGGAAGCCACGGCGGGCCGGAAGTGGTGCGATGTCGTCAGCTAAGCCTACCACGGGGAAATCGGTAGGGAAGCCACGGCGTGGACCGCGTGGGAATGGGGGCCAATGGGAGCCTACCACGGGGAAATCGGTAGGGAAGCCACGGCCTCGCCAGGGCGAGTAATGACCAAGCAGCAAGCCTACCACGGGGAAATCGGTAGGGAAGCCACGGCACAAGCCGGAAATCAGTTTTCAGGCGGATGAGCCTACCACGGGGAAATCGGTAGGGAAGCCACGGCCGCCCCAACGCATCCGCTGCCTCGCGCGCTAGCCTACCACGGGGAAATCGGTAGGGAAGCCACGGCGTCGCACCCGGTGCGGCATCCCCCCGCATCAGCCTACCACGGGGAAATCGGTAGGGAAGCCACGGCGTTTCACCTCAATTCGACCCCGAAGAGGGGGGTCGAATTGAGGTGAGGCGCTGCCGCGCCAAGAAGCTCGGCAAGGACGATCAATTATCCAGGAAGCTCCTGAGCTTCCGGCTCCTCGACGGATGCTTCAGCTTCCTCAGCGCCTTCGCTTCGATCTGGCGGATGCGCTCCCTCGTTACCGAGAATTGCTGGCCGACTTCTTCCAGCGTGTGGTCGGTGTTCATGCCGATGCCGAAGCGCATCCTTAAGACGCGTTCCTCGCGCGGGGTCAGGGACGCCAGGACGCGCGTCGTCGTCTCGCGCAGATTGCTCTGGATCGCGGCGTCGATCGGCAAAATCGTGTTCTTGTCCTCGATGAAATCGCCGAGATGGCTGTCTTCTTCATCGCCGATCGGGGTCTCGAGGCTGATCGGCTCTTTCGCGATCTTCATCACCTTGCGGACTTTTTCGAGCGGCATCGAGAGTTTCTCGGCGAGTTCTTCCGGCGTCGGCTCGCGGCCGATCTCGTGCAGCATCTGGCGGCTGGTCCGGACGATCTTGTTGATCGTCTCGATCATGTGGACCGGAATGCGGATCGTCCGCGCCTGATCGGCAATCGAGCGGGTGATCGCCTGCCGGATCCACCACGTCGCGTAGGTCGAGAATTTATAGCCGCGGCGGTATTCGAATTTGTCGACCGCCTTCATCAGGCCGATATTGCCTTCCTGGATCAAGTCGAGGAATTGCAGGCCGCGGTTGGTATATTTCTTGGCGATCGAAATGACGAGCCGGAGGTTCGCCTCGACCATTTCCTTCTTGGCGATCCGGGCTTCGCGCTCGCCTTTCTGGACGGTCTGCACGATGCGGCGGAAATCCTTCACCGTGAGGCCGGTCTCGGTCGACAGCTTGCCGATCTCCTCGCGCAGATGCACGATCGACTTCTCGCCTTTGATGGTGAAATTCTTCCAGCCCTTGCCGGTTTTTTCCTTCAGCCGGTCAAGCCAGTCCGGGTCGAGTTCGTGGCCGAGATAGTCGGTCAGGAATTCGCGGCGGTTGACGCCGTAATTGTCGGCGAGGCGGACGAGCTTTCCTTCGAGCGCCATCAGCCGGCGGTTGATGTCGTAAAGCTGCTCGACAAGGGCCTCGATCCGCTGGTTGTTGAGGCGGACCGAGCGGACGCGCTCGACGATTTCCTTCTGCAGTTTCTTGAAGCGCTTGCCTTGCGAACTCGACAGCTCGCCGCCCCGGAGCTCTTCTTCAATCATGATGTCCTGGAGCCGGCGCAGCTTCTTGTAGTCTTCGGAAATCGAGTCGAAAATATTCATCACGCCGTCGCGAAGTTCCGCCTCCATCGCCGATAGCGACAGCGCGCCTTCGTCGAATTCATCTTCTTCTTCGTCGACCTGGACTTCGATCCGCTCGGCTTCTTCCTTCTGGACGCGCGCCGCGATGTCGGGCTGCGTCATGTCGGGGCGCGCTTCCGGGCCGCCGCCATAGGTCGCGTCGAGATCGATGATGTCGCGGAGGAGGACGCGGCCGTCGCGCAATTCGTCGCGCCAGACGGTGATCGCCTCGAAGGTCAGCGAAGATTCGCACAAGCTGCGGATCATCGTCTCGCGCCCGGCTTCAATGCGCTTGGCGATGGCGATTTCGCCCTCGCGCGAGAGGAGCTCGACCGATCCCATTTCGCGCAGGTACATGCGGACGGGGTCGTCAGTCCGGTCGGCGGAGGACGAGGTGTTGGTGGTGACGCCTTTTTCGTCGCGCTTGACGACGGCCTTGGAGGGGGTCCCCTCTTCGTCTTCGGCGGGGGCCTCGGCCTCGGCGGCTTCTTCTTCCTCTTCTTCATGTTCGACGACGGTGATGCCGAGCTCGGAAAGCTGGGCCATCACGTCTTCGATCTGCTCGGAAGAAAACTCCGCCGACGGAAGGATTGAATTCAGCTCGTCATAGGTGACATAGCCGCGCGCCTTCGCGGTCTTGATCAGCTTCTTGACTTCGGCGTCGGTCAGATCGAGGATCGGGCCGTCCGGGTTTTCAGCTTCCGGGGCTTCCTTTTCGGCTTTCTTCGCCATCAATTTCTGTCGCCTTTTACAAAAGCGGCGCGCGGGCGCGCCGCTCGATTAATGTTCGGACTTGCGGCCCGGCCGCCGCGCGGAAACGCTTCGCCGCATGGTTTCGAGCCGATCGGTCAGATCCTCGTGTTTCGCCTGCCCGTCCTGATCGAGGCGGCCGGCGAGATCGCCGGAATTCCGCAGCTCCTCGCGCGCCACCACGGCGGCCTTCCAGATTTCCTCGCCGTCGGCAAACGTCTGAGATGCGGAAGCCGCCATCTCCTGCTTCGCCGACGTCGCGAGCAGATGATGACGCAGGGCGTCGCTCCAGCCCCAGTCAACCTCGTCCAACTCAGCGCCCGGTTTCAGAAATCTCTGTCTGTTCAGCGTCTCGTCAAGGAGAATGCGCTGCAATGTTCCGGCGGCGGGCGTGCGCTGCAGATGATCCTTCAGCCCTTCACTGTCAAGGCCGGGATCGGCCAAAAGCGCCCCCAAAATCTCGCCAAGAAGCTGGTCGAGATCGGGGTTTTGAAGCTCAAGGCCAAAGAACGCCTCCTCGCGCCTTTTCGCGAGTTCGGGATGGTTAACACCGGCCAGCAGCAGGGTCGCACCGCGGCGGGCCCCATCGGGCGCCGCCATTCTTTTCAGCGCGTCGCTGCGCGCCGCCTCGTGAAACAGGCGCTGGTTTTCGGAGGTGAACCGCCGGCGCCGGGCAAACCCCGCCGAACTTCGCGGAATGCGCGCGCCCGATTCGGCGACCGGCGTGAAGAAGTCTCTCAGCCGGTTGGCGAACAGGGCGCCGTAAGCGTGGCGGACATCCTTGTCGGCGATGCCGTTGATGAGTTTGCGCAAATCGGCCCGGAGCCCCGCGCGCTTTTCCGGCGTGTCGAGATTGCGGGTTTCGATTTCGCGCCGCCAGAGAACCGCGGCCAAGGATTGGCTTTCGGCGAGGACGCCGGCAAAGGCCTCGGCGCCGCCCCGGCCCTCATTGGCGCGGATCATGTCATCGGGATCTTGACCTTGCGGCAGAAACGCAAAGCTCAGCGACTTGCCGGGCAACAGCCGCGGCAGCGCGCGGTCGATGGCGCGATACGCGGCGTCTCTGCCCGCCTTGTCGCCGTCAAAGCAGAGGACCGGCTCGTCCGATTGCCGCCACAGCAGCGCAAGCTGGTTTTCGGTGAGCGCCGTTCCGAGCGGCGCCGTCGCCGTCTTGAACCCCGCGCCCCAGAGCGCGACCGCGTCCATATACCCTTCGCAGACGATCAGCGGCGCGCCGGTCTCGGTCGAAGCGGCGCGCGCGGCGGCGTAGCGGTAAAGGACATCGCCCTTATGAAAGAGCGGCGTTTCCGGCGAGTTCAGATATTTCGCGCGCGCGTCCTTGTCGAGCGCCCGTCCGCCGAAGGCGATGACCGCGTCCCGCGCGCCGAGGATCGGAAACATCACCCGGTTGCGGAAGCGGTCGTACGCGGCGCCGCCGTCTTCCGGCATGATGAGAAGACCCGCTTCGACGAGCGTTGCTTCCTCAAACCCCTTGTTGATCAGATAGTCGTTCAGGCCGATGCGATCGCCCGGCGCAAAGCCGATCCTGAATTCCTCGATCTGGGCTTGGCTGACGCCGCGGCCCTTCAGATAGTCCGCCGCCTGACGACCGGCGGCCCGGCGCAGCATCGACTGGAAATAAACGGCCGCCGCTTCGCACGCCTCGACCAGACCCTTGCGCAGTTCAGCCGATTGCGCATCGCCCGGGCGTTCTTCGGGGATCGGAAGCCCGGCCTGCTCCGCTAGCGATTCCACCGCTTCGGAGAACGAGAGCTTCTCCGTTTCCTGAAGAAACTTGATGATGTCGCCGTGCTTGCCTGACGAGAAGCAATGATAAAAGCCCTTCTGGTCGTTGACGAAAAAGGACGGCGTCTTTTCCTTCGTGAACGGAGAAAGGGCGACCCATTCATTGCCCTGTTTTTTCAGCTTCAGCCGCCGGCCAATGACGTCGGACGGGCGCAGGCGCGCTTTCAGGTCGTCAAGGAATTCGGGCGTGAAACGGGGCATGAACCAGATGTCAGCGATCAGAAATCAGCGATCAGAAGTAAGGCGCCGCGCGTGGTTGCGCACGGCGAATTCCTGCACAGGCGGTGTCCCACACGAGGAAAATCACGGGCGGTCCGCTGGCGGCCCGAGGCGGCGTGCGGTAAGGTCACCGGATGAATAAGCACGTCAAGCAGCTTTCCGATCAGGCGCGATCGCTGTCGGCGGCGGCGTTGGCGGATCGGGTCGATGATCTTTTGGTCGCCCTCCATCATGCCGATCCCAATATCGACAAGATCTGGAGCGCTGAATGCGAAAGGCGACTTGACGCCTTTTTGCAAGGCGAGACGATTGCGCGAGACGCCGGGGAAGTCCTGGCCAAGCCCTTGAAACCATGAAGGTTCGTCTGCTGGCCGACGCATGGCGCTCTTTCAACGCCGCCATGCCTTTCCCCATGAGGCCGGTCGCGTCGCGTTCGTCGATGGCGGCATGGACGCACCTCTAATTCTTTCACAGGGACGCTCGGCCTGTGCTAGGATCAAATCATGAACGGTCCAATCCCTGAATACGCCGCCCTCTACCGACGCGCCTTTGACGTCTATGGGGCGATCGCGCTGTGGAACCGTCGCCGGCTGGACGATCCGACGCCAGCCGACGCCCTTCTCGTCGCGCGGGCCCTTCGGCGGGAAGGAAATCTTTCGGCGCGCAGGCTCGCGGAGGAAATTGAGGCCGCCTGCTTTGCCGCTCACTAAAATCCAGATCGAAGCGTTGAAGACGATCGCGGCGACGCGGGACCCGGAGAGCTATGTCGCGGGATCCACTCCGATCAACCGCATCGCGACGCGCTACTCGACTGATATCGACATATTTCATGACCATGAAGACGCCGTCGCGGACGCCGCGGACCGCGACGCCGCCGCATTGTCGTCGGCCGGTTTCGAAATTCGCTGGCTTCGTCGTTCCGGAGCGGTGCGCTCCCTCATTGCGACGCGGTACGGCGAATCCGTCAAGCTTGATTGGGTCGCCGACAGCGATTTCCGGTTCTTCCCGGCCGTTCCTGACGATGTTTTCGGGTTTACCCTTCATCCGGTCGATCTCGCGGTGAACAAGGCGCTGGCTGCGGGAAACCGGCGCGAATTGCGCGACATTGTCGATCTTGTCGAAATTGATCGCGCCATCCTTCCGCTCGGCGCCGTCATCTGGGCGGCTGCCGAGAAAGCGCCCGGCTTCACGCCTGAAGGTCTCATTTCCGAAATCCGCCGCAACTCAATTCACCCGGTTGAAGAATGGCGCGCGCTCGACGCTGACGCGCCCGTCGATCCCGTCGCAACAATGGCGAGGCTTCGGGAAGCGCTCGACCGAGCCGAGGATTTCGTGCGGCAAATGCCGACAGCGATGGCGGGTGTTCTGTTTCTGTTCAAGAACGACGTCGTGCAACCTGACCCGGCAAGGCTTAGAGACTACGCCACGCATGCCGGACGTCGCCGCGGACATTGGCCATCAAGCCCTGCCATCGCCGCCGCCATGCAAGCACGGTTGCAGAAAAAATAGCGCTACCCCAGCGCCTGTTTCATCAGCGCGCCGGCGCGGCCGAGGTCGAGGGCTCCGGCATGGCGCTGTTTCAGCGCCGCCATGCATTTCCCCATGTCCTTGAGGCCGGTCGCGTCGAGTTCGTCGATGACGCCCTTGACCGCGCCGGCGATTTCAGCCTCCGACATCGGCCGCGGGAGGAATTCCCGGATGACGCCGATTTCGGCGCGCTCCTGCTCGGCGAGGTCGAGCCGGCAACCCGCTTCATAGGCCGCCGCCGATTCCTCGCGCTGCTTCACCATTTTCACCAGAATGGCGAGAATTTCGTCGTCGGTGACACCCTGGCAGCGGTCGCAGGCGCGCGCCGCGATGTCGCGGTCCTTGATTGCCGCGTTGATCAGGCGGAGGGTCGAAACCCGCAGTTTCGCCTCCCGCGATTTCATCGCAGCCTTCAGCGCCTCGTCGATCTCCTGTCTCAGCATTTTGGTCTCCGAATGGGGGCGCCGCGCGCCTGCCGCGCGCCTCCGCCCACAGAAATAAATGGTCCTAGTCTGTTGATTTTATTGCGTTTTTTTCAGCTTCCGCGTGTTGACCGGACGCCCGCTTTCGCTTAGCTTCCGTGCAATTTGCGCGCCGCACAATAATTCTGCAAGAGGCGGCCGGCGCACGGCTGCAACCCGCGAGAGATATGTAGAGATGAGGCTAAGTCAAGCGCCCGCCCCCCGCCAGACCGGGATCGTCGCTTTTGCCGATGGCCTCGTCCTTCGGGGGATGGGCGTCGGCGCCCAGGGGGAGGCGGTCGGCGAGGTCTGCTTCAACACCGCGATGACGGGCTATGAGGAGGTTCTCACGGACCCGTCCTACGCGTCGCAGATCGTGACGTTCACCGCGCCGCATATCGGCAATACGGGCGCGAACCCTGAGGATGTCGAGGCGGACACGCCGTGGGCGCTGGGGTGCATCCTGCGCGAGGAGCCAACCGCGCCGTCGAATTTCCGGAGCGTGTCGCGTTTCGACGACTGGATGCGGAGCAACGGGCGGATCGGCCTCGCGGGTGTCGACACGCGCGCGCTGACCCAGACGATCCGCCGCGAAGGCGCGCTCAATGCGGTCATAGCGCATGACAGGAACAGCGCGTTCGACCTTGATAAGCTGGGGAAGATGGCGCGCGAGTGGCCGGGTCTGGAGGGGATGGACCTGGCGCGGGATGTCAGCCGCGCGCAGATGGCGCGGTGGGACGAAGGGCATTGGACTCTCGGCCAAGGCTTCCCCTCTCCCCCTGTGGGAGAGGGCGACTCGCCGCAAGGCGAGCGGGGTGAGGGATCTCGGAACGCCAACAAACCCCACGTCGTCGCCATAGACTACGGCTCCAAACGCAACATCTTCCGCTCCCTCGTCCACGCCGGAGCCTCCGTCACCATCCTCCCCGCTACCGCCACCGCGGAAGAGGTGCTGTCCCACAACCCAGACGGCATCTTCCTGTCCAACGGCCCCGGCGACCCCGCCGCCACCGGCGCCTACGCCGTTCCCGTGATCCGCGACCTCCTCGCCACGAACATTCCCCTGTTCGGCAACTGCCTCGGCCACCAGCTCCTCGCGCTCGCCGCGGGCGCACGGACGACAAAAATGTTCCAGGGCCACCGCGGCGCGAACCACCCCGTCCAGCGCCTGTCCGACGGCCGCGTTGAGATCACCTCCATGAACCACGGCTTCGCGGTGGAGCGCGACAGCCTCCCCGCGACCGTGCGCGAGACGCACGTCAGCCTGTTCGACGGCAGCAACGCGGGGCTGGAGTTGGTCGATCGCCCGGCGTTCAGCGTGCAATATCATCCGGAGGCGAGCCCAGGGCCGCGGGATAGCCGGTATCTGTTTGAGAAGTTCGTAGCGAACTTGGAACGCGGTTCTTGAACAACGATCGTGACCTGATCCTAGCTGAGATCAAGCGATTGCACCTTGAGAAGGGTCGAACACCGGGCATCGCGTCGTTTGAAAAGGCGACAGGCATCCCGAACCACCGCATCCTCGGGGTTCATTGGGCTCGTTGGTCTGATGCCATAGCAGAGGCCGGACTAGCGCAGAATAAACTCACAACACGCTACGATAGCAATCAACTTCTTCAAGGACTTGCGTCGTTCGCAAGATCGCTTGGTAGGTATCCCTCTCACGACGACATCAAGTTTGCAAGACGCAACGGCGTAGATCTTGCTTATCCTGACGTTTACTCAGGGCATTTTGGAGGCGCTGAACAAACAAAGGCTGCGTTGCTGCAGTTCTGCGAGAAGGATGACAATTGGAAAGACGTAGCTAGTTTTATTCCTCGTCCAGCCGAAATTCTGCCTGAAGCAAGCAGTAGCAAACTTGGGCACGTCTATCTTCTGCAGAGCGGCGAGCATTATAAGATTGGCCGTACGGACAATGTCGAAAGAAGATTCAAAGAGATCACCGTCGCTATGCCTGCGGCTGTGACTTTGATCCACTCCATTGTGACTGATGACCCTTCCGGCATCGAGGCATATTGGCACAAGCGCTTTGCAGATCGTCGAGCAAACGGCGAGTGGTTCAAGCTAAGCCGAGATGACGTGGCTGTGTTCCGTCGCCGGAAGTTTCAGTAGGATAATATGCCCAAGCGCACCGACATCCACTCCATCCTCATCATCGGTGCCGGCCCGGTCATCATCGGCCAGGCCGCCGAGTTCGACTATTCGGGAACGCAGGCGGTCAAGGCCCTGCGCGCGGAGGGCTACCGCATCGTCCTCGTCAACTCGAACCCCGCGACGATCATGACCGATCCGGAGATCGCGGAAGCGACGTACATCGAGCCGATCACCCCCGCCGTCGTCGCCAAGATCATCGAACGCGAACGGCCGGACGCCCTCCTTCCCACGATGGGCGGGCAGACCGCGCTCAACACCGCGCTCAGCCTCTACCACGACGGCACGCTGGAACGCTTCGGCGTCCGCATGATCGGCGCGGACGCGCACGCGATCGAGATGGCGGAGGACCGCCTCAAGTTCCGCGAGGCGATGGAGCGGATCGGGCTCGAGTCCCCCAAGAGCCGCATCGCGCACACGCTGGCCGAGGCGTTCGACGGCCTCGCTTATGTCGGCCTTCCCGCGATCATCCGCCCGTCCTTCACGCTCGGCGGCACCGGCGGCGGCATCGCGTACAACCGCGAGGAGTTCTCGGCCGTCGTTGCGGGCGGGCTCTCCGCATCCCCCACAACCGAGGTGCTGATCGAGGAGTCGGTGCTCGGCTGGAAGGAATATGAGATGGAGGTCGTCCGCGACCGCGCCGACAACGCCATCATCATCTGCTCGATCGAGAATGTGGACCCGATGGGCATCCACACCGGAGACTCGATCACCGTCGCGCCCGCGATCACGCTGACGGACAAGGAATATCAG
>JBGTLL010000017.1:0-2304 GCA_041744115.1 Parvularculaceae bacterium | reverse complement strand
CGCCCGCGGCCGCCCGCGCGCCTTTGGCGCCGGCGAGGACCGCCGCGGCGAAAAAGGCGGCGGCGAGGAGGATCAGCCCTCCGATATTGGCGATGCGCGACATGGTGCTCTCTTCTTCCTCTCGCCGGCAATTCAGGACGCACCTCTCCCGTCGGCCGCGAGCGAGCCGGCAGCGCGCCTGCGATGTTTCCAAAGTCAGGTTCCGCGTTCGAGATCGCGGAACTGTTTTCTCAGCGAGTATTCGCTTGACGTAACGGCGTGCTCCATGTCGGCGACGCGGGCGTCAAGCGCGCGAAACCGGTGGCGCAATTCCGAATACGTCATTTTCGGTTTTACTGAGTAAGTGCGCCAAAAGCGCTCCTCGGCAGGGTCATTGTACCGTTCGGCCATCGGTTCGCCGCGAGGCATCAGAAACGCAGCGCCCGCGTAGATGAAAATCGGCACCGGAAAGAAAAAAACGGTCAGCAGGATCGCGCCTAATCGTGTCGGACCGACGCGCCAGCCGAAATAGTCGGCAAGCCCCGCGCAAACGCCGGCGACCTTTCCAGATCGCATGTTGCGATAAATGCGGTGACGGTTGGGACCCGGCCCCGGGTCGCCGACGTGACGGGCATAGTTGCGATGCCCGCGCCAGTCGTCGAAATACTCGTTCATGTGATCAATGAACCGTTCGACTTCTGGCCTCACCCCATCATTAAAGCCTTCTTCGCGATGGCGCCGCCGCTTATGTCCTCGCCTACGCATGGGGACGCTCCCGATAATCCTCGCGCCATTTCGGCGCTTCCTTGTCGAGGATCGTCTCCAGCGCATCGACACGGCGTTCAAGCCGCTGCGCCGACCGCCAGAGATCCTCGACGAGGCGTTCATCATCGGGAGTCGGCGACTTGTTTTTCCGCCACTCGGTGACGTAGTGCATGATCATCGCCGGCAGGCCGATGACGACGATCGCGACGATCGCGACGATGAACGGCCACGGTTCCATCTCTACTCTCCCTCGCCGCCGCTACGACCCGCCGCCGACCCGCTCGGCGACGCGCTTTTTCAGCGCCGCGAACTCGGCGTTGACGTCGTCTTCCGATTCCAGCTCGCGGAATTCCTGTTCGAGCGATCTCGGCCTCCCGAGCACATAGCTTTCGGCTTCCGCTTCCATCTCGTCGATGCGCCGCTCATAGCGCTCGTAACGCGCCATCGCTTCGTCGATCCGCCCGTCATAGACGGCCCGATTGATGCGCACGCTCCCTTCCGCCGCCGAACGACGGATTTCGAGGCTGCGCTGTTTGGCTTTGGCTTCCTTCAGTTTCGACTGCAGCTTTTCGAGATCGTCGTTCGCCCTGTCGAGACTTTTGTCGATCGCCTCATGTTCTTTGCTGAAGAGATCGGCCATTTCGGTCGCCTTGCGTTTGGCGGCGATTGCGCCTCTCGCAAGGTCGTCGCGGCCTTTGGCGATCGCCAGTTCCGCTTTCGATTCCCATTCCTTCGAGCGGAGTTCGAATTCGGCCTTGCGCCGCTCGACTTCTTTCTTGTCGGCGATGGCGCGCGCGGCTCTGGTTCTCACCTCGACCAGCGTGTCTTCCATTTCCTGGATCATCAGGCGGATGATCTTTTCCGGTTCTTCGGCTTTTTCCAACACAGCATTGATGTTGGCATTCACGATGTCGCTGAAGCGCGAGAAGATCCCCATTGTCCTAAGCTCCTGTTGAGTGTATCGATGTTGAAATCAATGCAGAGTCCATGCCATGTCGAATTCGGTCGTTATCTTTTTGTAAATAAAGGAATAGTAGAAGATGGTGGGAAGATCCTCCTGGGCAGGGAAAAACTTTTTGGCCAAATAAACCAAAAGATGGTGGAAACCAGATTGATGATTGGTTGTCCGACATTCCGTCACTGAATATCCCATGCCGCGTGGCATGCGATGCAGTGCTACGGTAGAATAGCCGTCCTTTGACGCACCGGCAGCGACCGGAATTCCGAAAACTCCAGGAGGTATTGCAGATGCGATTCGTTTTCGCACTCTTCGTTCTTGCTGCCCTGATCTCAGGTTCGATCATGGCGCAGGATGTTTCTTCAGAAAAAGGCAAACTCAGCTACGCCGTCGGCTGGGACATCGGTGAGGACATCAAGCGTCGAGGCGCTGAGTTTGACGTTGAATCGATCATTGCGGCGGTGCGTGATTCAGCAGCAGGGAAGCCCTCGCAGGTTTCCAGCGAGGAAATGACTGCACTACTCACAGCGCTTCAACAAAAGGTTCGCCAGGAACAAGCCGCAGCATTCCAAAAACTCGCAGAGGAAAACCAGGTTAAGAGC
>JBGTLL010000016.1:0-2797 GCA_041744115.1 Parvularculaceae bacterium | reverse complement strand
CGAGCGCGCGCCGGGCCGCGAGACGGCGGCCGATCTTCTGCTCGAAGACTATCGCTGCCGCGACGTGGACGGACAGGCGCCGTGCGAGGCGGGAGAGCAGCCGGCGGAAGTAACGATCACGACGTTCGACTGCCGCTCGCTGCCGCTGCGGTCGGGGGTGAGAGAAGCCGCCCGCGCGCGCTGCGTCTTTGAAGGCGAAATCGTTCGCGTCAATGGCGACCGCGACCCGATCGCCGAGCGCGAGCGGGAATTCTCGCTGATCGAACTGACGCCGGGGGTGCGCGTTCCGACGCGCAAATGGACGCTCGGCAAAGTGCGCTGACTAGCGCTGCGCCGACCGCCGGCGCCGCATCGCGACCGTAAGGCCGAAAATACCGGCCGGGAACAACAAAAGCGCGCCCGGAACCGGAATCGGCGCGACCGGTTCGAAGGTGACCGAAAACAGCGGAAAGCCCGCATCGCGGCTTAGGGCGGCGAAAGCCGAATTGGCGGAAACCGAATTCGGAACAATGATGACGCCGCCGCTTCCCGGCGGCGGATCGCCAAACCCTGTCAGCGCCAACGGACAGGCGAACGGCGTCAGCAGACAGCGGCCCGTCGTCATTGCGCTCGACGCGACAAGATAGGTCAGCGTCTTCGTCTCACCCGGCGCAAAGACGCCGAGGTTGAGGCCGAGCAGAATCGTTTCATCCCACGTGAAGAGATTTCCGTTCGCGGGATCGGGGCCGAAGCCGTTCAGCGCCAATCCGGCGTCGAATGTCGCGCTCATGGTCGTGTCGTCAACGAGAATCGATCCGCCGAACAGCGTCGTTCCGCCCTCGCTCGTTCCGTCACGGAGAATCGCTGAAAAGTCGACGGCGGCCGATTGTCCAGAACTGATCGCCGGCGTTCCGGCCAGGAACGACGCGCAGGATTCGATCGCGGTTCTAAGGCACGAAGGATCGGCGAAATTGGGATTGGCGATTCCGACGGCGCCCGCGAAGATCAATGCGCCGAGCGATCCGGAACTCGCGACGCCGGTGTCGTTGGTGATCTCAAGCGTCACCGTCACGTTCGAGGTCGCCGAGGCCTTGCCGGCGGTCGCCGCGCCGGCGAGGTAAAGGAACGGATCCGCCCGTCCCTGTCCGACGATCGACGCCCAGTTGAACTGCGGATCACTGACGCGGCCGACGCCGTCGGCGGGAAAATCAGTGAAGGAGGCGGAATTTTGCCCGGCGCTCCCCTGCCCGCTGAAGCTGAATGTGGTGACCACCGCAGCCTGTGCGGCTCCCGCGATCGCCGCAGCCACGGCGCCGCTTACGATCAATGAACGTCCAAACATCCCCATTACCCCATCATGTTACAATTAGACGATAGAGCGTCTGGGGAAATTTTTGCAATAGCGTTGTCGGGATAATCTTGCAGCACCACCCGGCGGCTGCGGCGCCCCGCCGAATCCAGTGGGACCGATACATCCATTTGGCGAATTTGAGCGCGGAGGACGGCCCAACAAATCACCCGTTCATCGCGCCGCGTCATCGCACTTCTTCGTCATTTCCCCAAAATAGGCGTCCTCGGGACCGAGATTCGCTTTCAGGATTGTAAGTCCGGCGGCGCAATGGGTCGCCGCTTCGGTGCGCTTGCCCGTCTTGGCGAGGACAATTCCGCGATAAACATCGAGATCGCCGAAATCGAAACCGCCGGGCTCGAAATTCTTGGCATAAATCGATCCTGCGCGATCGATTGCCGCGATCGCCTCGTCTTTGCGCCCCGCGTCGGCGTAGGCGACGGCGAGATAAACAAGTGTGTAGCCGACGTAGTAATGCGCAGCGCCGTACGCCGCTTCAAACCCGTTCGCCGATGCTTCAAGCGGAGAAATCGCCACGTCTGGCCGTTTCGCTTCAATCAGCATTGTTCCATATAGCTGGCGGGCTAATGCAAGGTCGGGATGATCGAGCTCGAGGACGGTCTCGTAAACGTCCAACGCCCTTTTCATCGTCGCGATTGCGGCGTCCAACTGGTCCGCCTCGAAATCGGCGTAGGCAATATTATGCGTCGCCTTCGCGGTCAGGAGATGGCGCTCGCCGTAAAGTCCGCGGAACATGGCTTCGGCGCGGTTGAGATCCGCGCGTCCGGCCGGGAAATCGCGCTTAGCGACCAGCATCAGACCGCGATTGGTGGCAATTCTCGCCGCGGCGGCCACCGAATCGGGGCGCGCCGGATCGATCAGCTGAAGCGCGTCGGAATAAAATTTGACAGCTTCATTTGGCTTGCCCGAAAGGTAGGCTGACCGCGCGCGATTTTCAGCAATTCTCATCCGGAAGTCGCGGGCCTTGTCGCCGCTGATCGCACTTGCTGGCGAGGCGGCGGCGATCTCCCTCTCAATGCGATCAAGACGCGAGGCCGCCGCCTCAAGTCGTCGGCGCTGCAAATCGATCGATGCGAGCTGTACTTCGCTGGAAAGCCTGTCGACGGGGGCGGCGGCCGGAATCGTCGCCGCGCGCCCCAAAAGTCGCTCGGCCTCGTCGGCGTCGCCGAGATTATGGTAAACGCCGCCGAGCGCGCCAAAAAGCTTTGCCTGCGTCTCGGGCTGGCTCCTGAGGTCCGTCTCGATCTGCTTTGCGCCGCGCTCAAGGATCGTCAGCGCCGTGATGGTTTTGGGATTTTCCGTCGCCGGATTGGCGAGCTTGTAGATCGAGACGAGATAGTCGAGCGCCGCGTTCGCCGTATCGCGCTGCTTTTCGGCGAGCGCGCGTTCCTCGCTCGCGATGTTGCGCTGGCGGCGCGCCTCGTCGCGCTGGTTGAAGGCGAAGACCGA
>JBGTLL010000015.1:0-5425 GCA_041744115.1 Parvularculaceae bacterium | reverse complement strand
GCTGACGGCGCGCCGCGGCCGGGCGAAACGGGGCGCAAGGCTGCGGCGCCGCTGCTGTTCAAACTTTTCGATGCAACGACCAATGGCCAAAGCGTTCGACCGTACGACGAACCGGAAGACAACCGCGCGTCGACGCTGGTCCGGCTTGCGCCCCCGGCCGATATCGCGCCGCCGGCCATTCTCTATCCCGTCGCCGGATCGGAAGTTTTCCCCGGCGCCTTTGGCGGCGACGGCGTCGTGTTCGCGGCGAGCGGCGGCGAGGGCGATTATCGCTGGTATGTCGATGGCGCGGAAATCACGCCCGAAGACGCGCGCGGCCGCCCGGTCTGGCGGCCTGACGCGGTCGGCTTTTACGATATCGCCGTTGTTGACGGGCGAGGGCTGGCGGCGTCGGCCAAAGTCCGCGTTGCAACGATCGAATGAATCGCCGGCGTTTTTTCATTGGCGCGGCCGCGATCGCTGCATCGCGGGCCAACGCTTCGCCGCTCGCGGATGGTCAGAGCGTCACGATCAATGGCCGAGAGTACGTGCTGAGCGACATTCTCGCGCCATCGACAACGCCGCTCACGGGCGCGCCCGAGCCGGCGTCCGATTTCGCGCTGGCGATCGTCCGCGAAGCCATTCGGCGCGGCGCGCCGATCGCGAGACAGAACGACGCCGCCGATCGCTGGGGCCGCGTTACGGGCGCCGTTCCGTGGCGCGGGGCTGACGGAAGCGAAACGACATTGCAGGAAACCCTGCTGTTGCAGGGCGCGGCGCGCGTCGCTCCGCAAACTGACGATCTTTCCTTCATTGAGCGCTGCATGACCGCGGAGGTCGTCGCGCGGAAAAGCAGGCTTGGCCTCTGGGCGAACGCTGCCTATCGCATCCGGGACGCGGCGCGCGGCGAATGGGCGAACGGATTCCAGCTTTATTCAGGCGCCATCCACAATGCGGTGGATCGCGGCGGACGCGTCTTCTTCAATTTTGCCGAGGACTACCGGACCGATTTCACGGCGACCGTCGCCGCATCCGCCTTTCGTCGCTGGGAACATCCCGTCGCCCTTGAGGCCTGCGTCGGAAAAGTCGCCGAAGTGCGCGGTTTCGTCGAGCGCATCAACGGACCCTCAATTGAACTCCGCCACGAAATGCAGCTGCGTCTGATCTGACGGCTCAGGCGGCCTTTTTGAGCTGCAACGAGGCGTCAAGCTCGGCGAGCGCGTTGCCGAGGTCGGTCTTCCTGACCGCCGCGACCTCGCGTGCAAGCCGGTCGAGCGCCGCCTCGAACAATTGCCGCTCCGAATAGCTTTGCTCCGGCTGGTCGGTGGCGCGATAGAGGTCGCGCACGACTTCCGCGACCGCCATGATGTCGCCGGAATTGATCTTGGCTTCGTATTCCTGGGCGCGCCGGCTCCACATGGTTCTTTTGATGCGCGCCCGACCTTTAAGGACTTCCACGGCCTTTTTGACCTGGCCGTCATCGGCAAGCCCGCGCATCCCGACGCTGATCGCCTTGGCCGTCGGTACACGGAGCTTCATCTTCTCCTGCTCGAAATCGATCACGAAAAGCTCGTTCGTCACGCCGGCGATATGCTGTTTTTCGATGCCGACAATGCGGCCGACGCCGTGGGCGGGATAAACGACGAAGTCGCTGACCCTGAATGTCTGCTTGGCTTCCTTCGATGCGGGAGAGGCTTTCGGCGCGCCGGCGGGGTCCGGGCCGCTTCCGCGCGCGGCGGATGCAAGATTTTGCGGCTTTAGCGGGAGGTCGGCTTTTTCAGAGCGGGGCTTCTGCCCGACATTGAGTTTTTTCCTCGGCGCTTCCTTGACGGGCGCCGCATTTCCCTTTGCCGCTTGCTTGGCTGCGGCGGTCGTTTTCCCCTTCGGCGTTGCGCCGGCCTTGCCGACCGAAGCCGGTTTTCCGGCGCCCGGTTTCGGGGCGGCTTTCGAGGCCGGCATCGGCTTGTTTTTCGGAGCGGCCTTTGTCGCAGGTTGCGCTTTCGCGGCGGATTTTGCGGGTTTGGATTGAGGCTTCTGCCCCGGCGGCTTTGGCGATGCTTTCTTGAACGCCGCCGGTTTTGCGGCCGATGCGGACGGTTTCGCGGCCTTCGCCGCGCGAGCCGCTTTTTTTGCGGGCTTGGCCGGTGTTTTTTTCGCCGTCATGTTCAATCTCTCAAGCTGTTCAATCGCTGCCGCAGGTTGCGTTTCATCGGGACGCTGCGGACCAGCTTCGCGCGATTCGCATGGGCCGTTGTGTACGTAGTCCGGAACACCGCCGTTGAGGCTAACTCCCAGAGCGGCCGCGGGGTTTCGACGTGTCCAGAGCAATCCAGTAAAACTCACTGAAATCAATGAGCTAAACAGGAATGCTCTGGTTTCCGGTAAACATCTTGCTTTAATCGCCGACGCCAATGCGCATTTCGGCCACACCATAGCACAAAATACCGTCCTCCGCCACGGGCGGCGAAGGCGGATCGCCAAACGCATTCAGGTCAATTGCCGGCGCCAGGCTTCGGGCTGAAGTATTTTTCCAGCTTGCCCTTTTCTTCCTTGAACTGGTCCGCCTCAGCCGGGGGTTCGATTTTTTCGGTGATGTTCGGCCATTCCGCCGAATATCTGGTGTTCAGTTCGAGCCATTTGCCGTCAGCGTCGTCGGTGTCGGGAACGATCGCATCGACCGGGCATTCCGGCTCGCAGACGCCGCAGTCAATGCACTCGTCGGGATGGATGACGAGCATATTCTCGCCCTCGTAAAAGCAATCGACCGGGCAGACTTCGACGCAGTCGGTGTACTTGCAGCGAATGCAGGCGTCGGTGACGACGTAAGTCATTGGCAGCGCTCTCAATAGCGGGATCGGTCGGCGGCATTCGGCCGGCGCCGCGCCCCATACCAAATCCCTGTCGATCGACTTCTAGCGCGATCCTGGGGCCTTGCAAACGGGGCGATCAGGCGGCGAGACGGACCTGCAACGCAGCCGAGATCGCGCGGAGGAGCGTCGTCTGGTCGAGCGGCTTGGCGACGTGGCCGTTCATGCCGGCGGCGAGATAAGTGTCGATCTGATGAGTCATGGCGTTGGCGGTGAGGGCAAGCACCGGCGCCGTCGTCATCCCCCGCTCGGCTTCGAGCTTCCGGATGGCGGCGAAAGCTTCAAGGCCGTCCATCACCGGCATCTGAATATCCATCAAAACCAGATCGAACGATCCGGCTGCGTAAGCATCAACGGCTTCCTTGCCATTGACGGCGAACGTCAGCGCCGCCACGAAAGGCGACAGAAACGCCTTCAGCACCATGCGGTTCACGTCGTTGTCTTCGGCGGCAAGGACACGCAGGCGCGCGAGGTCGGCGTCGCGCCAGTCGGCGGCGCTATCGCTCCCGATCCTGTCGATCGACTGTCTGCATGGGAAGCTGAGGCGGAACGTCGATCCTTTGCCCGGCGCGCTCTCGACGTCGATCGTTGCGCCGAGAAGGCCGCAGAGCCGTTTGCTGATCGCAAGACCAAGGCCCGTGCCGCCATAACGCCGCGACATCGTCGCGTCAGCCTGCGTGAACGGCTCCATCAAAGTGTCGAGCGCCTGAAGGTCGATGCCGATGCCGGTATCGGCGACCTCAACGACAAGCAGGCCGGTTCCATCGTCTTCCGGCGGCGTCCAGTCGACGACAATTCGCACCTCGCCATTCTCGGTGAACTTGATGGCGTTGTGGACAAGATTGCTCAAAATCTGCTGCGTTCGAGCCGGGTCGCCGCAAATCTCGCCGGAAAAGTTTGCCGGCGTGCAAGCAGTGAGAGCGATACCCTTCGCGCCCGCTTTGGGTTCGAACAGACGCCGGACATCATCAACGACAGTCAGGACATTGAAGGGCGAATTTTCGATCTCGAATTTTCCCGACTCGATCTTTGCAAGATCCAGAATGTCATTGAGAATGCGCATCAGCCTGCCGCCGCTGTCCGCGATGACGTTCAGCCACTCCCGCTGCTCACCGGTTAGCGGGGTCTTCAAAAGCATCGACGTCATCCCGAGAACGCCGTTCATCGGGGTTCTGATTTCGTGGCTCATGGTTGCGAGGAAGACGCTCTTTGCGGCGTTTGCGGCATCCGCCGCGTGTTTTTCGCGCTGCAATTCGCTCGCAAGCTGTTGCGCGTCCTTCAGCAGTCCTTGCTGCAGTTCAGCAATGAGCATGATGTCGAGCGAACTGTCGGTCGGCGAAAAATCCGAATAGCGCAGGGCCTGGCTGTTCGTCAGGTCCGAAACCAGGCCAAGCAGGAGCCAGGTCTCGCCGTCACGCGGCGCAACGACGCCGCGCAGGCGCAGCGGCGGCGTCGTGTTCGTCGCATAGATGATCGTGCCGCGTTCCGACCGCAAAGCATCGACCTGCGTGATTTTCGACGGCCGTTCGATGCGACCCTTGTCGAACAGGCCGCGTCCGGCAAGGTCGTCGCCGATCAGCCGGCTCAAGGCAGGTCCGACGGCTTCAATCCGGCCAGCGGCGTCGATCCTGATAAAACAGGGGAACAATTGCGCCAGTTCGCCGGGATCAAGCTCCAGTTGCGCCCGCGGTTTGGCCGTCGATGAATCAAGCATGTCGGCGCGCAATCCGGAAGGTGACGGCGCCCTGTTCCGGTTGCGAGGTGATCTCGCCTTTTTCGCCAAAGTGCTCAAGCAATCCGGAGAGAATGCCGTGGACGAAGGCTTCGAGTCCGGGCCGTTCCGACCGGTAAATAACGACGATCTGGTCAGCGTCGGCCTCAACCAGCGTAAACGACGGCATCGAAGCGTCCGGCATCACCGTCTTGATGCTGGCGTGCATGCGATCAAGACCGCCCAGAAAGCTGACGAGGTCGGCGCCGGCGCGGTTCATCATCGCCGCGTGCGTGGAGGATTTGGCGTACACCACCCAGTGGCGGCCGAAGGCTTCAAGCAGATCCCCGGTCGCGATCCCCGCAACCTCGCCAATCGCCGCGATCAGGCGATTGGTGACGTCATCGCCATAACTTTGCGCACTGATGAAATGTTCCGTCGACATGCCGCTTTTGTCGAGGATCCTGTTCCAGCCATCGTCGCCAAGCTTCTCGGTTGCCAGCTGGCGGGCGGCCTGATGGATCATGCCGTACATGCGCTATCCTTCCGGACAAGGTTAACGACGAGGCTATACGGCCACCTATGAAAAAATCGTGAGGACGCAAGATTCGCGCGGCATCAGACAGGCAGATGCGCAGATCCGCCGTTGCGCATCCGGCCTTGTCGTCACTCGGGCTTGCTGTTGCGCTCCGCCATATCGGCTTTCAGGGCGGCGAGGACCGCAAAAGGCGAATTTGGATCGGGTTCGCGGCCGCGGCGCGGCTCGCTGGTGAACCGTCGCGGCGCCTGCGGCTCGCTGTTCTTGCGGAAGGGTTTCTTGCCTTCGTTTTGGCCGCGGCGAGGCGGCCGTGCGTCTCGCGGAGGCCGC
>JBGTLL010000014.1:0-57844 GCA_041744115.1 Parvularculaceae bacterium | reverse complement strand
GCCGCCTCGACCCGGTTCGCCCGCGCAATCGCGCGCGCGGCTTCGGGGCCATAGCGCCGCTCCCAGCCGCGCCACATCCAGCCCGGCGTGTCGATCCGCTCAGGCAAACCGGCGATCGCCTCGGGCCCGGCTTTGGCGATCTTGCGGGCGACGGCGTTGATGAGACCGGCATAGCCGGCGATCTCGCGGAACTCTCCGGCGAGATCGACCGCGGTCGAGACAGCAGCGTGATCGGGGGTTTTGAGGACAAGGCTCTGCACGGCGGCGAGGCGGAGAATATCGGCGGCGCGCGCCGAGCGTTTGGGGAACGGGCGGTCGATATGGAGGCCGATCATGTGATCGATCGCGCCCCGGCGGCGGAGGACCCCGGCGGCGAGCGCATGGGCAAAAGCCCGGTCCGACCCTTCAAGCGCATTGAAAGAGCGGCAATCCTCCAGCGCCTCGTCAAGCGTCCGCCCGGCGGCGAAAAGGGTCAGGATGTCAAGCGCGGCGCGGCGCGGCGCCAAACCTTCCGCCGGCGCCTTTTTTTGGGGTGCGGCAGGCCGTTTTTTCGCGTTTGCGGTGTTCGCGTTTTTGGCGCGCCGATTGTCCATGATGGCGGCTTCAATCATGCGAGGGTCCCAAAGTCACGCGGCAATTGCGCAAGCGCGGATTCGGAGTAGGATGCCCGGAGTGGTTCGGACAGCGGGGCGTCCGGCATTAGCAGGGGTGGGAATTTCCAATGGCTGACACAGTAAAGCGGATGGCGCTCGGGCTCGTCGCGTTTGCATTCACGGCCGGCGCCGCCGGAGCCCAGACGCAGGATCTGATTGCCAATCCGCGCGGCATGGTCGCGAATTTCGACACCGTCAATCTGGGTCCGGTGCTGACCGAACTTGGCATTGTCTGGCAGGAGCGGCAAACGCCGGACGGTCAAGCCTTTATCGCGGCCTCGATCGGCGGCTCGCTCGGCTTCAACATCGTGCCGCTTGCCTGCCTCGGACCGAATGGCAAGTCCGGCTGCGTCGGCGCCAACGTCATTACGTTCTACACGGGCGGCTACGCCAATCCGCAGTCGGTCTCGGCGTTCAACCAGAAATATGTCTTCACCAGCGCCGGGATTTTCTCCGACAACAGCGGCGCCTATCTCAGCCGCTATGAAATCGCCGATTACGGCATTCCGCGCGGCAATGTTGCGTCCTCGCTCGGCAGCTATATGACGCTCGCGCACCGATTCCGCGACGAGATCGCAGCCAATACGGTCAGCGCCGACGGCTATATCGACGATCTGTCGGCCGGCGTTTTGAATGTCCGCTCGGCCGAGGCCGCGGGGATCGACGCCAGCGTCAAAGGCGACGGCTCGATGGTCGCGCTCCACCAGGCGAGCCTTGAGGCGACGCCCGAACTCGTCCGTAAGCTGATCGGCTCGCCCAACGCGCCGCGCAACAAGATCAGCAATGTGACGAAGTAGGGCGGCTGCAATCCGCCTTAGAGCGGGGCGCAATTAATCCGCATTGGACACGAACCTCGTTCCGTCATGCCTCGTTCCGTCATGCTGGCGAAAGCCAGCATCCAGAGCCGCGAGGGACTTGCTCGCCATTCTGGACCCTGACTTGCGTCAGGGTGACGTCGTCCTCGATTCTGAGATATTGCTCTTTGCTCTAACTTGAGCCGTGAAGCAATTGGCGGATTGCATCCGCCCTGCGTCAATTCGTGCACGAACCCGCGGTCACGCAATACTGGACCTTCGCCGACATTCGCGGCCAGCGCGTCGCGCTTTTGATCATGGCGATCGAACCGATCACTTTCTGGGAAATTGGCGAAGCGTAGTCGAAGTCGGTCTCGGCGACGATCAGCGATGAGGCGTCGTCGAGCAAAGTCGCATCGATGTCGCCCGGATAGACGCTCCCCGCCGCATAGGGCGTCCCGCCGGAGGAATCGTGGCTCCAGTGGACTTTCACTTCCTCGGTCGCCGGATCGAAGACGATACTGACGACGCGAAACGTCACGTCGATGTCGTCCGGGCCGATTACGTCTTCCATGCCGACAAAGAGATCGTCGAGGCTCGACTGGGTGATCGAGGACTCCTGCGCGATGAGATCGGCGAGCGTGTTCGCCGACAGCACAATTTTCCGGTTCATCGAATACGCGGACGATCCTTCGATCAGGCCAAAAAACAGGAGGATCATGATCGGCGCGATAAACGCGAATTCGACGGCGGCAAGGCCGGAGCGGGAGCGGGTGAATTCGGCGATCGGGAACCGGGAGCCGGGACCCGCCGGGACCGAACCGGTTCCCGATTCCCCGTTCCCGGTTCCCGTTTTTAATATCGCTTCACGAATCATACGGCTCATTCCTGAATATCGACGTCGAGAACATTTTGACCGCGCCGCCGCTTGTGCGTTCGAGGTTGAGACCGAGGCCCGGGTTGAAGCTCTTGTGCATGTAGCAGACGCGGACGCGGACGATGTCGCGCGCGGCGCCGGTCTGATACGGGATCGCGTCAACGGCGCCCGGATCGGCGTCGCGGCAGATCGGCGCTGCGGCGTCGGCCGCGAGTTCGGCGAATGTCGAGAAACGCGTGACATCGACGGTCAGCCGCTGGCTGCAATCGCCGAACAGGCGGACGACGTCGCAGATCTCGTCATAAAATGCGTCGCGCGAGATAGAACTTGTCTGCGCCTGACCGGTGCGGATAAGGCGCGCGGCCTTGGCGTTCGCCGCATCGACCGCCGATTCGACGAAGAAGAAATAGCCGCCTTCGAGAATCGAGAATGTCAGCGCGAAAAACATCGGCGCGACGAGCGCGAATTCGACCGCCGACGATCCGCGGCGGCAGCGAAAAAAGCGACCGCCGCAAGCGTTTTGCCTCGATTGTCCCATTCTGGCCCAACTCCCGCCGGTCCGCGCCGGCGCAACTTCGAGGAGAAAAGCCGAAGCAATTTTTGCGCCGTGTCGCCAAGTCCCGGTCAGGCGCAATTTGCGGGAAACCGCTTAAGATCAGGTATCAGGGATCAGGGATCAGGGATCAGGGATCAGGGATCAGGGATCAGGGATCAGGGAGCCTGACCGAAAAGTATTCTCGCAAATACGGGCGAACAAAAAGCTGTCACCCCGGGGCCGCGTGTCTTCACGCGGAACCCGGGGTCCATTTCTCAGCGAATCCAACGTTGCGATGGATTCCGGGTTCCGCCAAGAGGCGGCCCCGGAATGACGACGCCTGAATTTGCTGCATCAAGTTTCGGTCAGGCTCAAAGGTGTCTGATCACTGATCACTGATCACTGGCCACTGACCCCTAATACTGAAAAGGCGGCCCGGAAGGGCCGCCTTTTCCGCCGACTGGCCCTCGTATGCCCCCTAGAACTTTTTGCGAACGGTGACGCCGTAGGTGCGCGGCTCGTTGAGATAGCCCGAGAAGCTTCCCGGCTGCACGACCGTCGGGAAAGCCTGGATGATGTAGCTGTCGTTCAGCGCATTCCTGACCCAGCCCTGGATTTCGAAACCGTTCTCCCAATTGAGGCCGACGCTGATGTTCAAATTCTCGACATTGCGCGAAGAAACCGAGGCGGGAACGTTTTCGACAGTCTGAACGTCGGTTTCAGCCTCGAATTCGCCGCGCAGATAGCCGTCCAGGTTCGGACCGAGCGGCTGGGTAAATGTGAGCGAGGCGCCGATGCTCCACGGCGCGATCCCCGCCGGGCGGACGCCCGACGCGTCAAACGTCGCGGCGCCCATGGCGCAAGCCGCCGGCGCCACGCCGACAAAGGTTGTGCACGGAGCATTCGGGAAGCTGTCATATTCCGGATCGAGATGGGTGACGCCGAACGTCGCAACCAGCGATTCGAAAGGCTGCCACTGCGAATCGACCTCGAAACCGCGAACCGACTGTTCGCCGGCGTTGGCGAGGACGAAGCCGGTGCCGATGAAGATGTTCGACTGGAAGCCGCGGATAGTCTGGTCGAACACGGCGATGTTGATAAAGCCTTGGTCGAACTGCGCCTTGAAGCCGACTTCGTAGAGCTTCACTTCTTCCGGGCTCGCCTCGCGGCCAAAGCCGGTGACGGGATCGGGAACGCGGCTGTCCGACGAAAGGTTGACCGCCGACGCTTTCCACCCCGTAGAATAGGTAAAGTAGGCGTTCAGCCAGTCGGCGACATCGTAAGCGGCGCGCAAGGTGTAGGTGACCTTGTCGCCTTCGGCGAGGCCGTCGTCGAGCGCGTTGCCGCCCGGCGGAACGTTGACCGGCGGCTCGAAGAACTGCAGGGCGGTCAGCGCCAGCGCCGGGTTGCAGAAGGGGGCAACGACCGTCGGCGGATTGCAAGGGACTGTGCTCGACGCGTTCGCCAGCGCAAACTGCGCCGGAAACAGGGCGAAGTTCGCCGGCGTCGGCGCCTGCCCGCCGGTCAGCGCGCCAAACAATTGTGCAAAGCCGATCTGAGTGAAGTTCAGCTGCGAGAACACGTCGGTCAGCGTGTCGTTGATCGTGTATTCTTTCTTGTCGTCGAGATAGGCGACGCCGCCCGACAGGGTGAGGCGCTCGGTCAGGTGAAAATCGAACTGCCCGAAGATCGAAAACGACCGGTTGTCCATGTTGTATTCGCCGAAATAGCCCTGCCCGGGCGCGAACAGCGTTCCGGCCGGCAGGCCGATCCCCGCTTCAAGGCCTGGCAGCGCGCCGCCGGCAAGACCGTTCGCGTAATTGCGGATGTCATTGCCAAAAATCACGTCGCGATCGAGAAAAACGCTTTCGTCGAAATAATAGCCGCCGATCAGCCAGTCGACCGTATTCTCGCCGGTCGAGGCGAGCCGGACTTCCTGGGTGAAGGTCTCGAATTCGCGGAACTGCGGGTTGATCGCGAGATCGGCGCCGCTGAAATCGACGTCGGTGTCGGAGAAATCGGTCTGTTCGCGATAGGCGGTGATCGAGGTGAGCGCCGCACCGCCCCAGTCCCAGTCCATCTGCAAGGAGAGGCCCTTGCCGGTCAACTCATTGCGCACCTGCTCGTCAAGCGCGACGCTGTAAGCGCGGTCGGCGGCGCTATCGACGATCTCGCCGAGGCCGAACGGCATCGGGGCGCCGATGAACTGCGTCGCCGGGCCGTTGAGAAGCTGGATCGCGCCGCAGCAGACTTCATCGATCTTGTTGTAGTCGCCGATGACGCGGAAGCGCAGCGCATCGGTCGGCTCGAACAGAAGCTCGGCTCTCGCCGCCCAGCGGTCGCGCTCGTTGACGTCCGTGCCGTCGACGATGTTGTCGTAATAGCCCTCGCGGTTGTTGGTGCTGCCCGAAACGCGGAAAGCGACGGTGTCGGAGACCGGACCGGTCAGCGAGCCGCGGAAAATCGCTTCGTTGAAGCGGCCATAGCTCGCCTCGACGCCGCCGCCCCATTCAAATTCCGGCAATTTGGTCGTGATGCTGATCGCGCCCGCCGACACGTTCTTGCCAAAGAGGGTCGATTGCGGCCCGCGCAGGACTTCAACGCGCTCCAGCACCGGCAGGTCGAGGATCGCCGCCGCCGAACGCGAGCGGTAGACGCCGTCGATGAAAACGCCGACCGAGCTTTCGATGCCGGGATTGTTGGCGCCGTTGCCGAAGCCGCGAATAATGAAATTGGTCTGCGACGAACTCTGCAGCTGGCTGATGCGCAGCGAGGGCACCAGGGTTTGCAGGTCGAACAGATCTTGGACGTTCGACTGTTCGATCGAGCGATCGTCAACGACGCTGACCGCGATCGGCACTTCCTGCAAGGTCTGCTCTCGCTTCGTCGCGGTGACGATGATCTCGTCGGACTGCGCATAGGCAGCGCTTGCCGCGATCGCGCCTGCTGCGGCGCCGCAAAGAAGACGACCGGTCGTGACGACGAGACCGTTTGACGCTTTCATGGATAACCCCTTTTTGCGCCCCGCCCTGAAGGGGCCATTCAACTTTGCCGGACCGGTTAAGGCGCGCCCTGATGGAAATCAGTATTTGCGCGGACAGAAGTCGCCGTAAAGTAAACGTGAGCCGCGAAAGTGCGCCGCCGCACCAACCGTATCAATTTTGCAACAAGGAGTTTACCGGCGCGTCCGCGGGGTGAAGGCTGGTGGGCGCGGCAGGGTTCGAACCTGCGACCCCTACGGTGTGAACGTAGTGCTCTACCGCTGAGCTACGCGCCCGTTTCTGGCGGATGATGCCAGAAGCGGCGTTCCTCTTAGTTGCTGCCGCGCCTCCGTCAAGCGTCGCGCCTTCGCTGTCAGGCGGCGGAGACGGCGATCTGCGCCTGCGTTGCGCGGACCCTCGACGCGGGGAGAATCATGAAGGCGCTGGCGCCCTCGCCCGGCGCGGAAACGAGGCGGAAGCGTCCGCCATGGGCCTGCATGACCGCGTTGACGAGGGGCAGGCCGAGCCCCAGCCCTTCCTTCGATCGGCGCAGCGACAGATCGGTCTGGCCGAACGGCTGGGTGATGAGCGCAAGCTTTTCGCGCGCGATCCCCGGACCGCTGTCCTTGACGAGGAGAACGAGCTCCCCCGATTTTGTCAGCGCGGCGCCGATCGTGATTTTGACGCCCGGCGCCGAAAACTTGACAGCGTTCTCGATCAGCTTGCCGAAACAGCGCGCGACCAAAGTCCGGTCACAGCACAATTCGACGGCGCCGTCCCTGACGATCTGTCTGACGTCCGCCTGCGCGGCGGTCAGCGCCTTTTCCAGCGGCGCCAGGGCAAGCTCAACCAGATCCTCGACCGCGCAATCGACGTCATTCAGCGCAATCGGACCGGTGCGGGCGTCCGAGGCGAGCAGCATGTCCGACACCGAGTTGAGCAGCCGTTTGCCGCCATCGACAATGTAGTCGGCATATTCCTTATGCAGATGATCGTTCTCGCGATCGAACTGTTCGGCCAGAATCTGGCCAAAGCCGATAATCGCGTTCAACGGCGTTCTGAGTTCGTGGCTCATGACAGACAGCAGGCTGTCCTTGAAGCGCGAGCCGGCTTCCGCGGCGTCGCGGGCGAGGCGCAGGTCCCTCTGGTCGGCGCTCGCCTTGAGCACAAACCGCACCGCCTCGTTGAACAATGTCCAGTTGATCGGCTTGGCAAGGAAAGATGTCGCGCCGGCGGCGAAGGCTTGCGCGACCGCGTCAGGCCATTCGCTGCCGGTGACGACAATGACGGGGATTGCCGACAGCGCAGCTTCCGACCTGATCGTTCGCGTCACCTCAAAGCCGCTCATTTGCGGCATATCGACGTCGGTAATGACAAGATCGGCGCCGTCGGCCCGGAGACGGGCAAGCCCGGCGGCGCCATCGTCGGCGACAACCGGGTCGTAGCCCGCTTCGGCGAGCTTTGCGGACGCAAGCTCGCGCATGATCGGGTCATCGTCGATAACAAGTACGCGGGGCGCGTTCGCCATTGCCGGATTGATCTCCCGCCTGTTCGGTCGCGGCCGCCGATTCCAGGCACGACGGCCGGTCACAGTCCATCTGCCGGCAATCGTCCAAATTTTGGGTTAACAGGAACCGCCGGCGCGCGGCGCAAGCAAATTGCAATCAATTTCAGTCAACACTGCCGAGCATCGCGTGCGGAGATCGCGTCCTCGTGGCTCAACAAAAGACCTCGCTCAGGCAGCAGATGACCTCGCTGGTCGTCATCGCGGTTTTCGGGGCGGTGGCGCTGGCGACCGGATCGTTCGTCTGGCGCGAGGTCAGCCAGTATGGCGCGGAACGGACGCGCGAACTGCAGTCGAACGCCGCCGTCTTCTCGGCGACAATTTCCGCCGCGGTCGCCGCCGATGACGCGCACATGACGCTCGAGGCCTTGCGGGCGATCGGCGAAATGCCCCATCTCAATCACGTGCGCGTCGAACGCGCGGACGGCAGCGTTTTCGTCGAACTTGGGGATACGGTTGAATTGTCGTCGCGCCATGCGGCGATCGCCGGCGCTCCGAACGTCCTTGAACTGCTCAGGTTACGGACGATTTCAGCGCGCGCGCCGATTGTCCAGAGCGGCGCCGTTGTTGGGGCGCTGACGATCGCTTCGGATACGTCCGAGCTTGGCCGCCATGTCTGGGGGATCCTGTGGGACGCGGTATCGGCCGCCGCGTTTTCGGCGGCGGTCGGCCTTCTGCTGACGCTCCGGATGCAGCGCACGGTGACCAGCCCGATCATCGATCTCGCCCGGGTCATGCGCGACGTTCGTGAGCGCGACGATTTCGGCGTCCGGGCGACAAGGGCGAGCGCCAACGAGGCGGGCGATCTTGTCGACGCCTTCAACGACATGCTCGACAAGATCCAGGACCGCGATGCGCGGCTGCTCGCGCAGCAGGAAAACCTGCAGAAGATCGTGACGATCAGGACGCGCGAGCTGAAACTCGCCAAGGAAGCGGCGGAAGCGGCGAACAGCGCCAAATCCGAGTTCCTCGCCGCGATGAGCCACGAAATAAGGACGCCGATGAACGGCATGCTGGTGATGGCGGAGCTGATCAATAATTCGGATCTGCCGCCGAGGCAGAAACGCTATGCGGAAGTTATCGTTCGCTCCGGCCAGAGCCTGTTGACGATCATCAGCGACATTCTCGATTTCTCGAAGATCGAGGCCGGACGCCTTGAACTCGAAAAAATCGCGGTGAGGCCGGTCGATGTCATTTCAGATGTGATCAGTCTTTTCTGGGAGCGCGCGGCGAAGGCCGGCGTCGATCTGACGTCCTATATCGGGCCTTCGGTCCCCGAAGCCATCGAAGGCGATCCGGTCCGCATCAGCCAGATCCTTTCCAATCTCGTCAACAACGCGCTGAAATTCACCGAGCGCGGCAGCGTCGTCGTCACCGCGCGGCAGGTGAAAAGCGCGGGCGACAAATGCGTCATCGAATTCACCGTCGCCGACACCGGGATCGGAATCGCGGAAGAAAAACAGGCAAGGATTTTCGACGCCTTCTCGCAGGCCGACCAGTCGACGACGCGAAAATTCGGCGGCACCGGTCTCGGTCTTGCGATCTGCCGCAAGCTCGTCGATGCGATGGGCGGCGAGATCGGGGTCTCAAGCCGTGAAGGAAAAGGCTCGCGGTTTTTCTTCAGTATACCGACGAAAGAGATCGAACCGGCGCGGCCGGTGATCAAAGCGAGGAACGATCTGCGCGCTGTCGTCGCTGTCGCCGGCGCCGCGACGCCGGTTATGATCGCCAAATATCTCGAAGAGGCCGGCATCGCCGTCCAGATCGTCTCGAGCGACAGCCCGCTCGAGGCGCATATCGCCTATTCGAACATCATTTTTGCAGCGCCCGATTATCTCGATGCGCTAAATTCCGTCCTCGCTGGCGATCCCCAGCACTGGGTGCCGGCGCGCATCTGCATCAGCGAGCTTGGCGACGACGCGCCGGACCGGCTGCTGCGCGAAGGCGTCGCCGAAGACCTCCTGATCCGTCCCTTGAGCCGGCGCGACGTGTTCGACCAGATCGAGCGGATCGTTGACGGCCGCTTGCGCGGCCCCGAAGCGCTGCGCGGCGTCGCCGTCGCCCGTCACGACACGCCGACATTCGCCGGCGCACGCGTCCTTGCCGCCGACGACAGTGCGGTCAATCGCGAGGTGGTGAAAGAAGCGCTGACCCGTCTCGGGGTGACGCCGACCCTGGTCGCCGACGGCAAGGAGGCGGTCGATGCGTTCAAGGCGCTATCATTCGACCTCATCCTGATGGACTGCTCGATGCCGGTCATGGACGGCTTTGAAGCGACGCGGCAGATCCGCGCCGCCGAGGCAAAGACTGGCCGGCGGACGCCAGTCGTTGCGCTGACCGCGCATGTCGAAGGGGCCAACGACGCCTGGCGCGACGCCGGCATGGACGATTATGTGACCAAGCCCTTTACGCTGCTGCAACTGGCCGCGGCGATCGCCCGTTTCGTCAAGCCGACGATGACGCCGGTCGCCGAAGACAGGCCGCCGCAGGTCGATGCGTCCGTCGCGCAGCCGGAACAGCCGACAAGCCGCTTCGACGCAGCCGTGTTCAGGGAGCTTGCAGCGATGCAGGCCGGGAATGGCGACCTCGTCGGGCGCGCGCTCGACCTCTTCAAGGCGCATTCAAAGGAGGCGATGCTGCGTCTTGCCCACGCGGCGAAGTCGCGCGACGCGAACGAAATCGCCAGCGCCGCGCACGCGCTGAAGTCAATGTCGTTCAACGTCGGCGCAAAACCCCTTGGCGAGGCGTGCGCGATGGTTGAACGTCAGTCTACGGATGTCGCCGCGCTGCCGGAGATCTTGCGCAGAGTGCGCCGCGAATATGCGGCGACGATCGAAGAATTGCCGGGCGTCCGCCGCCAATACGCCCGCGCCGCCGCCTGAGGCAGCGCCGCTTCTGTTCAATGAACCCGGATCGACACGCGCACGCAACCGATCACTGCGGGCGGCGCGTCGAAATAGATCGGCCCATAGGCGGGGCTCGCCGACGCCGGCTCGAGCCGGGGCGGATAATCCCGCCAGCGACGGATGACCGGCAGTCCGTCAAGGACGAACAGCCCAAAGGCGCCGTCGGCGGGCGTTCGATCGGCGTAGTCGATGACGACCAGCGTATCCTTGGGAAAGGCGAGATCGACCGCCTCGTCGTCGATGAACAGCGCAAACAGCTTTTCGGCGCCGGACGTGACCGGGATATAGTCTTCCGCCGCAGCATGCGGATCGGCGTTCGGATCATCGAGGATGCGCGCGGCGTCGGCGAGGCTGATGACGGGCGTGTGCTGCACCGGCCGGCGCAAATAGGCGGCGGCGGGATGTTTGTCGGCTTCGACCGGCGACCGCGCGCCGCTCGCGAGCCAGTCGGGAGAGACCCGCAACGCTTCGGCGATCTTGGCGAGCATCAGGCGGCGCGGGTCGTGGACACCGCTTTCCCAATTGGCGACCGCGGGCTGGGTGACGCCGACCTTGCCGGCAAGATCGGCCTGGCTAAAGCCGCCTTCCTTGCGCGCGGTTCTGATCCGCTCGCCAATCGACAGCGGGGCGAAGTCGCACTTGATTTCGGGGCTGTTCACAGGGCCTCCAGATATAAGCTACGCTTATGTAGCATTCAGATCCGATGGCTACCAAGTTTTTTGCGCTGCAGCAAAAAGGCCGGCTCATAACGCAATATCCCAAAAACAATACAATCAAATTCATTGCAGACGCTTGAAAAAATCAGACCGCCTTATATTCTAGGGGGATCGATGACGCTTTTCGAGGTGTGGCATGTCGGACCTTTGCACGGACGATGGGGCGGCGCGGCTGGCGGCTAAAATCCGGGACTTCTGGCGGAAGCGCGGTTTCGACGTTGATGTCGATCTGAAACCGGAAGGGTTTGTCGCCACCATGCGATCGTCGCGTACGGACGTCCGCAGCGACATGGTGAATGGAATGCCGCGGCGGATCGGGATCGTCGCGCGCTGAAAGCCTGCTCCGCTCAGGCCGCCGCCCGGCGGACCAGCGCCGGCGCTTCATCATAGGTTGAGAATACGGCGAACGCCTGATCGGAAAGATCAAGCGGTCCATAGCCGAACAGAGCGGCAAGACAGGGGATGCCCGCCGCCGCCGCAGCCTTGATGTCGGTATCGCTGTCGCCGACGAATACGCCTTTGACAGCGCCGGTATCGGCAAGGCACCGCCGGACCGGGCGCGGGTCGGGCTTGGCGGCGCCCGCCGTGTCAGCGCCGACAATCGTCCCGAAATACGGCGTCAGCGCGAGCGCTTCGATCAAAGCGCGGGCCCACGCCTCGCGCTTGTTGGTGCAAATGGCGATCCCGGCGCCATCGGCGCGCATCGCTTCAATCGCCTCGACCGCGCCCGGAAACGGCCGCGACGTATCGGCGATATGCGCAAGGTAATGATCGAGGAAAACCGCGATATGGCCGTCGAGATCGGCGGCGGACGGCGCCGGAAATCCAGCTTCAGCAAACCCAAGCGACAGCATGGCGCGCGCGCCATGGCCGACCAGACGCCGGACGCGCGCCAGCGGAACCGGCGGCAAGCCCGCCGCCTTCAGCGCGTGATTCATCGACGCGGCGAGGTCGCCCGCCGTATCGACAAGCGTGCCGTCGAGGTCGAACAGAACCGTCACTCCGACAAGCGGGCCGTGCATTTACATCTCCGGCAGCGCCCGCCAAAAGGCGGGAGAAGATTGACGCCGCCCCTTTATCAGACTGGCGAGGATCAATGAACATGCCGGCAGTCGCCGCCATCTTTCTCGCCGCCGGGCACGGCACACGGATGAACTCCGCGACGCCGAAGGTCCTGCACGAGATCGGCGGCCGGTCGATGCTGGCGCATGCGATGGCGACGGCGGCGGCGCTTTCCCCCGAGCGGATGGCGGTCGTCATCGGCGATCACGCGCCGGGCGTCGGTGAGGCGGCGCGCAGCGAACGCGCCGATGTTGCGATCGCCGTCCAGACCCCGCCCCAGGGCACCGGCGATGCGGTGAAACAGGCTTTGCCCGCGCTCGCCGGTTTTTCCGGCGTCGTCGTCGTGCTCTACGCCGACACGCCCCTTGTCGAAACCGAAACCCTCCGCCGGCTGATCGCCAAGGTCGAAGCCGGCGCCGCGGTCGCAGTCCTTGGCTTTACGCCGGACGATGCAGGCGCCTATGGCCGGCTGAAGCTCGGTCCCGAGGGGTCGCTGGAGGCGATTGTCGAGGCGAAAGACGCGACGGACGATGAACTCCGGATCGATTTTGTCAATTCGGGCGTGATGGCGATTTCATCGGCCTTTCTTGCGCACGCGTTGCCGCAGCTCACGAACAATAACGCCAAGGGCGAATATTATCTGACCGACATCGTCGCGATCGCGCGCAAGGAAGGGCTTTCTTGCGCCGTCGCGGAAGCCGATGAGGATGAAGTCGTCGGCGTCAACTCGCGGGTGGAACTCGCCGTCGCCGAGGCGATTTTCCAGGGTCGCCGGCGTCTTGCCGCGATGGCGGCGGGCGTCACCCTGATCGATCCGTCTACGGTCTATTTTTCCTACGACACAACGATAGCAAATGACGTCATTGTTGAGCCGAACGTTTTTTTCGGCAGGGGGGTCAGCATCGCCTCCGGCGCGACGATCAAAGCGTACTCGCATCTTGAGGGCGCGAGCGTTGGCGAAAATTGTACTGTCGGCCCTTTTGCACGATTGAGGCCGGGCGCGCGGCTCGATCAAGGGGCCAAAGTCGGCAATTTCGTCGAGATCAAGAACGCCGATATCGGCGCCGAAGCAAAGGTCTCGCACCTCACCTACATTGGCGACGCCAGCATCGGGGCGCAGGCCAATATCGGCGCGGGCGTCATCACCTGCAATTATGACGGGATTCTGAAGCACCGGACCCTGATCGGCGCCGGCGCCTTTATCGGCTCGAACTCGGCGCTGGTCGCGCCGGTGACGATTGGCACGGGCGCTTATGTCGGTTCGGGTTCTGTCATCACGAAAAATGTCGCGGATGACGCGCTCGCGGTTGCGCGCGGCCGGCAGTCGGAGATCAAAGGCTGGGCGGCGAAATTCCGCAGCTTGCACGCGCAGCGCCGGAACAAGGACGGTTCATGAGCGCCGAGAGTTTCAAACGCAAAGCGGCGTCCGCCGCCGTCGATCTCGTTAGCGCCGAAATGACGCTCGGCCTTGGCACCGGCTCTACGGCGGCGCACTTCATCGAATTGTTAGGCGCCCGCGTCCGTGAGGGACTTTATGTCAGAGCCGTTCCGACCTCGGAAGATACGGCGAGGAAAGCCCGGGCCGCCGGCATTGAAATCATCGAACCCGACGAGACGACGATCATCGATCTTGCGGTTGACGGAACCGATGAAGTTGACGGGCGAAAAACGCTGATCAAAGGCGGCGGCGGCGCGCTCCTCCGCGAAAAAATCGTCGCCAATGCGGCAAAGCGCTTTGTCGTCATCGCCGATGCGTCGAAAAAGGTCGCCGAGCTCGGCGCCTTTCCCCTGCCTCTCGAGATCGACCGATTTTCATACAGCCTTACCGTGCGCGCCGTGCGCGAGGCGCTGGGCGGTCTTGGCTATCGCGGCGCCGATTTGCGACTACGTGGGCAAGTAGCGGGCGCGGCCTTCATCAGCGACGGCGGAAACTTCATTCTCGATTGCCGGCTGCTGCGCATCGACGACGCGGCCGCGCTGGATCGGTCGCTTCAATCAATTCCCGGCGTCATCGAGACCGGCCTTTTCATCGGCCTGGCGGATAGCGTCATTCTGGCGGGACCTGAGGGCGTCGAAAGACTGAATTAGCCAACATTGATTGCAATGATATCGAAATCGTTGTAATCTCAGACATGGGCCAAATCCTGATCCGCAATCTTGATGACGCGGTCCTTGATGCGCTTCGGCGCCGGGCGGCAGTGCGCGGCGTTTCGCTTGAACAGGAGGCGCGACAGGCCCTTGCCTCCTCTGTAGGCCTCGCGCGCGAAGAGGCGTTGGCGCGGCTTGACGCGATTCGCCGGCGCATCGGGCGTGTCGCGGGACCGAGTTCGCTCGATGATCTCCGCGCCGATCGGCGCCGTGACGACCTCTAACCCTCATGACGCTGATCATCGATGCGAGCGTGGCGTTGAAATGGGTGTTCGATGAAGAAGGCTCGGACGCTGCCCTGCGGCTCCTCGAGACCGAGACGCTTGCCGCGCCGGATCTCTTGTGGGCGGAGTGTGCAAACGTCATCTGGACTCGAACGCGCAAGGAACTTGTCTCGATGGATGACGGTCGGGCGGCCGTTGCCGCGCTGCGGGACACCCCGGTCGATGCGATTGAACTTCGCGGCAACAGCGACGCCGCGCACGCGATTGCGACCGATCTTGACCAAACGGTTTATGACAGTCTCTATCTGGCCGTGGCGATTGCGCGGCATGCGAAGTTTGTCACCGCGGATATGGCCTTCCTTCGCGCTGCGGCGCGCCATGCCGTCTACAAGGACTTCGTCGTTGCGCTTTAGGTGCGCCGCCTTCACGAGGACATGAGCATTCCCGGCTCGAAATACGAAGAACTTCAAACCGCGATCCGCGATTACGGTCAGGCGGCGTTTCAAAACGTCGTTCGCTGCCGGGCGCTCGGCGATGCGATCATCGAGGGTTTTCACCGCTTCGAAGGCGCGCCGGCCAAAAACGTCGTCGCGGTGCCGGCGCAAGAGCCATTCGATCCGCGCAAGGATTATGGGGACGACGCCTTTTCCTATTCGGCGCGCGAGGTGATCATCCTTGAACCCGTCCGCTTCGGCCTCTGCCTCATTGTCGGCAATACGGAAGATTCGGGCGCGCTGTGGCTCAGGACCGTTGTTTCCGCCGAGATCGTCGGCGAGACATTCGATGTCTTCGTCGCCTCGCAGCCCGTGATCCGCGTTGCGTTCGAATTTGAAGACAAACTCGGTCCGGTCTTTGAAGCGATCCACCGCGAATTCCTCGAGACCTTCACCCTCGAAGTGAACGAGTTCAACGACACCAGATTCAAGACGGGTATCGGATTCTTGCCGGCGTAGGCGGGAACCGCCTGCACGGCTTGGCGAAATACGGCATCGACGATTTGCGCGGCGCCGGTTATGGCCCGACGTGAAGATCCGGCCGCCCTCCGCCCGGCGCAGATCGCGAACATTGGCGTTCCGGAAAAACTGGTGCCGCTTAGGTGACTCGAACACCTGACCCCATCATTACGAATGATGTGCTCTACCAGCTGAGCTAAAGCGGCGCTCCCAAGCAAGGGGAGGCGGTGGTTTAGCCGCTCGCCCCGCTTTCCGCAAGAAGCTCTAGGCGCGCAAAACGCCGCCTGTCGCCTTTTCGACGGCGGCGACGATCGCCTCGCCGACCGCCGCGATTTCGTCGTCCGTCAGGGTTTTTTCGCGCGACTGCAAGGTCACTTCAACGGCCATTGATTTTTTGCCGTCGGCGACGCCTTTGCCCTGGTAGACGTCGAAGAGGCCGACATCCGCGATCAGTTTTTTTTCGGCGCCGCGCACGGCTTTCAACAGAGCCTCGGCGGCGACGCCTTGATCGACGACGAACGCGAAGTCGCGGCGGACGGGGAGGAGTTCCGGCGCGTCGAGCGCGGGTTTCGTCTTCGTCGCTTTCACTTTTGCCGCCGGGATGGCGTCGAGAAAGACTTCGAACGCGTGGATCGGTCCATCGGCATCCATCGCTTTCAGGACGCGCGGATGCACCTCGCCGAAATGGGCGAGGACAAGTTTCGGACCAAGGCGCAAGACGCCGGAACGCCCCGGATGATACCAGTTCGGCGCATCGGCCGTTGTCTGCAACTGCTCGGATTTTGCGCCCGCCGCGTCGAGCGCGGCGACAGCGTCAGTTTTCACCGTGAAGACGCCGGCGGAAAGTTCCGCTTTCGACCAGTGCCGCTTGGGATTTGAAAGGCGCGCGCCGCCGGCGACGGTCTGCTGGCCTTCCGGACGATCGGACGCATAGACCGGCGCGACTTCGAACAGCGCGAGGTCGTCGCGGCCGCGGTCGGCGTTCTTGCGTAGCGCCGCGATGAGGTTCGGCAGCATCGACGGCCGCATCGATCCGAGGTCGGACGAAATCGGATTGGCGAGGAGGAGACCCTGCGCCGCGAGCCAGTTTGCGCCGTCGGAGAAGAGCGCCGCGTAGCGCTCATCCGTGAACGACCAGGTGACGGCTTCGAGCAGACCTCGGGCCGCGAGCGCCCGGCGTGCGGAACCGCGGCGAGCCTGCGCCGCCGTCAATTTCGGCATTTCGACCGCCATGCGCGCCGGCAAGGTCGCGGCGGGAAGCGCGTCGAAACCGACAATACGCGCGATTTCCTCGACAAGATCGGCCTTGCCGTCGATGTCTGGCCGCCAGGAGGGAACATCGACGAGCCATGGATCGGCGCGCGAGACCCCGAACCCGAGCGCCGAAAGAATTTCCTCCGATTTCTGGGGATCGACATCAAGGCCGGTGAGGCGCTTCACTTCCGACGGTGGAAATGCGACGACCCGGTCCGCGCGCGGTTTGGCGCCCGCAATTTCGATGTCGCTCGGAACGCCGCCGCAGATGTCGAGGATGATTCGTGTCGCCGCCTCAAGGCCCGGAACCACGAAATCGGGATCGACGCCGCGCTCGAAGCGGTGCCGCGCATCCGAGTGAATGCCGGTCCTGCGGCCCGTCTTCGCCGTGCGCAGCGGATCGAATGAGGCGGACTCAATAAAGACGTTTTGCGTATCGTCCGTGCACCCCGTGCTCTCGCCGCCGATGATTCCGCCAAAGCCGAGAACGCCGTTGTCGTCGGCGATGACGCACATCGTCTCGCCGACCTCGTAGGTCTTGTTGTCGAGCGCGAGGAAACTTTCGCCTTTCTTCCCGAGGCGCGCGCGGATTTCACCCTTGAGCTTGTCCGCGTCATAAACGTGCAAAGGCCGCGCGCGGTCATAGGTCAGCAGATTGGTCACATCGACCAAAGCGCTGATGGGCCTGAGACCGATGGCGCGCAACCGGTCGGCGAGCCATTTCGGCGAGGGACCGTTGCTGACGCCGCGAATGACGCGGCCGGCAAACATCGGGCAGGCGTTCGCGGCATCCGGCGGAAATTGCAGGCCGATCTTTTGCGGGCAGGGAAACTCGCCCTTCACCGGCGCCGGCGCTTTCGTGATCAGCGTCCCGAGGCCCGCCGCCGCGAGGTCGCGCGCGACGCCGTGAACGCCATTGGTGTCCGGACGATTTGGCGTCACTTCAAATTCGACGACGGGGTCATCGGCGCCGAGCCATCCGGCGACCGGTTCGCCGACTTTCGCGGCTTCCGGCGCCTCGATGACGCCGTCGTGATCTTCGCCAAGTTCAAGCTCCTTCGCCGAGCAGATCATGCCGAAGGAATCGACACCGCGGATTTTCGCTTTGGTCAAAGTCAGATCGACGCCGGGGACATAGGAGCCGACCGGCGCATAGACGATTTTGAGGCCTTTCCGCGCATTCGGCGCGCCGCAGACGATCTGCAACACGCCGTCCCTCGTTGCGACCTTGCAGACTTTCAGCTTGTCCGCCTCGGGATGTTTGTCGGCCTCAACGACTTCGCCGATGGTGAAGGCCTTGAGGCGCTCGGCGGGATTGTCGACATGCTCGACCTCGAGCCCGACCGCGATCATCTTCTCGACGATCTCGGCGAGCGAGGCCGATGTTTCGAGATGTTCCTTCAGCCATGAGAGCGTGAATTTCATCGTGAAAGCCCGGTCGCCAGATTTGGCTGGTCGAGCGGATCGAACCCGTAATGCTCCAGCCATCGCGCGTCGGCGGCGAAGAAGTCGCGCAAATCCGGAATGCCGTATTTCAGCATGGCGAGGCGGTCGATGCCCATGCCGAAAGCGAAGCCCTGATATTCGTCAGGGTCGAGCCCGCAATTTTGAAGGACATTCGGGTGAACCATGCCGGAGCCCAAAATCTCCATCCATCTGGCGCCGGTTCCGATGCGGATTTCTCCGCCGTCTTTTGGCCCGATCCGCTCATAGCCGATGTCCATTTCGGCGGAAGGCTCCGTGAACGGAAAATAGTGCGGACGGAAGCGCGTTTTCACCGTGTCGACTTCGAAGAACGCCTTGCAGAAGGCTTCGAGCGTGCCTTTGAGATGTCCCATATGCGTCTCGCGGTCGACGACGAGGCCTTCGATCTGATGGAACATCGGCGTGTGCGTCTGGTCGGAATCGTTTCGGAACGTCCGTCCCGGGATGATGATGCGAATCGGCGGCTTTTGCGTCATCATGGTGCGGATCTGCACCGGCGAAGTGTGCGTCCGTAGCACCATCCGCGATGTTCCGCCTTGGCCGTCCGCCTTCGGACGAAAGAAGAAGGTGTCGTGCATTTCGCGCGCGGGATGATCGGCGGGGAAATTCAGCGCCGTGAAATTGTGGAAGTCGTCCTCGATGTCCGGGCCTTCGGCGACATCGAACCCCATGGCGGAAAAGATCGCGACGATTTCTTCCATCGCCTGCGTGACGGGGTGAATGCGCCCTTTCGGAAGCGGCGCGATGGGAAGCGTTACGTCGATCTTTTCGGTCGCGAGGCGCTGGTCGAGCGCTGCGTCTTCGAGCTTTTCTTTTTTCGCCTCAATCGCTGCCGCGATTTTATCTTTGAGCGCATTGAGAGCGGCGCCGGCGGCCTTGCGCTCCTCCGGCGCCATCGCGCCCAGCGCCTTCATCCGCTCGCTGACGACGCCCTTCTTGCCGAGCGCCGCGACGCGCAGGTCGTCCAGCGCCGCGAGTGATCCGGTTGACCTGATCCTCGCGGTCAGGTCATTTTCGAGTTGTTCAATGTCCGCCACGTGCGCCGCAGTCCCTGTATAAGCCTATCCGTCGATCGGCAGCCGCGTCACTGTAAGACTGGCTGGATCAAGTTTTGCCGGAACGACCGCTTCGGTGAACGGGTCATAGACGCCATCTTCGTTGTCATCCAACCCCAGTGAAAATAGTAGCGGGGATTCTGAATTTCCCCAGCCACGAAACGTTGCAGCAGAGATGAACGGCTGGCCGCCGGAGTCTATTTCGGTAAACTTTCCGTCTGAAAATCTGTATACAAATAGATTTTCTGGATCGTTGCAGTTGAGGGCGTTATTTTTATTCGCGTCTTCAGTGACAAAGGTACCATACAGGAAACCTTCCTCTGCCGTTTTACTTCTGCCAAAGGGCTCGTAGTTCACTGCGGAAGTTATAGCGTAACCGTCGGGCACAATGTCTGTGGTAGCTTTGGTTTCGTAGTCATAGATCAAAATGGAGGAATATGTGGGGCTAACACACGACCAATGCGGATATCCGTTTAAATATTTTGGCCCGGGATCGCCCGATCGTCTCGCATGCGAATAAAATGACCCGCCGCCGGAAAAATCAGCGCGCCAATTCATCGGCGATTTAGCGATCTCCGCCCGCACTGGCATTATAGCGCGCAAAAGCCGGTAAGAAGGCGGGCGCTCTTCCGCTTCACCCTGAATGAACGAATATTCGATTCGTATGTCGTCGGGCACCAAAACCGGAAAATTTCGGCTGGCATCGTCGCCGAGCAAGACGCCCTCTAACAGTATTTCATTCGTTTGAGCGCTGGATGTATCTTTCATACCCAGCACATTTGCCGCTTTGCTCGTTTCGATGCCTAGGCGCTGGAACAACTCGAATCCTGCGTTGATTGCCAGCACCAAAATTGCAACGGCGACAAGTAGCCTAAATGCAAAAGCCATAATCCCCTCCTCCGAATCCGAAATGGCCAAAAACCACATCGCCAAGCGGCGACGCGGCTTTTCGCAATTGAGCGTAAACAGTGGGGCGGATGCAATCCGCCTGCGACCTCGCCGCACCCGAGCCGGCGGATTTCATCCGCCCTACCGAGCGACTTACGCCGCGAGCGCGGCTTTCGCCTTTGCCGCGATCGCCTTGAACGCCTCGGGCTCCTTCACCGCGAGATCGGCGAGGACCTTGCGGTCGACCTCGATCCCGGCTTTCGAGAGCCCGTCGATAAATCGGGCGTAGGTCATTCCAAGCTCGCGGGTCGCGGCGTTGATGCGCTGGATCCACAGCGAGCGGAAATTGCGTTTTTTCGTGCGGCGGTCGCGATAGGCGTACTGCCCGGCCTTTTCGACGGCCTGGCGCGCGATGCGGATCGTGTTCTTGCGGCGGCCGAAATAGCCCTTGGCGGCTTTGACGACTTTCTTGTGCTTGGCGTGGGACGTGACGCCCCGTTTGACGCGTGACATTTCGAGGCCTCCCTAGCGGTTATACGGCATATATTTTTTGACGATCCTGGCATCGGCGTCGGAGAGACAGGTGGTGCCGCGGTTCTGGCGGATATATTTCGCGTTATGCGAAATAAGGCGGTGCCGCTTGCCGGCGACGCCGGCCTTGACCTTGCCTGACGCGGTCATCTTGAAGCGCTTTTTGGCGCCCGATTTGGTCTTCATTTTTGGCATTTTGCGATTCCTGGAGGTGGCCTTCCGAAAAAGGCGCGCGTTAAGGGTCGCCAAGGCATGCCTTCGGCCCGGCGACCGCGAGAAGCGGCGGGTTATAGCCAAGATGCGCCGACGCGCAAGGGCCGCCGTTTACGCCGCGTCGTGGAAAATGACGCCGAGCGTCAGCCGCCGGCCAGACCGGATGGTCGATACCCCGTGCCGCATCGCAGCCCGGTAAACCCCGCGCGCGCCTGCGACCGGGCGTTCGTTGACGGCGAAGGCGACCGCGTCGCCTTTCTCCAGCGGGACGACATGGGCGCGCGACTGCATTCTGGGGCGCTGCTCGGTCAGCACGAATTCGCCGCCCTCGAAATCCTTGCCGGGGGCCGAGAGCAGGATAGCGACCTGGATGGGGAAGGTTTCGGCGCCGTACAGGTCGCGGTGCAGCCTGTTGTAGTCGCCCGGTCTATAGGAGAGGAGCAGCGGCGTCGGCAAGCGTTGCCCGGCCGCCGCGCAGACCGCGCGATAGGCGTCGTGATCGGCCGGGAAAGCGGGGCTCTGCCCAAGCGCCGTGCGCCATTTCGAGGCAATCGGCGCAAGGCGCCCGTAAAATTCGTGGCGGAGCGTCGCCACCGGCGGCGGCAAGGGGTCGGCGAAGTATCGGTATTCCCCGGCGCCGAAGCCGTGGCGAGCCATGACAACAGTCGACCGGAACCCTGAATCCTTTGCATACGCGTCAAATAGCGCGCGGCTTTCGTCATCGCCGAGCAGCCGGCCAAGCCGCGCGAACCCGGAATCGTCGAGCGCGTGGTGCGCCCTTTCCCAGTCGATCGCCGCGATCCGGCTGGCGAGATCGCCGCCGATCAGTCGCTCGGGCCGGCATCGCTTGCACGGGCGAAGCCCGGCGCGTTCGGCCTCTGGCCGGGTCTTGACGAAAAAGACATTCTTCCTCTGCGGCCTTCCGGCGCAGGAAGGACGGCAATAGACCCCGGTCGTCCGTACGCAGCAGTAAAACTGGCCGTCCGCGGCGGCGTCGCGCGCCGCGACCAGCGCCCAGCGCCGGTCATCGGTTTCCACGGAGTCGAACATTGGCGTTCCTTTCGATCAGCGGCCTCATTTTGATCGTCATCAGCGCTGCGCGCCGCCCGTTTCCTGCGGCCGGTTCAAACAATTGCGATGGAATGGTCGTTTTCTGCGACAATTCCGGGCAAAGGGTACGGACAACAGCGTGTGCAAGTCACCTTTTTCCGAGCTATGCTCCCGGAAAAAGCCGGTAGCGATAAGGACCGGACGATAAAGAGGGACAGAATATCCATGAGGCGCCTGCTCGCGCTGTTTGCGCTTTTTTTTGTCGCGCTCCTGATCGCGAGCGAAGCGAATGCGCAAGAGGCGATCGCGGTCGTGCCCTATCGCATAGATTATGATGGCGCGATCACCATCAGCGTCACAATCGACGGCCGCGGCCCCTATGATTTCATCGTCGATACCGGCGCGACCTTGACCCTCGCCTTTCAGAACCTGGCGACGCGCGAGGGCTTTGCGCCGACGGGCGGACCGAAGCGGCGCGTCCTCGGCATCACCGGCTCGGCAAGTCTCGACACCTACGCCATGGGCGACATCGCCGTCGGCGCGGCGGTCATGCCCGAACATGTCGGCGTCATCCTCCCCGACTGGGCGCCGCCGCGAAAAGCGCCGGCCGGCATTATCGGCATTGATTTCCTTCGCCATTACGCTGTCCTCTTCGACGTCCGTCAACGGACGATGAGCCTTTACCCGCATGGCGGCATCCCCGAGGAGCGCCTTAAAGGCTGGCGCTCGGTCAAACTGAAAGCGAACACCTACGCCGCAACATCGGGAGCGCTCTATACAACGAAGGGCCTTATCAATCGGTCGCCGACGACATTCGTGATCGACCTTGGCTCGGTCGCGACCCTTGTCAATTACCGCGCGGCGGAAGCGATGTTCTCAAGCGTCATCACGCGCGACCTTGGAGAGGGTTTCACCACCGGCAGCCGGCTGAAGGATGTTTTCGACGATCGCACAAGGGTCCGCACCGCGCGTCTCAATCGTATTCAGGTCGGCAGGATCACCTGGCGCAATGTCGGCGTGTGGGTCCATGATGCGCCGATCTTCGAAGAAATCGGCGTCGACCGGTTGCCGTTCGGCCTCCTTGGCGCCGATCTCCTCGCCGCGCAGGATTTCGCGCTCGATTTCGGCGAACAGCGCCTTTACCTCAGCAAGCCGCGCGCCCGGTAACCGATTATTTTTCAGCGCGATAATACGGTTCGACGACGCCTGAAATCTTGATTGTCAGCGGATTGCCCTTGCGGTCGAGAGTCTTGCCGACGGCGACGCGGATCCACCCTTCCGAGACGCAATATTCCTCGACATTGGTCCGTTCCTCGCCATTGAACCTGATGCCGACATCGCGCTGCAGCACCGCCTGATCGCAATGCGGGCTCTTCGGGTTGACGCTGAGGCGGTCGGGCGGGGTATCGGACATCATTAAAGCTCTGGTTCCGCGAACAGCCGAGAGACTCGCCAAATCGGCGCCCGCGTCAAGCGCCGATTGCCTTGCGAGGCCAAGTTCGGCAGCATCGCCCGAAACGACAAGAGGGGTCCGTCATGAGAAACTTGCTGAGTGCGCTTGCCGCGGCCGCCGTCGCGTCAAGCGCCGCCGCCGCCGACATCGCCATCGTCCACGCCGGCGCCCTGCTTGCGGTTCCAGGATCGCCCGCGCTCGAGGAGCGGACCATCGTCGTCAGGGACGGCAGGATCGCAAGCGTTGAAGCCGGCTATCTCGACGCCGCCGCCGTTGGCGCCGCGGAAGGCGACAAGGTCACCATCCATGACCTCAAGCGGCATTTCGTTCTGCCCGGGCTTATCGACAGCCATGTTCACATCCTCGGCGAAAACAATCCAAAGCAGCGTCTGCAGACCGTCGAAATGTCGGATGCGGACGATGCGGTCGCCGGCGCCGGCTTTGCGAAAAAGACCTTAATGGCGGGCTTCACGACCGTGCGCGACGTAGGGGCGGGATCGGGCGACGCTATATTTGCGCTGCGCGACGGGATCGCTAGAGGCGAGGTCGCCGGTCCCCGGATTTTCGCGTCGGGCGCAACCGTCTCGGTGACCGGCGGTCATGGCGACGGCACGCAAGGCTATCGCGACGACGTCGCCGAGATCCTGCACTCCCCGGCCGTCTGCAACGGTCCCGCCGACTGCCGGCGCGCGGTCAGGGAACAGGTCCGGCGCGGCGCCGATCACATCAAGCTGACGGCGACCGGCGGCGTTCTATCCAACACCGCGGCCGGCCTTGAACAGCAATTCTTCGCCGACGAACTTGCCGCGATCGTCGAAGCCGGACACGCCATGGGCCGCAAAGTGACGGCGCATGCGCATGGGGTCTTAGGCGTCAACGCCGCGCTCCGGGCCGGCGTCGATTCGATCGAGCACGGCACCTATCTCGACGACGACTCGACCAAGCTCTTTAAAAAGAACGGGGCCTATCTGGTGCCGACCTTGCTTGCCGGCGCGACCGTCGTCGAATGGGCGAAAGACCCGAACTCGTTTCTGCTGCCGCCGCAACGGGTGAAAGCGCTGGCCGTTGGCCCGCTGATGCACGACATGGCGGCAAGGGCGAGAAAGGGCGGCGTCAAGATCGCCTTCGGCACCGATACCGGCGTTTCAAAGCACGGCGAGAACGCGAAGGAATTCCCGCTGATGGTCGCCGCCGGCTTCTCGCCGATGGAGGCGATCAAAACGGCGACGGTCAACGCCGCCGACCATCTTGGTAAATCCGACATCCTCGGATCGATCGAACCGGGCAAGGCCGCCGACATCATCGCCGTCGGCGGCGATCCCCTCGCCGACGTCAACGAACTCCTCGACGTCGATTTCGTGATGAAGGACGGCGTCGCCTACAAGACGGCCGAATGAGCGGCCTAAAGGTCGGCCGAGTAGCGACGCATCGATTCGTCGAACGTCAGTATCGGCGCGCGGATCGATCCGCTCCCGGCGTCCGTTCCAGCAAGGGGGTCGACAGGTTCGATGACATAATCGGGAGCGCCAGGGTCGAGGCCAGAAAGAATGACGTCGAACGTCGCCGCCCGCTCCGACCTCGACGCGAACCAGTGGATGTTGTCCCTTTCGCTCGTCATGACGGCTGTTACCCCCGGTTCCGCGACAAGATCGGCGGTGGGCGTGATGATCAGCGCGTCTTCCTCGCTCGCGATGCGGTCGAAAGTCCGTACCCTGATCTTCCCCTCGACTACGAGATGAGCCGAGGCCATGTTTTTGTGCCCATGGGGCGTGATGACGTTGTCGCGGCCGAACTCGAACACCGCCGCGGCGTAGTGAAGCTTTCTGCGTTCGCCGATTTCGTCGAGGAATTCGACGAACCGTTTTCGCGGATCCTTCCCGAAAGGAACGCCCGCTTCACTGACGCGTGAGCGGGCGATTTCGGCGGACAGCTCTCCGATATCGACCTCGGCGGCGAGACCTTCGACGCCGGCGCGCCACGCCGCCTGAGACACGCCGCCGCCGGCGAGACCGCGCGCCAGTTCGTCGTGCCGGGCGACCCATCGGCCGACTCTATCCCGGCCGCCCCTACGGGCAGCCCGAGCCTCGCCAAGGAAGGCAAAGACGGAAAAAACCGCCAGCGACCCGATAAGCCCGGCCCTTCGATCGATCATGCTTGCTCCGCCCTCCGATTCTCCGGCCATTCTAGCAGGATTGATCGAAAATTGAACCGGGCGTTAACCGGCGTCGGCGAGATTTCCGCCGAACGACAGCGAAGGCTCGCCACCCATGTCCGACGACAAGATCGAAACGCTCATTCGCAGCGTCGGCGCCGACGGCCATGTCAGCGCCGACGATGTGATTTTCCTCAGGAAGACCGTCTTCGCCGACGGCGTCGTCAGCCGCGCCGAACTTGCGGCGCTGTTCGCGCTCGCCGAGAAGGCGCCGCGGGGCGACCGGGAATGGGTGGACTATTTCGCCGAAGCCGCCGCCGACTTTTTTCTGCGCGAGGAGGAGCCGCACGGCTATCTGACGACGGCTGAGTTCGAGCACCTCCAGGCCTTCATCACGCGCAATGACGCCAAGGCGAGCGGGATTGAGCTCGGCCTCCTCGTCACCTTGATGGAAAAAGCGGCGGCGACGCCGCCAACGATGGCGGAGTTCACCGCCGACCAGTTCCGGCGCGTCATCGCCGAACGCAAAGGCGGCCCCAGGATCAGCGGCGCCGACGCCGACCTCCTCCGCCGGTATCTTTACGCGTCGGCTGGGGACGGCTCGATTGCGATCACCCGGGACGAGGCCGAGCTGTTGTTCGACCTCCATGAAATGACGGCTGCCGCCGATAATGATCCAGCGTGGACGGATCTATTCATCAAGGCGATCGCGGCGCATCTGATGGCGCATGTCGGCTATCGCCCGTTGCCGCGCGAGCAAGCGCTGAAACTCCACGACTGGGTGAAGGACCAGACCGTCAACCCGGCGGGATTTTTCGGCCGCATGTTCTCGGGCGGCCTTGCCGGGATTCGCGAATCGTATGGCCGCAAGGCGCCGGTCGCTGGAAGAAGGAATGAAGACGACGGAATCGCCGCGGCGATCGCCGAACAGGTGACGGCGCAGGAAGCCGACTGGCTCGCCGATCGCATCGGCAGGAACGGCGGTTTTGACGATGTCGAGCGCGCGCTGCTTGCGTTTATGCGCGACCTCGGCGCGGATTTGCCGCCGAAACTACAGGCGCTCGTCGATAAGGCGGCGTGAGCCGCTGTCAGACGAGGATGCTCCGCGCCGAGGCGACGCGCTCTTCTTTCGTCTTCTCGTCTTCCTTTTGCGAATCCCATGGCTCCGGCACGGCGCGGCCGCGCTGAACCGCCGGTCGCGCGCCGATGTCTTTCAGCCAGCGCCGGAGATGATCGAGGCCATCTATGTTAACCCCGGACCATTCATGGGTGTGCGCCCAGCTCCAATTCGCGATGTCGGCGATCGAATAATCGCCCGCGAGAAATTTCTCCTCGGCGAGGCGCTTGTCGAGGACTTCAAAAAGGCGCCGCGATTCGCGCTGATAGCGATCAATGGCGGGCTGAAGTTTCTCGGGAAAATAGCGGAAGAAGACGTTCGCTTGGCCCATCATCGGCCCGACGCCGCCCATCTGGAACATCAGCCACTGCATGACCAAGCTGCGCCCCTTGACGTCCGTCGGCATCAGCCGGCCGGCCTTTTCGGCGAGATAGACGAGGATCGCGCCGGATTCAAACACCGCGAAATTATCGGCGCCCCGATCGACGATCGCCGGAATGCGGCCGTTCGGATTGATGTTCAGAAACCAGTCCTGCCGCTGCTCCTGCTTTGACAGTTTGAGCGCGCGCACTTCATAGGGAAGGGCCAGTTCTTCGAGCGCGATCGACGCCTTCCAGCCGTTGGGCGTCGCGGCAGTGTACAGTTCGATCATCAAGCGCCGTCCTTCACATCGGGCGCCGAGAATGGCGGCGGGCGCCGTTCCGCGCAATCGCCAGCGACCGCACGATCGGGTGAGGCCGGCCGGCGAAAAGGCTGCGGTCAGGAGGTCTTCTGCCCTTCGCTGAAATGCGCGATGAAGGCGCCGATCACATCCGCCCAGCGGCTGATGTTCTTTACGATGTGATCCATCGAGACGCCGCCGTCGAGTTCGATGACGTAATCGACGCCGACCTGGTTGCGGCCCGCGAGGAGATAGGCCCTGCCAAAGACCTGGCTGTCGTTGAAGCGGTTGACGACTTCGTAGTCCGTCGCGGTCGCCGAGCGGCCGAGTTCGAAATTCGCAAAGAAGACGAGCGTCGAACACGCTTTCGGCGCGCCGCCGCAATCGAGCGCGCGGACCCAGTACTGGACGCCGTCACCCTGCACGTTGGCGACGGGGGCGCCGGTCCGTGCATCCTCGATCACCGACGCCGGAAACCCGGCCTCGCCGAGAATCGTTTCAAGTTCGGCGGCCGTGACCGCGCTTTTCGACTGCGCCAGGGCCGAAGGCGCGAAGAATGGCGACAGCGACACCAGGGCCGCTGATCCAGCCGCCGCGAAGATACGAACCATGATGACGCCCCTTCAATTCCCCGAACCGATAGTGCTGCAAGAGGCGGAGGCTGGCAATCGCCAATCCCGATCCATCTTCTTCCCCGCGCGTTGACAGGGAAAGCGGCGCGCCTATTGTCCCGCGCAACTTCTGTGGCTCACAATTTACAAGGGAATTCCATGGCTTCGGAACCCGCGCCTGGCAAGGCGGTCGATCGGCCGCTGTCGCCGCATCTGCAGATCTGGCGCTGGACGCCGGCAATGGCCGCCTCGATCACCCATCGCGCGACCGGAATCGCGCTTTACTCGGGAACAATTCTGTTCGCCCTGTGGGCGTTTGCGGCGGCGCAAGGCGAGGCGTTTTTCGCGCCCGTCGGCCGCGTTCTGGCGTCGCCGGCCGGAATTCTCGTTCTGTTCGGCTATACTTGGGCCCTCATCTTTCACAGTCTCAACGGCCTCCGGCATCTTTACTGGGACATGGGGCGCGGTCTCGATGTGAAGACCGCAACCATGACCGCCTGGTATGCTTTTGCCGCCTCGGCCATTCTCGCGATCGTCGTCGTTGCGACCGGCGTCGCCGCGCGCGGCGCTTGAGGGAAACCCGCAATGACGCACAAGGGGACAGCGAGTTTCATCGTCCTGCGGGCAAGTTCCGCGCTTCTTTTTCCGCTGGTCATCTGGTTCCTCGCGGGCGCTGTCGCCCATGCGGACGCCTCATACGGGGAAATGCGCATCTGGCTCGGGGCGCCGCTGAACGCCGCGCCGATGGGCCTTCTGATCGTCATCGGCGCGTTTCACATGCGCCTCGGCATGGACGAGATTATCGACGATTACGCCCAAGGCGGCTTTCGCGGCGTCTGGAAGCTGTTGAACCTCTTCGCCTGCCTCGGCGCCGCCATGCTCGGGGTTTGGTCCCTGTACGTCCTTTCCGCCTGAGATCGAGCGCGAGATGTCACAAGCCTACGAGATCATCGACCATGACTACGACGTCGTTGTCGTCGGCGCGGGCGGTTCGGGCCTTCGCGCGACCCTTGGCGCCGCCCAAGGGGGACTTAAAACCGCCTGCGTCACCAAGGTCTTCCCGACCCGGTCGCACACGGTCGCCGCGCAAGGGGGAATTTCCGCGGCCCTCGGCAACATGAGCGCCGATGATTGGCGCTGGCACATGTACGACACGGTCAAGGGCTCCGACTGGCTCGGCGACCAGGACGCGATCGAATATCTCTGCAAAAACGCCCCGGCCGCCGTTTACGAACTGGAGCACTGGGGCGTTCCGTTTTCGCGCACCGATGACGGCAAAATCTATCAGCGCGCATTCGGCGGCATGACGAAGAATTTCGGCGAAGGCCCGATCCAGCGCACCTGCGCCGCCGCCGACCGCACCGGCCACGCCATGCTGCACACGCTGTACGGCCAGGCGGTGAAGCAGAACGCCAAGTTTTTTATCGAATATTTCGCGCTCGACCTCATCATGGACGACGACGGCTCCTGCCGCGGGCTGATGGCCTGGCGGCTCGACGACGGGTCGATCCACCGCTTCAACGCGAAAATGGTGATCCTCGCGACCGGCGGCTATGGCCGTATCTATTTCACCTGCACCTCGGCGCACACCTGCACCGGCGACGGCAACGCCATGACCTTGCGCGCCGGTCTCCCCTTGCAGGACATGGAATTCGTGCAGTTCCATCCGACCGGCGTTTACGGCGCCGGGATGCTGATCACCGAAGGCGTCAGGGGCGAGGGCGGCTATCTCACCAATTCCGAGGGCGAACGCTTCATGGAGCGTTATGCGCCATCAGCCAAGGATCTTGCGAGCCGCGATGTGGTCTCCCGCGCGATGACGATCGAGATCCGCGAGGGCCGCGGGGTCGGTCCGCACAAGGATCATCTCCATCTCAATCTGAACCATCTCGACCCCAAAGTCATTCACGAACGTCTGCCGGGCATTTCGGACACCGCCCGCATTTTTTCCGGCGTCGATGTGACGAAAGATGCGATCCCCGTGCTGCCGACCGTTCATTACAACATGGGCGGCATTCCGACGAATTATCACGGCGAAGCGGTGACGAAGCGCGGCGACGACACCGACGCAATTGTTCCCGGCCTGATGGCGATCGGCGAGGCGGCGTGCGTTTCCGTGCATGGCGCGAACCGTCTCGGCTCGAACTCGCTGATCGATCTTGTCGTGTTCGGAAAAGCCGCGGGGCTTCGCTGCGGCGAAGTCGTCAAGCCGGGCGAGGCGGCGCGTCCCTTGCCGAACGGCGCGGGCGACGCCGCAATCGCGCGGCTCGACCGCTTTCGTTATGCGAAGGGCGGAACGCCAACCGCGAAGCTCCGCGCCCGTATGCAGAAAATCATGCAATCGAACTGCGCGGTCTTCCGCAGCGGCGATGTCCTTGAAGAGGGCCGCAAGCTCATCCGCGAAGTGCATGACGATGTCGCCGACATTGCGGTTTCGGACCGCTCCCTCATCTGGAACACCGATCTTGTCGAAACTCTCGAATTCGACAATCTCCTGGCGCAGGCCGTCGTCACCATGGAAAGCGCCGCGAACCGCAAGGAAAGCCGCGGCGCGCACGCCCGTGAAGACTATCCCGAGCGCGACGACGCCAACTGGATGAAGCATACGGCGGCGTGGTTCTCGAACGGCAAAGTGACGCTCGATTACCGGCCCGTGCATGAATACACGCTGACGGACGAGATCAAATACATTGAGCCGAGGAAGCGGGTGTATTGAAACTTTCCGCAGGGTGCGCCCGGCCCGCCGCTGTGCTAGGCTCTGAATTCGCGGACGGGGGGCGCCTGTGCGATTCAAAGCGTTGAACTTTGGGGAATGGCGCGGGAGACTGCTGGAAATCGCGCGAGCGGCGCACCGTCTCAGCTTCTATAGGCTCGCAATACTGTTCGCGCTTGGCGGCCATGTCGCCCTTGCATTGCTGATGAACGTGCTCAACGCGGCCGGCGTCGATTTCGGGTCAATCAATCGGAACGCCGTGTCAGCGTTGCAAATTGCGTTGTTCGCTCTGCAGACAGGCCTTGTCATTTATGTAATCGTGAAGGCGGGCATTCCGCCGATGAAGACCAGTTTCGGCGTTGCGGCGCTGCTGTTTGCCGTATCGATGCTGATGCTGACATTCGTCTCGGCGCAATGCGACTTGTACGGGGCGTGCCTGTAGGGCGTTCTTCGACGGGATCCGGATGAGGTGCAATCCGCCATCTTGATTGCGAGAAAACAGAGGCGGATTTCATCCGCCCCACGGTTTTTTCTCACGGATGATCCCTATTCCGCCGCGGCGAGACCGAGCGCGCCCACATCGTCGCGCCGGTCGTGCCAATCGGTCCGGCGCGGCAGGTTCCTGTTCAAATAGAGCGACGGCACTTTCCAGAAAACAAGACTGCGGTGAACAAGAAAATCCGCGGCGCGTTCGTTAAACCTCGGCGCCCCGCCGCCATGCGCGGCAAGCCAGTCGCGATAGGGAGTCCAGTGGCTCGGCTCGTCCTTGCGGATGACGGTGAAGATCTTCGTCAGTTTCGGGTCGCTTTTCACCATGCGGTCTTCAAGAATAATGTCGAGCTGGTTCATGCCGCGGATCTCGGTGATCATGATGATGCGGCAGAGTTTCTGGAAAAGCCGGTCGTCCGCCGTCACCGCATCGGTGTCGAGATCGTCGATGCCGCAGCCGAAGGTCAGACGGATCAGCCGGTCGATATGGCCGCAACTCCTGTCAACCAAAAACGGCATCCGCCCCAGCGTCTCGAAATAACGGCGGAACATCAAATAATGCTTGCGCTCGTCGCGGCGGTGTTTTTCGACGGCGGCGATGAAGGGCTTCTCGTCCGGATGGCGCGCGTAAACCGCTTCCAGCACGCGATCGATGCAGCTATAGCCGCGGTGCTCGTTATAAATATATATCGAGGCGAGGATGTCCAGAAAACGGCGTTGGGCGTTTTCAAGCATTCGCCGATTGTCGCTGTAAGGCGGCGCCAGTCAAGGTCGCCGCATCGATTTTTTTCCGGTAATGCGAACGCGCCGAAGGAACCCCAATGCAGACGAGGAAAGGCAAAGGACGCGGCGCCGCTCTTATCGACGCCGTCACGCTCCGGTCGCATGGATTTTCCCTTGGCCTTGCGCCGGCGCGGGGTGGCGCGGCGCTTTTTCTTGCAATCGGCGATGACAATATCCTTCGCCCCGCCCGCGAGACTGCCGTCGCCGCCGATCCCCGCAACGCCGCCTGCTTTCCCTGCGTTCCCTGGTTCGGACGGCTTTACGGCGCTCTTACGTTCGAGGGCCGAAGCTGGCCGATGCGGCCGACGCTCCCCGTTTGCGCGCCTGAAAATGCGCTGCATGGCGACGGCTGGGTCAGCCCGTGGGAAATCGTAACGCATACGGAGGATCGGCTGCTCTGCCGGTTCTCCGGCAAAGGAGACACTGTCAGCGGTTTTCCGTTTTTCTATGAAGCGACACAGAATTTCGGCCTGTCGCGGGCCGGGCTGACCATCGACCTGTCGTTAACGAACATTGGCGCGCGCTCGATGCCGTCGGGTCTCGGGCTTCACCCCTTTTTCGTGCGCTCGCCGGCGACACGCATCGCCTTCAAGGCGGAAAAAAGGTGGACGCCGCCTGGCGACGGGCCGGGTCGGCTCGGACCCCTTGCGAACAAGCTGGGAACGGGCGTTCCCGCGCAACTGCCCGCAAAGACACTCGATCATTCGTTCACCAGTTTCGGCGGCGAGGCGATCGTTCACGGCGAGGGCGCGCCCATCCGTTTTGCTTCGGACGCGCCAATCCTTCACGTCTATGCGCCGGCGCGGGAGGACTATTTCTGCCTCGAGCCGGTAACGCATCTTCCCGGCGAACTGACGGAGAGCGCGAGCGGCTTTGGCGGGCGTGTGCTCTCCCCTCGCGAAGAGATGCGCCTGACGATGGCGATCGGCCCGGCCTAACGGCCCATTTACCGCTTCCGCCGTAAAGATGGCGGCGGAAGGAACTGCCCCTGGCCCGCATCATCGATCATCTTCGAAGCGGCGATTTTCTCGATGAACGGCGCATCATCCGCGTGTCGGCGATGCTGCTGGCCGCCTATGTCGCCGCGCTGGTCGCCATTCTCGCGACGTCGCCGGACGGCATGCGCGACTTTCGCGGCATTCCTCTTGGCTCTGACTTTTTCGCGTTCTGGTCCGGCGGGAAAATGGCGCTCACGGATGGCGGCGCGAGCGCCTATGATCCCGAACAGAATTACCGCATGCAGCAATTCCTTCTTGGGCAGTCCGATCCGCTCTATCTGCCCTTTTTGCATCCGCCACAGTTCCTGCTTCTGGCGATGGCGCTTGCCAGCCTGCCCTATCTGGCGTCATGGGCGGTCTTTTCCGCGTCGGGCCTCGCCCTTTATTTCGCGGCGCTGAAATCGATGTCGCATGAAGGTCTCGCCGGGCGCGTCACAAGCCTTGCGATAGTCGCGTCGCCCGCCGTGCTGGTGAATGTGACGCACGGCCAGACCGGATTCCTCGTCGCCGCGCTGTTTGCGGGCGCGCTGGTCAACCTTGACAAACGGCCGCTCCTCGCCGGGGCTTTCTTCGGCCTTCTCGCCTTCAAGCCGCAATTTGGCGTTTTCATTCCGCTTGCACTGGCGGTGGCGGGGCGTTGGCGAACAATTGCGTCGGCGACCGCGACCGTCGCGCTGCAGGCGGCGGCGGCAACCCTCGTTTTCGGCGCCGGAATCTGGCCGGCTTTTCTGGCGAAAGCCGATTTCGCCCGCACGGCCGTGCTTGAGGACGGCGGGGCGAAATGGGCGACCAATTACACGCTCTTCGCGGCGCTTCGGCCCCTCGGCGTCGGCGTTGACGCCGCTTACGCGGCGCAGGCGGCGCTCGTCCTTTTAATCGGCGCCTCCCTTGTCTGGTTGTGGCGGTCGGCGAGCGATCAGCGCCTCAAATCGGCGGGCCTCGTCGTCGCCGCGCTCCTTACTACTCCGTATGCGATCTATTACGACACGATTATCCTCGCCCCCGCGATCATGCTGCTTGCGCTGATCGGCCATGAAACCGGCTTTCGCCCTTATGAGAAAACCGCGTTTGTTCTTGTCTGGGCGGCGCCGCTCTTCGCCACCCAGGTCGCGGCCCTCAGCCTCGTTCCCGCCGGTTTCCTCGCAATCGCCGCCGTCTATGCGCTGATCCTCGCTCGCGCCGCGGCGGCGGCAAAATCCGCGAGCCCGGCCGCCCGCCCAAGGGCGCGGCGCGCGGCGGCGCTTCCCTAACGCGCGCTTAACCACGGCGAGGATACGATTTGCCCGCGCAACAGCGTGGACAGCGCCTTGATTTCACATCTTCAGACCGGCGATTTCATCGACACGCCGCGCATCCGGCGCCTGTCGATTATCATGCTCGCTTTCGCCCTGCTGGCGGTCGCCGCGCTGTTTGCGACGTCCGACGGCATGCGCGACTATCAGGGTCGGCCGCTCGGCACGGATTTCTCGAATGTCTACGCGGCGGGGCGCATGGCGATTGAAGGCCGTGCGTCTGAAGCGTTCAATCCCGCCAATCACTTCGCCAGACAGCGCGAGATTTTCGCCGATGAGGCGATCCCTCTATACGGCTGGCATTATCCGCCGTTCTTTCTGATGGTCGCCGCGCTGCTGGCGCTTCTTCCGTATACCGCCAGCTACATTCTCTGGCAGGCGGCGACGCTGCCGCTCTACCTGCGCGTCGTTTCGCTGATCGCGCCGGGGCGAACGGCGCTCCTCGCCGCCGCCGCATCTCCGGCGGCCTTCGTCAACTTCACGCACGGTCAGAACGGGTTTTTGACGGCGGCGCTGCTCGGCGGCGCCATGCTGGTCCTCGACCGGCGGCCGCTCGCCGCGGGCGTCTTGATCGGGCTCCTTGCCTACAAGCCACAATTCGGCGTGATGATCCCGCTCGTTCTGATCGCGACCGGACGCTGGCGGACTTTTGCCGCCGCGGCGGCGACGCTTGCCGTGCTCGCCAGCGCGACGACGCTCGCGTTTGGCGCGTCGGTCTGGCCGGCGTTCGCTGATAATATGCGATTTACGCAGACCGCGATTGTGACTGGCGGCGGCCCGGGCTGGGAAAAGGTGCAAAGCCTCTTTGCGGCGTTGCGCGCCGTGGGCGTTCCTGAACCGCTCGCGATGACCGGGCAGGTCGCGCTGGCGACCGCGGCAGCGGCAAGTCTCGTCTGGCTGTGGCGCTCCGCGGCCGATCACGCGGCAAAGGCGGCGGGGTTGATCGCCGCTTCTCTGCTGGCGACGCCCTATGCGCTCGACTATGACATGGCGGCGCTCGTTCCGGCGATCGCCTTTCTGGCGGCGAACGGCGTCTGGAAGGGCTTTCGCCGCTTTGAAAAGACGATTCTCGCCTTCGCGTTTCTGGCGCCGCTATTTTCCCGCCAGATTGCCGCCGCGACTTTTCTGCCGCTCGGTCTGCTGTCGATGGCGATGCTGTATGGCGTAGCGCTGTCGCATGGTCGCACGCGGCGCCCGGCCGGCGCCGCCCTGCTGGCGGCTGCCTGATCGCCTTGGCGGTCGCGCATCAGGCTTCGTATGATCGTCGGTGAAAAAGGAGCCCGCGCCATGGACTATGTCTGCTTCACCGCCGAGACCGTCGATCACATCGCGCATATCCGCTTCAACCGGCCGGAAAAGGCAAATTCGATGATCCCCGAATTCTGGCGCGAGCTGCCGGCGGCGATCGACAAAATATCGAATGACGGCGAAGCGCGCGTCATTGTGATTTCGTCCGCAGGCAAACATTTCACTTCCGGCATGGACATTTCGGTGTTCATGCAGGGCGGTTTCGACGGCGACGCAAAGAATGCGCATGTGTCGGCCGAAGCTTTCCGGCACAAGATCCGCGACTTGCAGAACGCATTTTCCTGCCTTGAGCGCGCGCGCCAGCCGGTGCTCGCGGCGATCCAGGGCGGGGCGATCGGCGCCGGCGTCGATCTCGCGACCGCCTGCGACTGCCGCTACGCTTCGGCCGACGCTTTCTTCTGCGTCCATGAAACGGCAATCGGCATGGTCGCCGATGTCGGGACGTTTCCGCGCCTCGTGCGCGTCATTCCCGAAGGTTGGGCGCGTCAGATCGCCTATACGGCCGAGCGCCTGCCGGCCGCAAAAGCGAAAGAAATCGGCCTCGTCAATGAAGTCTTTCCGAACGACGAGGCTTTGCTCGACGGCGTGATGGCGATCGCCCGCCAGATTGCGGCGCATTCGCCGCTTGCGGTTGCTGGCGCCAAGGCGATGGCGAATTACGCGCGCGATCATACGACCAGTGACGCGCTCGACTATGTCGCCGTCTGGAACGCGGCGATGCTGCGGCCGGAAGACATCAAAGAGGCGTTCATCGCCCGAGGCGAAAAGCGGGCGCCAAAGTTCGATGCGCTGAAGCCGATCGGCGGATAGGCGTCCCAAATTGGATCCCGATTTGGGACAAGGCGCCCGGCGGCCGCCGTTCGCTGTCGTGCGGGGGTGTTAACAGCGGCTTCATGCTCATCCGATACAGATGAATGACGCTGGAGGGCGGTCATGGTTACGATCTTTGACGTCTATTCGATTTCCCTGTTGCTCGTATCATTAACGATTTTCGTCGTTCGATATATGCGCGAGGAGCCTCCCGTGATGCCATATCTCGTCATTGCCTGCACCTGCGCCGTCGGCAATTTCCTTGGCGAAGCCGGAGGCGGGATCGGCGCCTTTATGCTTCTCGTCGCCGCGAGCTTCCTCTTCCTCGGCTGCCTTTTCTATCCGCACATGCGCGGCCAGCGCCGGGAGAATACGGACGCGGCCTGATCCTCGCGCCGCGAAGAGGCGGCGTCATCCGGGCCGGCTGACTACATCTTTACGCGCGATCATCGGTTTTCGCGCCTTTTCAGGCGCGATCGTCTGATATATCTCCTCTCCTGAAATCGGAAGATGACGCGCTTCTGATCCGCGCGGTTGCGCTGACGATATTCATGACGCGCGATGGAGAATCAGGGCGATGGTGGAACTGACCCTTCCGAAGAACTCCAGAATATCGAGGAAGGGGAGGATGTATCCCGCCCCCGCGGGCGCGGAAAAAACCCTGACCTTCAAGATTTATCGCTACGACCCGTCGACCGGCGAAAATCCGCGCATCGACCGGTACGAAATCGACGCCGCCGGCGTCTCGATGGTTCTCGACGGTCTCATCAAGATCAAGAACGAGGTCGATCCCTCGCTGTCCTTCCGCCGCTCCTGCCGTGAGGGCGTCTGCGGGTCTTGCGCGATGAACATCAACGGCGCCAACACGCTCGCCTGCACCAAGGGGATCGACGAGTTCGGCGGCGGCGACATCGCGGTCTATCCATTGCCGCACCAGCCGGTGATGCGCGATCTCGTCACCGACCTTTCGAATTTTTTTAAACAGCACGCCTATATCGAACCTTATCTCAAAGCTGACGCCGCGGGCCGCGACGGGGAATTTCTTCAGTCCCCGGATGAAAGGCAGCAGCTCGACGGCCTTTACGAATGCATCCTCTGCGCCTGCTGTTCGGCCTCCTGCCCGTCATACTGGTGGAACGGCGACAAGAACGGCGAGGAGGAATATCTCGGCCCCGCGGCATTATTGCAGGCCTATCGCTGGCTCGCAGACAGCCGCGACGGGGATGCGAACGGCCGTCTCGACAGGCTCGAAGACGAATTCAAGCTCTATCGCTGCCACACCATCATGAACTGCGCGCAGGTCTGTCCGAAGCAATTGAACCCGGCGAAGGCGATTGCGGAAATCAAGAAGCTGATGGTGAACCGTCCCGCGAATTCGGCAGCCGTCGCCGCGCGGCAAAAACCCAAACAGACGAGCCAGCCGGGTGAGAGCGGCTAGAGCGTCGGGCGATAAAATCGCACGGTTGCGCTTGCGGCCATCCTTCGAGACGCCGCGTGAAGAACGCGGCCCTCAGGATGAGGATTGTAAGCGTTGAAATACTCAAATCCTCATCCTGAGGAGCGCCTCTTGGCGCGTCTCGAAGGATGCGCGGCGGGCGTGATACGAATTTTGCACCCGCTGCGCTGGTGCGAACAGGCGCTCAGCGGGGAACGCCGAACGCGTCGAGAATGTCGCGGCCGACGCGCCGCGGCCTTCGCGTTCCGGAATCGATCAGCACCCAGGTTGATTTGACGGCGGCGGCGGCGCGCGCCGCGTCCGGCTTGCGGATGTCGATGAAGCGGTCGAAGCGCGGACCCTCCGCGGCGCCAAGCCAGGTGCGCGCGATGACGGCGTCGCCGGGAATAATCGCGTCCCGATAATCGATCTCGTGACGCAACACGACCCACAGCCATCGGCGCGTCATCGTTTCGGGCGCGACCAGCGTCCAGTGGCGAACCGCGATCTCCTGCGCCCAGCGCAGATAGACCGCATTGTTGACGTGCCCCATTTCATCAAAATCCGTCGATACCGGATCAACGCCGACCGAGAAGGCCGTTTCGAACGTGGTCGCGCCGCGGCCGCCGCTGTCAGCCATCGGGCGCTATTTCCTGAGCGCGCCGGTCGCGATATCGACGCCCGCAACTTCAAGGGCGCGGCGCAACGGGTCGAGCCGGGCGCCATAACCGCTGGCGCGATCGCCCTTCAGGCTCACTTCTTCGCGCACCTGGATTGCGCTCAGGGTCGGAGCGATGTCGCGCGCGTTCTGGAAATCGCCGCACTGATCTTCCCAGTCGAGGCCGCAGAGAGCGACCAGCTTGCGCGCTTCGACATCGAAGACGTTGACGAAGTCTTCATACTGGATTGTGTGGAACCGGCCCGGCAACGCGCGCTCGAAATGTTCGGCAAGCCGGGCGTACAGACCCCACCGGCTCGCGATGTCTTCAAACGTCGTCGCGAACGCCCAGAATTTCATCATGTCATGGCGCCAGATCGAAAATGCGCTTTCGACCGGATTACGGCGGACGTTGATGATGACGGCTTTTGGAAAAATCTGCGCGATCATCCCGGCGGCTTCCAGATTGAGGAGATTTTTATCCGTGAACCTCGCTGTTGCGATCCCGGCCGGCAAGCCCCGCATATAGGCGGCGGCGAGGCGTTCGCGGTCCGCTGCGGGGAGCGTCGCATGCCCCGCGCGGTGATTTTCCTGCATCCACTTGTTGAAAATGTTCGGCAGCATCGGCAATTCGCCGCCCGCATGAACGGCTGAGTGCGCCGCGATGACGCTTTCAACAAGCGTCGAACCGCAACGCGGCAGGCCGACGATGAAAATCGGCTGCGGCCCCTGATGATACGAAGCGGCGCCCGTTTCGGCGGCGTCGCGGAAAACGTCGGCGATCGCGTCGGTCCATGCCGAATGTCCCGCAAAATCATAGTGGATCTGGTCGAGCCGGTTCCGCTCGGCCGCCTCGCCGTTAGCGCGCGCATATTCCTCGAATGCCGCGTCACGATCGCCGCGTTCGTCGAGGCTGTGCGCAACCACGAAACTCGCCGTCGCGCGCCCCGCGGGCGCGACATCCGCGCGGCGGGAATAAGCGCGGATATGGGCTTCTTCTTCCTCGTCAAGCCGGCCGTTTCTGAGCAGGCTCAATTGCGGATAGACGCCGACAAAGGACGGGTCCGCCGCCATGCAGCGCATGCAATAGGATTCCGCCTCGGCTTTCCTGCCCTGATAGGTGAGGAGGAGCGCTTTTGCCGCCAGCAGCCGCGCATCGTCCGGCGACAGCGCCTCGGCTTCGGCGAGCGCCGCCTCCGCTTTGGCGAAATCAAGCGCGTTGATCGCAATCGACGCCAGCTGGCTCAGGCTTTCCGCGGTGCGCGGCGCCATGGTCAGCACACGCTCAAACGCGATCAACGCATCGCTATAGCGGCCGTTTTCAAAGAAGGCCGCGGCAAGGTCCCGCCAGCCGGCCGGATCGTCCGGCGCGACCTTCGCAAGGCGCGCGGCGAGGGTTTCGAGCGCCGGGAAATCACGGCGCCGGCGCGCAATCTCAAGCCGCAGCTTCAATCCCTCGACATCGTCCGGGCGTATGGTTTCGGCATGATCGAGGACATGATAGGCGGCGCCGTAATTTTCCGTGGCCGCAAGAGCCCGCGCGAGGATGATCGCGGTTGCGTGATCGCGCGGATTGAGCTGCAGGGCGGTGTCGAACACTTCCGCGGCGTCCTTTAATTCCTGGCGGGCGACATGCGCATGGCCGAGGCGGACGAAAGCTGGCGCATAGGCCGGATGGCCGCCGGTCACCGCCTTCAATTCGCGGATGGCGGTCTCGTCCTCGCCGACCTTGAAATAAAGCTCCGCGAGATTGGCGCGGAAGTTCGGCTTGTTCGGTTCCTTTTCGACCGCCCGCTTCAGCGGGCGTTCGGCTTCGGCGGGGCGGCCTGCCTGAACCAGCGCCAGCCCATAAAGGCTCAGCGCCTCGGCGTCATCGGGCGCCGCCGCCAGCGCGCGCTCGTAAAGAGGGATGGCGCGGGTCAGCGAACCTTGGCGATGGGCGGACAAAGCTTCCTGAAGCGTGGCGGAAAACGGCGATTGCGACATCAGTTCGGACTGCCTTTCAACGGGAGAGGGGTAGAAGCGACGCCCTTGCGTTTGCGCGCCCGCTTATACCGGTCGAAGAAAAGATTGCCACAGCCTGAGCTTGGCAATCGCGGAATCTGCTTGACAGACGATTTCATTTTGATATTTATATAACTATGGAAATGATTGAAGCGTTGAGCGCGTTTGCGGCGCTCGCCCAAGAAACCCGCCTTGGCGCGCTGCAAAGGCTGATCAAGGCAGGGCCGAAGGGCCTCACCGCCGGCGAGATCAGCCAAGCTCTGGGTCTTCCCGCCCCGACCATGTCTTTTCATCTGAAGGAATTGGCGAGCGCGGGGCTGGTGAGGTCAAGAAAAGCCGGCCGTCATGTTTTCTACGCCGCCGATTATGGCGGCATCCGCAGGATTGTCGAATTTCTGATGGCGGATTGCTGCCAGGGCGATCCCCGGCTCTGCGGCCCCTACATCGTCCGGGACGCCAGTTGTGAACCGTCCGCATGCGCCGCCGAGAATTGAGGATTGTATGACAAGCCAGGCGCGCGCTGCTTTGGGCGACGAACGGCGCGCGATCGCCGACCGTCTCAATCGCGAATGCCTGTGCGGCGGCGTCGATAGCGACCGGCTGAGATCCGCATTCGCCGCCGATATCGGCGATGCGGTTGTCGCCGCTGACATTCTACTTGCGCGCCCGCATTTCGTCGCCGACGCGCTGGCGTTCGTCTCAGGCGCCGATATTGACGCCATGCTGGCCGTCGTCCGCGCCATCGAAGCCGCCGCGCGGCTGCCCGCCTATCGGGAATCGGCGCTTCGGCGAGCGCCCGCGATCGCGCAAACGGATCACGGTCCCGTCGGCGCCTTGATGGGCTACGACTTTCATCTGACCGCCGACGGACCGCGGCTGATTGAAGTGAACACCAATGCGGGCGGCGCATTCATGAATGCGGCGATCGCAGGCGCGCAGCGCGCCTGCTGCCCTGAATCGGAAAGACAGGGAGTCTGGACGCCGGCGAACCGCTTTGACGACGCGATCGTCGATATGTTCACACGAGAATGGCGCCGTCAGCGGGGCGGCCGCCCGCTCCGCGGCATCGCAATTGTCGATGACGCGCCGCGGGAACAATATCTTTATCCTGAATTTCTACTTGCCCGACGATTGTTCGACGCGGCATCGAGACGCGGATCGTCGACGCCGCCAATCTCGATTATGCGGAGGGCCGCCTCGCTTCGGAGGGACAGGCGATCGACCTCGTCTATAATCGCCTCACTGATTTCAGCCTGTCCGATCGCCGCCATCAGGCGCTCGCCGGCGCCTATCGCGACGGGGCGGCGGTCGTCACGCCAAACCCGCGCAATCACGCGCTGTTCGCCGACAAGCGCAATCTTGTCACCTTCAGCGACGAAGGCGCCATGCGCCGTTACGGCCTCGACGAATTGCATGTCGGCGCGCTCGGCTCGATCGCAGCGGCAACGCATGTCGAGGCGGCAAACGCCGACGTATTATGGGCGGGCCGTCGCGCCTATTTCTTCAAACCCTTCGGCGGCCACGCGTCGAAGGGGGTGTATCGCGGCGACAAGATGACGAAATCGGTCTGGGCTGAAATCATGCGCGGCGGCTATATCGCGCAAAAATTCGCCGCGCCGGGCGAACGCTCGGTCCTGGTGAACGGTGTCCGCGAGAAGCGCAAGCTCGACATCCGCCTCTATATTTATGATGGAGCGCTGCTGTTCGCCGCGGCGCGGATCTATCAGGGACAGACCACCAATTTCCGCACGCCCGGTGGCGGCTTTGCGCCGGTTTTTGTAGTATAATTCCGAAAGGGGAGTGTTCCGCGATGACTGCCGCCACGTCCGATATCCGTCGCATCCTTTTTATTTGCACCGGCAATTCCGCGCGGTCGATCATGGCCGAGGCCTATATGAACGCGAAGGGCGCGCCGCGCTGGCGCGCTTGTTCCGCCGGGTCGAAACCCGCCGGCATGCTCAATCCCCTCGCGCTCGCAACCCTGTCAGCACACGGATTATCGCAGGAAGACGCGCGGTCGAAAAGCTGGGACGCGTTCGTCGCGCCCGGCGCGCCCCTGATGGATGTCGTCGTCACCGTCTGCGACAATGCAGCCGGCGAAGTCTGCCCGGTCTGGCCCGCGCGCGACGGACGGGCGCCAAAAAAGCTCCATTGGTCCTTTCCCGATCCCGCCGCCGCGGCCCAAAGCGACGCCGACAGGCGCGCTGTCTTTGAAACTGTATTCGCCGATATCCGGTCGAAGATCGACGAATTCCTGTTGAATGAGCCGAAATGATCGACGGCGGGGCGCGAAAAATCGCCGCCGAGGCGCTCGGCACGGCGCTGCTGCTCGCCATCGTGGTCGGCTCCGGAATCATGGCCGAGACGCTCGCGGCGGGCAATGACGCGGTCGCCCTGCTCGGCAATACGCTGGCGACCGGGGCGGGACTTGTCGTCCTGATCCTGATTTTCGGACCGGTGTCGGGCGCGCATTTCAACCCGGCGGTGACGCTCGCATTTCTGCTGCGCCGTGAAATCGAGCCGACGCTTGCCGGCCTCTATGTGCTGACGCAGATCGGCGGCGCGATCGCAGGCGTTGTTCTTGCCCATGCAATGTTCGACCTCGATCTGGTTCAGGCCGGCGTCAAAGAGCGCGCCGGGGCCGGCCAGATGCTGGGCGAGGCAACGGCGACATTCGGCCTTGTGCTGACGATCCTGGCGACCTTGCGCTTTCGGCCCGAGGCAACCCCGTTCGCCGTCGGCCTCTGGATCACGGCGGGCTACTGGTTCACGTCATCGACTTCCTTCGCCAATCCCGCCGTGACGATCGCCCGCGCGATGACCGGCAGTTTCGCCGGCATTCGCCCCGCCGACGCGCCCGGCTTTATCATGGCGCAGCTCGTCGCGGCGGCGCTCGCCGTCGTCTTCGCGCGATGGCTGTTCGGCGGGCGCGGTCAGGCGTCGATCGGATCGCCGCGGGCCTCGTGATAGGCGGCGATGGCGATCGGCGCCGCGTATTGGTCGAACCAATAGCCGAGCCACGGGTCGTCGCCGGCGAAAATCCGTCGTTGCGCGGAAAGGTCGATCTTCGCCAGGACCTCATCGTCGGTCAGCTGCCGATCCGCAAGCGCCGCCGCCTTGGTCCGCGCCTCCGCAATTAGCGCGATCAATTTGTCGAGATACGCGCGGTCGTTCTGCGGCAGGCCATGGCCGGGAACGAGAATCTTGAAATCATAGGCTTTCAGCTTCTCCAGATCGGCGATCCAGGTTTTCGGATAGCCGTTGAGCGCGTAAGGAATCGGCGAGACGACGAGATCGCCGGCGGCGATCACCTTCTGCTTCGGCGCCCAGACGATGGCGTCGCCGCTGGTGTTGCCGGGGCCAAGGAACAGGATTTCGACCGGCGCATCCCGGTCCGGCAGCATGTAGCGATCCTTGAAGACGATTGTCGGCATCGCGAGGTAAGCTCCCGGCGCGTCAAGCATACGCAGCCTGAGGATCGCCGGCAGCCGCGACCATTCGGCTCTTTCTTTCTCGGTCAGCGTCGGATCGGTCCGTTGCGGCGCGTATTGTTCGATATAGCCTTCGAGTGTTGCGACACGCTTCCCGTCGTAGTCCGCGCTGGGCGCCATCGGCACGTCGCCGAGCTTGCCAGCCCGCATCTGCGCCGCTGTTGCTTCGGTCGCGATCACGGCCGCCTCGGGCCATTCGCGCAGAATGGCCGGAAGGCCGAGCGGATGGTCGTTGTGCCAGTGGGTGACGACCACCGCCTTCACCGGCTTGCGGCTGATCTTGCGAATTTCAGCGACGACCCGCTCGCCCGAGCCCACGGAGCCGCCGCTATCGACGAGGACAAGGCCATCGCTTTGCTCGATGATCGCAACATTGCCGACTGGCGAAATCTGGAAGGGTTCGGCCTGATGCAGCACATGCACCCGCGCCGCCACCTTCACGGGGATCTGGCGGTAGCTTTCCTCCGGCGACATTCTGAGGGCTGCCGGTTCGGGGGATTCGGCGCCCGCCGCCCTGACAGCAATGAACGTCAATGCAAGCGTCGCCGTCAACGCCCATGCCAATGTTCGTTTCACAATTTTCTCCAATGATCTGCTCCCTCGCGCGCATATAAGTGGACGCGAAACCGACGACGTCCGGTTTCAAGTTTTCGTAAAGAATGCTGCGGACCCCGGCCCGGCGCCGGAATTCCATAGAAAACGTCCAAAACCGCCATTGCTCGCCGCCCCGTCCAAGGCAAAAGGCGGATGCTCTCCACTTTTCCGGGAAGCGCGTTATGACCGGCTGATGCACGGACCCCTTGAACGATACAGGACGCTCGTCGAATCCGGCGCGCTTGTCGCCGATCCGGCGCAGGCCGAAGTTTCATCTCGGCTGGAGTGGCTTTCGGACGCCCTTGCGCGCTCGAAACCGAAAGGCCTTTCGGTTTTTGCGTCAAAGCCGGCGCCGCCCAAGGGTATCTACATTTGGGGCGGGGTCGGCCGCGGCAAGTCGCTGCTGATGGACATTTTTTTCAACAACACCGATGTCGCGCCGAAGCGGCGCGTGCATTTCCACGAATTCATGGCGGAAGTTCACGACCGTATCGCAAATTGGCGTGGCGCCGACGAAAAGACCCGGCGCCGACACCCGGCTGCGTCGAGAGCGGCGCCCGACGACCCGATGCCGCCGGTCGCCTCCGACATCGCCGCCGGCGCCGCGCTGCTCTGCTTTGACGAATTCGAAGTGCGCGACGTTGCCGATGCGATGATTCTCGGCCGGCTTTTCGACGCGCTCCACGCCGAGGGCGTTGTCGTTGTCGCGACCTCGAACCGTCATCCGGATGATCTTTATAAGGATGGCCTCAACTGGCGGCTTTTTCGTCCCTTTATCGAAACGCTGAAAGCACGGCTCGATATTATCCATCTCGACGCCGCGCGCGACTACCGCCTCGATCGCCTCGGCCTCGCGCCGGTCTATCACTCGCCGCTCGGTCCCGAAGCTGACGCTTCCATGGACCGCGCCTGGACCTTGATGATCGCCGGCGCGCGCGAGCAGGCGGAGACCCTCACCGTCAAGGGAAGAGCGGTTACGGCACCGCGCACCGCGCGCGGACTTGCCCGCTTTGCTTTTGCCGATCTGTGCGAGACGCCGCTCGGCGCCGCCGACTATCTCGCGATCGTGCGCCGCTATGGCGCGCTCTTCATTGACCGCATCCCGCAAATGGGGCCGGACATGCGCAATGAAGCGCGGCGCTTTGCGACCCTCATCGACGCGATCTATGAAAGCCGCACCAAGCTCGTCTGCTCGGCCGCCGCGGCGCCAGGCGCGCTTTATCAAGAAGGCGGCGGCGCCTTTGAATTCGAGCGGACGGCGAGCCGCCTGGTCGAAATGCAGGGCATTGATTATCTGGGCGCTGAACACGCCATAGCGAGAGAAACAGCGAATTGAATCAGGCAAGCCCCGGCGAACCGCCCGCCGCCGTTATCTGTTGTGCGACCCGCTCGGCGCCCGTAACGTTTCCGTCGCTTGAGGCATATTGATGGCCGATATTTTCATTTCCTATGCGCGGGAGGATCGCGCGCGGATCGGCGCGCTCGCGGCGGCGCTCGAAGGGGCCGGATTTTCGGTCTGGTGGGAGATCGCTTCGGCGACTTTTCGTATGGTCTCTATCTCTGTGATGGCCGGCGCAACAGATCGTCCAGAGTATCAGTCGTTCGTGGCATTTCAACGTCCTCTTCGCCCTGCCGCTGGCGCTCGCCCTTGCGGTCCTCAGTTGGGACGCTCGTCGAAAAACCGGTGCTCGCGCCGAAGCGGTCATTAAACTTCGGCAACACCAGACCAAGCTCGCCAAAGGCTTTGCCGCTTTGTGCGGAAGCGGCTATCAAGATACAAAATCACGATTAACGGCGCCGCGTAGACAAGGCGGGCCGTTGGGGGCTTGTTTTGCGCTTTTTGCCGGGACTTTTCCGGCGCCGCAAAAAAGGCGCAGGCCTATAGTAACCGGGCGGGCCAGCAGGGGCCGCCTTCAGTCAACGCGCAGGGGTCTTACACCATGGAAGCAGAAGTCGCCCAAGCGGCGGGAACGACACTCGGCGGGGAATTTAGTCTTTTGAGCCTTTTCCTGTCGGCCGGTCTCGTCGTGAAGATCGTGATGGGGATTTTGATCTTCGCCTCGGTCTGGTCATGGGCGGTCATTATCGACAAATCGCTCCTCTTCGGGCGGCTGAAGTCGAAATCCGCGCGGTTTGAGGACGCCTTCTGGTCTGGCCGGCCGCTGGATGAACTTCATCGCAAGCTTGGCGACAAGGGCGAGCACCCGATGGCGCGGGTATTCACGGCCGGCATGACCGAATGGCAGCGCGCCAAGGACGGCGGCCGCACCGAAGGACTGGTCGCCGGCGCCAAGGAGCGGATCGACAAGGTGATGAACGTCATCGTCGCGCGTGAGCTTGAAAGCGCCGAACGAAGCCTCGGCGTGCTCGCAACGATCGGCTCGGCGGCCCCGTTTGTCGGTCTTCTCGGCACGGTCTGGGGCATCATGACGGCGTTCCAGGCGATCGCGGCGACCAAGGACACAAACCTTGCCGTCGTCGCGCCCGGCATTGCCGAGGCGCTGTTTGCGACCGCGCTCGGCCTGCTCGCCGCCATTCCGGCGGTCGTCGGCTACAACCGCTATTCGGCGGCGCTGAATTCTTTCGCCGTGCGGTTGCAAGGGTTTTCGGACGAGTTCTCCGCCATCCTGTCGCGCCAGCTTGACGAAAGGTCGCGCTGATGGGCGCTTCATTGGGCGGCGGCGCGCACCGGCATCGGCCCGGTCGCACGCGGATGATGGCGGAGATCAACGTGACGCCGCTGGTCGACGTCATGCTGGTGCTCCTGATCGTGTTCATGGTTGCGGCCCCCTTGCTGACGGTCGGCGTCGCCGTTGATCTTCCTGAAACGGCGGCGCAGCCGATCCCGGAACAGGGTGAACCCCTGACCGTCACCATCACCGGCGAAGGGGCGATTTTTGTGCAGGAAACCGCGGTTGAACTCGACAGTCTGGTGCCGCAGCTCGAAGCGATCGCGACCGCGGGCTATGACCAGCGCATCTATATCCGCGGCGATCAGGCCCGCTCCTATGGGGAGATCGTTGAAGTGATGGGCAAGATCAGTGCGGCGGGGTTTCGGCGCATCGGCCTCGTCACCGACCGGGAATTGAGTTGACGCATTGATCCCCAAGCCGCCTTCGCGGCGCGCGAGGTCGAGGTAAGCCCATGCGTTTCGGCGTTGCCGCTTCTGTGCTTTTTCACGCTTGCGCCTTCGGGCTGGCGTTCGTTTCGCTGCCTGAATTCCTGCGCACGAAAGTGATCGAGACCGAGGTCATCCCGATCGAGCTCATCGCCGAGGCCGAACTCGCGGAAAGGACCAGCGTTCCAGCGGCAAGCCCGAAGCCGAAACCGAAAGTTGAAAAGCCGCCGGATCCGCCCAAGCCTGAAAAGGCCGAACCGAAACCGGCGCCAAAAGTCGAGCCTGAACCCGAACCGGAGCCGCTTCCGGAACCCGAAATCAAAAAGCCGGAACCAAAGCAGGAGCCGGTGAAGCCGAAGCCGAAACCGGTGGAAAAGCCGAAACCCAAGCCGGCCGATCTCGATCTCGACGCGCTTTCAGCGCTGATCGACAAGTCGCGCAAGGATCCCGCGGCGTCGGAAGTTGATTCAGAGACTGACCTCGAGGCCGAGACGGCCCGAAGCGCGATCGGCGCCGGCGACCGCCTTACGGCGACCGAAATCGACAAGATGCGCGCCGCGGTTTCGCGCTGCTGGAACGCGAGCGCGATCATCGGCGCGCCGGAACCTGAAAAACTCGTCGTCGAAATCGACCTCGACCTCAATCGCGACGGGTCGCTGAACGGCCAGCCGCGGGTCGTCAATGCGCTCGAAATCAGTCTTTCGGGCAATCGCTTCTGGAAAGTCGCCGAACAAAACGCCGTGCGCGCCGTCTCCCTGTGCGCGCCTTATGATTTCTTTGAACCGGCGCGCTATCAGGAATGGAAAGCATTCACGTTGAATTTTGACCCCAGCCAGATGGCGGGTTTTTAAGCGAGGAATGCGTTTTGGCGCCTTATTTCACCGCGCCGAAACATCTACGGTCGAACTCCGGATGACAAATTGCGAACAGGAAAAGACATGATGAGATTGGCGATAGCATCGATTCTTGCGGCATTGATCAGCGTGATGGCGCCCGCGCAGGCGCGCGTCAGGATCGACATCACCCAGGCCAATGTCGAGCCAATGCCTGTCGCCGTTCCGGATTTCATGGCGTCTGACAATCAGATGTCGGGACTTGGCCGCGACATCACCGGCGTCATCATGGCGGACCTCGATCGGTCGGGCCTCTTTAGCGTCATCGACCAGCGCGCCTATATCGAAAAACTGTCGAGCGTCGATGTGCGCCCGCGCTTTGCCGACTGGCGGATCATCAATGCGCAGGTGCTCGTCGTCGGCGAAGTCAGTCAGACCACGGATGGACGCATCGAAGTCGCAACGCGCGTCTGGGACATCTATTCGAACGAACAGCTTGGCGCGGTTTCTTTCAAGACGCCCGCCGACAACTGGCGGCGTGCCGCGCACAAGGTCGCCGACTTCGTCTACAAATCGTTGACCGGCGAGGACGGCTATTTCGACACCAGAATCGTTTTCGTGCACGAGACGGGCGCCAAGGAAAGGCGCAGTAAGCGGCTGATGATCATGGATCAGGACGGCGCAAATCCCGTGCTTTTGACCGACGGTCTCAACTATCAGGCGCTGACGCCGCGCTTCTCGCCGACGCAGCAGCAGATCACCTATATGGCCTTGTTCGACAATCGTCCGGGCCAAGTCTATCTCTTCAATATCGAAACCGGCGAACAGGAACAGCTTGGAACATTTCGCGGCATGACCTTTGCGCCGCGCTTCACGCCGGACGGGACGCGCGTCCTGATGTCGATGGAACGCAGCGGCAATTCCGACGTGTTCTTGATGGAACTGGCGACGAGGCGCCTGACGCGCCTTACCGACAATCCGGGTATCGACACCTCGCCGACGATGTCGCCTGACGGGAGGCGGGTCGCCTTCACCTCGGACCGCGGCGGCGCCCAGCAGATCTATGTGATGAACGCGGACGGCTCGTCGCCGAAGCGGATCACTTTCGGCGAAGGCCGTTATCAAACGCCCGTCTGGAGCCCGCGCGGCGATCTTGTGGCCTTCACGCGCCTGTATCAGGGACGGTTCTATATCGGGGTCATCCGCCCCGATGGTACGGGCGAGCGGCTGCTCACCGAAAGCTATCTCGACGAAGGCCCGACCTGGGCGCCGAACGGCCGCGTCCTCATGTTCTTCCGTGAAGCCTCGCCAGGCGCCGGCCCGTCGCTGTGGTCCGTCGATCTCACCGGCCGCAATCTGAGACGCGTCCGGACGCCGGGTGACTCTTCTGACCCGGCGTGGTCGCCGCCGCTGCCATAGTTGCGCAACCGCGTCAGTTCGCGTTGTAACGCATTTTTCATTTTGCCCCCGGACCAGTCCCGCTTGATCGCTGTTCCGGACCTCTCTACGGTCGAAGAATCGGCTCAGTGTTGGTTAATCGTTAAAGATTATCCGGCAGCGTGCCCGACAGGCGGCGGATGAGCTTACAGGGCGTGAACAAGGGCCATTCCGACGTCACAAACTGAATCTGAGAGGGGCTGACGCGGGGGCGCGCTCGCCACAGACCCGCAAAAGCGAGAGTGGAGCACGAAGGAACATGAACGTGAAATTTTCAATGAAGCTGGTTGGCGTACTTGGCGCCCTTGTGATGGCGACAGCTTGCGCCAACAAGGCGACCGGTCCCGATGTCGCGGCGACCGGCAATGCCAATTCCGGCGCGGCCACAAGCGCCGTCGTCCCGGGAACCCAGGACGATCTCGAACAGAATGTCGGTCACCGGGTATTTTTCGGGTATGACCAGTATTCGCTGTCGCCGCAGGCTCAAGAGACCCTGCAGCGCCAGGCGGATTTCCTGAAGCAATACCCGAGTGTCGGGGTTCAGGTGTCGGGCAATTGTGACGAGCGTGGCACCCGTGAGTACAATCTCGCGCTTGGCGCCCGCCGAGCCGAAGCCGCCCGCGCCTATCTCGTCAGTATGGGCGTTGATTCATCGCGGATCACGACCGTTTCCTACGGCAAGGAACGGCCGATCGATCCGCGCTCGACGGAAGACGCCTGGTCGCTGAACCGCAATTCGACGTCGACCATCGCCAACGTCGGCGCTTAAAGCCGATTTGGGCGTGAACTTGGGGGCGCGCCGGCTGACCGCTGGCGCGCTCTCGCATTTTGGCCTTAGTTTTGTCGTCGCGACGGGATACCGTCGTGACTGGCGCAAATTTGGGACAGGCGCTTTCGCCACAGGTAGTTTCAAAAAAGGTTGACAGACATGCGTCCAACTCATCGAATCGTGTTCCCGCTCGTTGCCGCAGCGCTTCTTGCCGCGGCGCCGGCGAGCGCTGGCACCAAGGACCGGGTAGACGCGCTCGAGGCGGCGGTTGCGCAATTGCAAGCGTCGTCGCCCGCGGCGCTGAATTCTAACGCCAAGATCGATCGCCTTGAAGCGGAAGTGCGGGCGCTGACCGGCCGGGTTGAAGAACTGAACCACGAACTTGATCAAACCCGCGCAAGGCTCGATTCGGTCAGCGCGGCGCTCGCCGGCGGCGGCGGTCCGGTCAATCTTTCCGGCGCGCCGGCGGCTGACGGCGACCCCATTGCCAATGAAATCAATCAGGCGCTGGGCGCACAAGTTACGTTGCCGCTCGATCCCGAAGCCGCCTACGCTTACGCTTCCGAATTCCTTGTCACCAGCGATTACGCGCGCGCCGAAAAAGCGTTCACACTCTATCTTGAAGCGTTTCCAAATCATCCGCGTGCGGCCGATGCTCGCTTCCGTCTGGGCGAGGTTTTTCTCGCGTCATCGAAGAACACAGAGGCCGCCGACACCTTCATCGCTTTCATTCGAGCCTATCCAAATAGTGCGCGCGGCGCTGAGGCCTATCTGAAACTTGGCACCGCTTTTTCGCGGCTTCAGCAGCCGTCCGAGGCCTGCAAGGTTTTCAAGACGCTGAAATCCAAATACCCGACGGCGGCGCCCGCCGTTCTGCAGCGCGCCGACGTTGAAATGGCGCGCATCAACTGCCGTTAAACGCAGTGGAAAGACTAAAGATTGAACCCCCGCCGGTTGATCCGGCGGGCTTTCGCGGTCTCTGGGAGCGCTTTGGCGCGCCGGGCCGCCTCGTTCTTGCCGTTTCCGGCGGCGGCGACTCGGTGGCGCTTATGCGCCTTGCGGCGCCATTGCATACCGGCGGGCTCGCGGACATTCATGTCGCCACCGTTGATCACGGCCTCCGCCCTGAAGCGCGCGAGGAAGCTGAAATTGTGGCGCTCGAAGCGCGCAAGTGCGGTCTTGCGCATTCAATCCTCGCGTGGACAGGCGCAAAACCTTCGTCAGGACTTCAAGCGGCAGCGCGCAACGCACGCTATCGCCTCCTTGCATCGTACGCGGTTGACATGACCGCGGATGCGATCATGACCGCGCACACGGCCGATGATCAGGCTGAAACCGTGCTGATGCGACTGGCGCGGGGTTCAGGCCCGCGCGGACTGTCCGGCATGGCCGAAGAAACGTTGATCGCGGCGGGGGCGGGGTCGCCGGTACGTCTGCTGCGCCCGCTTCTGGGCCATCGCCGCAGCGAACTACGCGCATACCTTGACGAAATCCGCGCGCCCTTTGTCGATGATCCAAGCAACCAGAATCCGGCGTTCGAGCGCGTGCGCGTCCGGCGCATGCTCGCCCTGCTGGAGCGCGACGGCTTGACCGTCGACGCCCTGAACCAGACAGCCGCGGCTTCGAGGATCGCGGCCGCGCGCCTTGAAAGCTGGGAGAATGAGAGATTTCACGAGCTTGCCGGGCGCTTCGACGAATGGGGAGGCGCAAGCATCGATGCGGCGCACCTTGCCATTGAGGATGCGTCCCTGACCGCACGGCTCATTCAAGCGGTTGGCGGCGGCGATTATTTGCCCGGCGCAAACAGCACGAGGAACGTGTTGGCGACGATTCTCGCCGGCCGGGAGGCGACGCTTGCCGGCGCTACGTTGCGCCCCCGCCAAGGCCTGGTGCGCGTCTGGCGTGAATCCGCGGCCGTGTTGGGGCGAGCCGAGGTCTCCGCCATCGCGCCGATTGAACTCTGCTCCGGCGAGCGTGTTCTTTGGGACAACCGCTTTATCGTAGGAAACCCGTTCGATCACGACGCGAGCCTGCGCCCCCTCGGGGGGGCGGCGAAGAAGATTGCGATTTCAAAGGACAAAACCGAGGCGCTATCGTTGGCGTCGGCGCCCGGTTTGTGGGTCGATGGCGACTTGGTCGCGGTTCCGGGCGAGGGTGGCGAATTCACGCCGCTGGCGGAGGAGCGGTTTTTCCGCCGCATTAACCGATTTCACGAGAATTGCACAATTGTGAAGACGGACCGTGGCGCCGCGCTTCCTTAACACCTATCTTGTAGGCTGTTGGCCCCGGCCGGAAAGGTTTTTCTTGCATGAACGGACGCAATCTCCTGATCTGGGGCCTCGTCTTTGTCTTCTTCATTATTGCGCTGCAGCGGTTCGAGTTTTCAAAGCCGGGCCCGGCTGCGGAACGTCTGTCTTATTCAGAATTCGTGACGCGGATTGACGCCGGCGAGATCAAGGCCGCCGAAATCAACAAGGGCAACGTCAAAGGCACGCTGGATGACGGCAAGGCCTTTATCACCGCGATTCCAGACGGCTCAGGCGTCGCCATCGCCGACAGGCTGAACCTGGCGGGCGCGCAAACGAAGATTACGCCGGAGGAACAGCTTCCGCTGCTGCTGTCCGTTCTCTTCAACATTCTGCCCTTTGTCATTTTTCTCGCCTTCTTCTTTTTCGTGATCCGCCAGATGCAGGGCGCCGGCGGCAAGGCGATGGGTTTTGGCAAGAGCCGCGCCAAGCTGCTGACCGAACGCCAGGGCCGCGTCACTTTCGACGACGTCGCGGGCATCGATGAGGCGAAAGAAGAACTCGAAGAAATTGTCGAATATCTCAAAGACCCGATGAAATTTCAGCGTCTTGGCGGCAAGATCCCGAAAGGCGCGCTGCTCGTCGGACCGCCGGGCACCGGCAAGACTTTGCTCGCGCGAGCGATTGCGGGCGAAGCCAATGTGCCGTTCTTCACAATTTCCGGTTCGGACTTCGTCGAAATGTTTGTCGGCGTCGGCGCCAGCCGCGTGCGCGACATGTTCGAACAGGCGAAGAAGAATGCCCCTTGCATCATCTTCATCGACGAAATCGACGCCGTCGGCCGTCATCGCGGCGCGGGACTCGGCGGCGGCAACGACGAGCGCGAACAGACCTTGAACCAGCTCCTCGTCGAGATGGATGGCTTTGAATCGAATGAGGGGATCATCCTGATCGCCGCGACCAACCGGCCGGACGTGCTTGACCCCGCGCTGCTGCGGCCCGGGCGCTTCGACCGTCAGGTGGTCGTTCCGAACCCGGATGTTGTCGGTCGTGAAAAGATCCTCAATGTGCACTCAAAGAAAGTACCGCTGGCGCCAGACGTGAACCTCCGGACCATTGCGCGCGGAACGCCGGGATTTTCCGGCGCGGATCTCGCCAATCTTGTCAATGAAGCGGCGCTCCTCGCCGCCCGGCGAGGCAAGCGCTTTGTCACTTCGAAGGAATTCGACGACGCCAAAGACAAGGTGATGATGGGCGCCGAGCGCCGTTCGATGGTGATGACCGAGGAAGAAAAGATGCTGACCGCCTATCACGAGGCGGGGCACGCGCTTGTCGGCATTTCAGTCCCCGGCAACGACCCCGTGCACAAGGCGACGATCATCCCGCGCGGTCGCGCGCTCGGCATGGTGCAATATCTCCCGGAGCGCGATCGCTATTCGATGTCGTTCGAACAGATGAAAGCGCGCATTGCGATGGCGATGGGCGGGCGCGTCGCGGAAGAGTTGAAATTCGGCAAAGAGAAAGTGACGTCCGGCGCGCAGTCAGACATCGAACACGCGACGAAAATCGCGCGCGCAATGGTCACGCAATACGGCCTTTCGGAAAAGCTCGGACCGATCGCCTATGCGGAAGACGAGGGCGAGGTTTTCCTCGGCCAGTCGATCGCGAGGACGAAAGCGATTTCGGGCGATACCGCTAAGATTATCGAGGACGAAATCCGCCGGTTCGTGACGGAAGGTCATGACAGAGCGCGTCAGATTCTCACCGACCGCAACGCGGACTGGGAGCGACTTGCGCAGGCGCTGCTCGAATTTGAAACGTTGACGGGCGAAGAAATTAACGCGTTGCTGCGCGGCGAGAAAATCGTCCGCAGGGAACCGGATGACGCTGGCGAAACGCCTCCCCCGGCCTCCGTGCCATCAACCGGCGCCGCAAAACAGGGACCGCATCCCGGGCTCAAGCCAAGTCCTGCCGGCGCCTGACGCCGGCCGGCCGGAACAGTTGTGGTTTTTGGGCCGCTGCTGCCAGTCATTGAACAGGTCCAACCTATCCCCGTGCGGAATTGCGACGCCTGCCACAGTTGCGTATTGGCGATAGCGGCAACGACAATGCTTAAGCGCCATCGTTATTTTTGAAGCTTGACCGGCAAATTCGCGGTAGAGAATAAACCGAAGCGGGTATTCGCGGACGGGCGATGCGGATCGGATTTCTGTTCAACCACGACGCTGGCCATCAAGCGGGGCATCTCGCGCCGATTCTCAACGCCTATGCTGCGGCGCGTCCGGGAGATGAGGTTTCCGCCTTCGTAGGCGGCGCCGCGGTGAAGGAGAGCGTCAGGCGCAGCCTTGCCTCGCCGAACGTTCGCATCGTTGAGCTTGCATTGCCCTCACCGATTGGCGCTGTGGCGCGCGTTCTCGATGTCGCGATGCCAGCCAGCCGCTGGTCGCGCCTGAGATTTAATGTCGACAAGTTTCGCGGCCTCGACGCTCTCGTCACGCCGGAAAGAACATCTCTCACCATACGTAACACCCTGAAGCGGGATGGCGTCAGCTACATCTACGGGGGTCATGGGGCAGGCGATCGGGCAATCGGCTTCCATCCGTCGTTTGCGCGATTCGACTTGCTTCTGCTGCCGGGCGAGAAATACGTGCGACGATTGCGCGATACGGGCGGCCTTACCGGCAATGAATACAAGCTGGTAGGTTATCCGAAGTTTGACGAGGTCCGTCGGATAGGGCCGCCTCCCCGTTTTTTCGACAACAACAACCCGACTGTTGTTTACAATCCGCATTTCTCACCTGAATTTTCATCCTGGTTTTCAGCGGGTATAGACATTCTTGAATGGTTTGCGGCGAGTCCCGACATCAACCTCATAGTCGCGCCGCATGTGATGCTGTTCCGTCGACGCCTGCATGTCTCGACGGACACGGGCCGGACGGCGTGGCGGAAGAGCATTCCCGCGCGGTTTCGTCAGTGCAAGAACATTCTCATAGACACTGACAGTCCGCGACTGTTCAATATGTCCTACATGATATCTTCGGATCTTTACCTTGGAGACATCTCAAGTCAGGTGATGGAGTTTCTGGTTACTCCGCGGCCATGTGTATTCCTTAATCCGAACGGCCACAGCTGGCATGACGACGAAAATTTCGCCGCCTGGCGACTGGGACCCGTTGTCAATCGCATGGAAGATTTTGGAGCTGTCATCCGCCGTGCGCTTGAGGAGAGGACGGCGTACAAGGCGCTTCAGGTCGCGCATTTTTCTGATTCGTTCGACTTAACCGATGAATCATCGTCGTTACGCGCCGTGCGAGCAATCAGCGATTTCGTCGAAGGCAGACACGCCCAGCGAGCGACCTCCAAACCTCTCGGTCGGTTGATCGGGGTATTGAATCCAGCGGAGAACCGCGTCGGGTCGATGGCGCGGTCCGACTAACAACCGACATGCGCAGCGTTCCCACACAAGATTTTCGGCAATGACGCCCCGACGCCGCGAAAGAAGATCAAGTCTAACCAAGATCGAGTCAGACGGCGCCAGAAAGGGCGGTGACGCCGCCGCCACAAGGATTTTTCGAAATGCGGGCGCGCTTCTCGGCGGCAAGGCCGCCGGCGGACTTTTGAGCCTAGCTTACCTCGCGATCGCCGCCCGTGCATTGGGGCCGACCGAAATGGGCTATTTGGCGATTGCCGGCGCCTATGCGTTCGCGGCCGCCGGCGTTGCGCGCTTTCAGTCCTGGCAGGCGATTATCCATTTTGGCACGCCGATGGTCGAATCGGGCGACGTGGGTCAGTTGCGAACGCTGCTCCGATTCACGGTCAGACTTGACTTCGCAAGCGCCATGGTCAGCGTCGCGGTTGCGCTGGCATTCGTCAATCCGGCCGCCAAGGCGCTTGAATGGCCGTCGCACGCCATGCCGTGGATTTATCTCTACTGCTGCGCGGTGCCCTTCCTGATAGCCGCGACGCCGACCGGCGTATTGCGGCTGTTCGATTGCTTTAATCTCCTCGGCTGGCAGCAATTATCGACGCCCTCCATCCGCTTTGTTGGCGCGCTTTTTGCCTGGGCGACCGACAGCGGGCTCGCGGTATTTCTCGCCGTCTGGATTTTCAGCGGCGTTTTCGATGGCGCCGTATTATGGTGGCTCGGATGGCGCGAACTGAAGCGTCGCAACATCGTTCCGGATATTGTTGACCGCCCAACCGCGCCCGCGCCGCGCGCGTGGCTGGGCTATATGATAAAGTCGAATCTTGCCGCAATCTTCGACGTCGCGCGCAATGGCCTCCCCATGCTGATCATCGGAGCGACCCTCGGTGGCGCGGCGAGCGGATTCCTGCAGCTGGCTGTCAATATGACGAATTTAATTGCGCATCCCGCGAACATGCTGTCTCAGGCGACATTGCCGGAGCTGACTAAAACCGCAATGATTCATGGCCGTCGACGGATGCGCGATGTCGCCTATAAGACGATGTTCATTAGTCTCGCAGCCGCGACACCACCTGTGCTCCTCTTCATATTATTGCGCGAACAATTCGTGACGATTGTCGGCGGGCCGGACTATGCGCCCGCTTCGCCACTTCTCGCGCTGATGGCGATTGCGCAATTGTTGAGGATTTCGTCAATCGTTTTCGAATCTGCCTCGCTGGGCGCCGGCTATGTCGGATCGTCACTCGTGGCCCAAGGACTTTCCGCCGCTGTTCAGCTCGCGTCGCTGCTCTTCTTGCTTTCATACATTGGAGTATTGGCCGCGCCTGCATCGTTGATCATTGGCTTTGCTGTTATGATCGTGACCCACCGTATTCGGCTGCATCGGACTTAGAGCAAAGAGCAAATCTCAGAATCGAGGACGACGTCACCCTGACGCAAGTCAGGGTCCAGAATGGCGAGCAAGTCCCTCGCGGCTCTGGATGCTGACTTTCGTCAGCATGACGGAACGAGGTTCGCGTCCAATGCGGATTAGGATTAATTGTGCCCCGCTCTAACGC
>JBGTLL010000013.1:0-3669 GCA_041744115.1 Parvularculaceae bacterium | reverse complement strand
AGGCGCGGACCGGCTGGCCGGTCGAAAGATAGGAGGCGACGCGGTTCGTCGCCGCGTCATAGCCTGTCGTCGCCGTCGTCGCCCCTTGCGTCCACGAGCGCAAATTCCCGAGCGCGTCGTAGACATAGTTCCCGGGGCCCCCGGGCCCCGACGCCGTCAGCAGCCGGCCGCTCCCGTCATAGGTGAAGGAGCGGTTCTCGGACGGCGCGACGCCGTCCGAATCGAGGACCGAAGACAGCTTGCCGCGGACGTCGTAGCTGTGCGTCAGCCACACCGCGTTGGCGCCGCCGGGTTTGGCGGTCTTCAGCACATAGGGCTTTTGCCGCGCATCGAGCGTCTGCGTCAGCGCCTGGCCGTTGAGATAGCTCGCCGATTCGATGAGGCCGTTCTCATGATAGAGGGCGCTCGTGACGTAATTGACCCCGCCCGCCCGCACCGACCGCGGCTGCCCGTAGGCGTTGGCGTCGAAGCTGAAACTGACCCCGGAATGGCTGTTCGAGCGCGTCGTCAGATCGCCGTTCAGCGTGTAGCCGTGGCCGATCAGATAAGAGCGGCCGTCGATATCGAGCTCTTCCGTCGCCATCCGGTCGAGCGCGTTATAGGTGTAGCTCCACGCCGCCCCGCCGATGCGGTTCGCGGTCAGGACATTGCCGTTGGCGTCATAGGTGCGGGTGAGGTCCGGCGTCCCGGCCGGGAAATCGATGACCGTCTCGCGGTGCAGCGCGTCATGGCCGCGCGCGACCTTGATCGCGGTCGGGATCGTCGTCACGCACCCCGCCGCCGCCGCCGCGCCGCGTCCCGACGATTTCAGGATGTCCTCGCTGTCATAGAGAAAGACTTCGTCGCCGAACTCCGGCGCGCGATGCCGGCACAGCCGCAGATCGCTGTCGTACCAGAAATTACGCGTCACCGACGCCGCGACCGGCGTCGTCCCCGACTGCGAAAGCGTCAGGATGTTGCCGTGAATGTCGCGCCCCATCGTCGTCGCCGTGTTGAAGGGATCAAGCACCGACATCGGCTCGGCCGCGTCGGGATCGCCGAAGGCGCGGGTGGTGGTGACGACGACCGCGCCCGACGGATCGGTGACGCGCACCTCGCCGCCCGAAAGATAGGCCGTCGTCGTCGCCGCGTAGGGCGAGACGTTTTCTTCGACCCGGGTCGGCCGCGACAGCGCGTCATAGGTGGTTTCGACGCCATCGACGGGCGTCGGACTGGCCGACGGCCACGACTGAAAAATCGTGCGGCCAAGACCGTCATAGCCGGTCTTCACATAATGGGTCGCCGCGGTCGCGTCGGTCGCCTCGGTCTTGACCAGCCACGGCCGGAGATAGCCGTCATAGGATACCGTCGTCTTTTTGGCGCCGCGGGTCTCAACGGCTGTCAGACCGGCGCTGATCCCGGAATAGGTGAACGTCGAATCGTTGAACGGGGCCGGCTGATTGACAAGCGTCAGCCAGCCCATGGTGTTGTATGAAAACCCGGTGACGATGCCGCGGGCGTCGGTTTCGCCGGTCACCCAGCCATTGTCATCGACGACGCGGCTGAACGTGTCGCCGTCAGGACGCAAAATGGTCTGCGGCCTGCCGCGTTTCCAGTTCGACAAAGTATAGAGGTGATTGTGCGAGTCCTTGAAGGTCGCGACCGCGCCCTGCTGGCCGCTCGCCGTATGATAGGTGTAGGTCTGGCGGAGCGCGCCGAATTCGCTCTTCGTCGCAACGCGCCCCAGCGTGTCGTAGCTGTACGAGTCGAACAGCGTGCCATTGCGGGTGACGCTCGCGGGGAGGCCGAGGACCCATTTCGTTTTGTTGTGGGCGTAAACCGTGTCGGTGACGCGGGAAAGACCGCCCGTCGTGTTGCCGCCTTGCGTCACCTTGGTGGGAAAGCCGAAACTGTAGCTCGCCGACGAAAACGTCGAATTGTAATTGTTGTCCGTCGTATAGGTGTCGCCGAGGCGATTGATTGTCGTTACATCCGTGCGCGTCGGATTGGTCATCGTGAAAGGAACGAAACCGGTCCGCGTAAAGGTCGAGCCGATCCGGCTTTCCATGCAGTAGTCGTAATTGATCGATTCAAGCAGCGCACCCGTCGGACCGCCGGCGCGGATTTCCAGCCGCGCGAGCTTGCCGCCGAACCGGCTCGCGCACGGCAAGGGAATCAGATTCTGGTCGACGCCGAACTCGGCGCTCCAATAATGGTAATAAGTGAGATGCCGCCCGTTCGGCTCCTGCACCTTCGTCCAGTTTGCGTTCGCCGGCGCCGGGCCTGATCCGTCATCGTCCGTTGGCCCGGTTCCGTCATCGCGTTCGTAGTTGTACGTCCAGGTCGCGGTCGGCGCGCCGGGCGCCGCGATCGACTTCGAGTTGACTGACATCGTTTCCGCCCTCGCTACCGTATAGACGGGAAGAGACGAGCCTGCCGGCGTAAGGTCTGTGAACGGACAGGCTCTTGAGAAGGGCATAAGATAATCGAGTCCCTGACGGTGCTTGCTCTCGCCAACGTTGAATGTGCCGACGGCGCCGTTCGGATGCGTAACGGTCATCGGCCCGCCGGGACCGTTCGGGCACTGCGTACCGGGACCCGGTTCCGCGGTGAGCCCGTCAAGGTTGAATTGCCATGACGTGCCGTCCGGCAGCGTGACGCTCCGAAGCACCGCTATTTGCTGCGGGGAGTCGGGGTCGATCTCGTACTGGACTGCATAGTTGCTCTGCGCGTAGGCGTACGTCCAAGTTCGCTGTCCGGCCCCCGCCTGATTTGCTTTGACCTGATAAACAAGGTCGGGAAAGCCGGTGGCGGCGCTGTTATACGTGATGTCGATATACCGGCCGTCGTTTGAATCGATCCAGTCGAGCCGGCCGCTCGCGTCGTAATGATAATTCACCCAGTTACCGCTGACGTCGGTCACCTGCGTCGCGACGAGGTAGTTTTTGTACCGCGGCAGGAAATTGGTGCCGCCGTAGGTGCCGATATATTTGTACGGCCGGCTGATGAAATAATCGAACCGGTATTGATCGCCGTTCGGCGCCACCGCAAGAAAGCCTTCGCCGCCATTGACAGCGGCGATACAGGTGATTCGCCAGTTTTCGGTCGTGACGTATTTAACGGTTCCATTCGTGCCGCCGGTCCATTGTCCGCCCTGCGGGCTTTCAAGAACCTGCTGCGAGCCCGCGCCCGGAACGTCCAGCATGACGCCTTGCGAGTAGTCGCTCGCATTATAGGCGATGGACGAGGTGATCAGGATGCGCGGGAAGGACGAGGCGGAACCCACCGGACCGGACAATGGATTGGCGCAACGGGCGCCGGACCATGGCTGCTGCGCGCTGATCGCCTCGATGCGCGGCGCGAGGAGCGCCCAGTCGCCGAATTCGGCGGCGACAGCGGGATCATAGAGATATCCTTGGCTGCGCCGCCGGCGGAGCGACACGTCGAGCCCTGAAGTCCCCGGGATGACCACATCAGCGTGTTCGAACGTGATCGCGCCGGTGCTCGGATCGATCTTATCACCGAGGAGATCCGGGCCGAACGACTGCATCGAGCCTGTCAGATATTCTGTGTAAGGTGCTTAACCGGCATAGGTTTCAGATCTGGTTTGGCATTCTGCCTTTGAACACGATAGCAAACTGATTGAGCGCTGTCTTCCATCCCCAGACGCCGGCGGTTGAAAGCTGGCCT
>JBGTLL010000012.1:0-8703 GCA_041744115.1 Parvularculaceae bacterium | reverse complement strand
GCAGGCGCTGATGATGCTCGCCGAGCCTGACGGCCGCGCCTTTCTCGCCGACCCGCGCCAGCTTCTCGCGCAGCTTCAGACGCGGCTCGGCGCGCTCGGCCTCTGTCCGGTCGCCGCGGTCGAGCTTGAATTTTATCTCCTGTCGGGCAAGTCCGACGACCTCGGGCGACCGCTCGCGCCGGCGTCAAAGTTCAGCGGCCGCCGCATCGTCGACGGGCGCGTTTACGCGATGGGCGAGCTTGACGCTTACGCCGGATTTTTCGCCGATCTTTACGGCGCCTGCGAGCAGCAGGGCCTGCCGCTCGATACGGCGGTGATCGAAGCCGGCCCCAGCCAGTTTGAAGTCAACCTCAAACACCAGAAGGACGCGCTCAGCGCTGGCGATCACGCCATACTCCTGCGCCGGGCGATCAAGGGGGTCGCCGCCAGGCACGGCTTCCTCGCCTCGTTCATGGCCAAGCCGTTCGGCGATCTCGCCGGCAGCGGCATGCATGTGCATATGAGCCTCATCGACAAGGACGGGGTCAACGCCTTCGACGGCGATGGCGACAAGGGCAGCGCCCTTTTCAAAAACGCGATCGCCGGCCTCCTCGCTTCGGCGCCCGAAGCGATGATCTTCCTTGCGCCGCATCTGAATTCATGGCGGCGCTTCCAGCCATCCTCGCACGCGCCGACGCGCGCGACCTGGGGCTATGAAAACCGCACCGCCGCGATCCGCGTGCCGGCCGATGCCGGCGCCAGCCGGCGCTTTGAACATCGCGTCGCCGGCGCCGACGCCAATCCCTATCTCGTGCTGGCGGCCCTTATCGCCGGCGTCCTTCACGGCGTTGAAAACCGGCTTGAGCCGCCGCCGCCGATCGCCGGCAATGCTTACAAATCCGGTGCGCCGGCGCTTTCGCTGGGCTGGAAGCCGGCGCTCGATGCTTATGCGTCGGGCGCGATCCTGGCGCCGATGTTCGGCGACTTGTTCACGCGCGTCTTCGCCGCCTTGAAGCGCCAGGAAATGACCGTCGCCGATCGCCGCGTCACCGATTTTGAGTATGACAGCTACCTGCAGCCATTCTGATCCATGAGCAAACAGCGCCGATGTCAAACATTTGGACCGGCCATTCCCGCGAAAGCGGGAATGGCCGGGGATAGGTCCACGAATTTTATGCCTGGCCCGCGAGATCACGTAAAAACCTGGTACGCGGCGACGGCGCACGCGGCGCCCGAACGCCCGACGCTCACGGGCGATCAGACCGCCGATGTCTGCATCATCGGCGGCGGCTTTTCGGGGCTGGCCACAGCGCTGACTTTGGCCGAACGGGGCCTCGACGTCATTCTCCTTGAAGCAAACCGGATCGGCTGGGGCGCGTCGGGGAGGAATGGCGGTCAGATCCTCGCGGGCTGGTCCGGCGAAGGCGAAATGATCCGGCAGCTTGGGCCCCGGGCCGAGGAATTTCTATGGCGCACACGGTATCGCGGCCACGAGATTATCGAATCGTGGATCGCGAAATATGGAATCGATTGCGATTATGTGCGCGGCGCCGCGACCGTCGCGGCAAACGCCAGACAGATGCTGTCGCTTGCCGCAGAATTCGACGACGCCAAGGCGCGGGGCGACGCCGGCCATCTCGAACTTGTCGATGCCGCCGGTCTTCGGGGCCACGTCGCGAGCGACGCCTATTGCGGCGGCCTCATCGACCGGCGCGCCGCGCATTGCCATCCGCTCAATCTGTGTCTTGGGGAAGCGCGCGCGGCGGAACAGCTCGGCGTTCGCATTTTTGAAGACGCCGCCGCCGCTGCGATCACGCATGGACCGGCGCCGTCGGTTCAAACGAAATTCGGCAACGTGACGGCGAAGTCGGTCATTCTCGCCGGCAACGCCTATCACCGCCTTGAAAGCGACCGGCTCGGCGGCCTGATGCTGCCGGCGCAGACCTTCATGATCGCGACCGAGCCGCTCGAACCCGAGCGCGCGCAGGAAATTCTTCCCGGCAATCTGGCGATCTGCGACGCCAATTGGGTGCTCGATTATTTCCGCCGGACTTGTGACAACCGCATTCTCTTTGGCGGGCGATGCACCTATTCCAATCGCGAGATCATCGACATCGAGGCCTCGCTGGGCCCGCGCCTCAAGCGGGTTCTGCCGCAGCTTCATGATGTAAAGGTTGAATTCGCCTGGGGCGGCGCCATTGGCATCCCCCTGAACCGCGTGCCTCTGATCGGACGCGTCAGCGACAATGTTTTCTACGTTCAGGGATATTCCGGGCACGGCGTCAATTGCAGCCATGTCGCCGCTGAAATCCTCGCCGACGCTGTCGATGCGCGGATGGAGGGCGTCGATCTCTTCGAAGCGGTCAATCATTTCCGCATTCCCGCGGCGGAAATCATCGGCAACCCGATGCTGGCGCTCGGCATGACCTGGTTCCGCATGCGCGACGCACTGGGCGCGTGAGGGATTTTGGACTAGTCTTCGAGACGCGCGGCCCTCTGGTGAAGGCAAGCCAACTTTCGTCACCCTGACGAAAGTCAGGGTCCAGCGTCACGGACGATTCCCGCGCGGCTCTGGATGCTGACTTTCGTCAGCATGACGAGCGCTTCGGCGGTGTCTCGAAGCCTCATCCTCGGGAGCCGCGTTCTTCAGGCGGCGACTCGAAGGATGCCGCAGCCAATGCTCGAACATCCCGAGCCTGATCAGGATTTCGCCGATCGCGATGACGGCGGCGACGCCGATCAGGGTCGGGCGTTGCAAGCCCTCGCCCGGCACGAAAATGAAGAGAGCGATGGAAAGGCAAAGCGTCACCGCGCACATCGCCGCCAACACGCAGGCGACGATGCGGCCGCCCGGCGCGCGAAACGGCCGCGGCGCGTCGGCGTCGCTAAAGCGAAGCCGCGCGAACGACAGGGCGACGCCGATATAGGGCAGCATGAAGATCGCGGCGCTGAACGAAAACAGCGACCAGAAAAGATCGCTGTTCGAGGTCGCGATCCGTCCGTAGGTCAGCAGCACGAACGTGCAGACGAGGCCCATCAGGATGGCCGCGCCCACGGGGCCGCCATGGCGCGGATGACGCCACGCAAAGAGGCGTGGCAGCTGCCCCTCGGACGCCGCCTCGGCGGTCGTCCGATTGCATCCCATCGCCCAGGTCGCGCCGTTCGAAAAGAAGGTGAAAAGCGCGGCGGCGCCCAGCGCCTTCACGATCATGTCGCCGCCCGGCGTCGTCGCGAAGAACAGCGAGAGCGTATCGACAAGCCCTTCGACGATATCGATCTCGGCGGCGGGAATTGCAGCGAGGATCCCCGCCGTCGCCAGCATGTAGAAACCGAGAACGATCACGCCCGAAATCAGAATGCCGACCGGCAAATCGCGGGCCGGACGCTTGATCTCGCCGCTTGCCGCCGAGACCAGCTCGAACCCCAGCATCCCGTAAACAATCGCCGGCACGAAGCGCAGTCCTTCTTCCCAGCGCGGCCGAAACGCCTCGACGCCGAGCGGATTGGCGAAGCCGTTCGCCTGTCCGTACCGCCAGCCGGCGATGATCAGTACGCCGAAGATGATCAGCTTGCACGACGCGCCGATGTTCGGGACCCATTTGCCGATGCTGAGGCCAAGAATGTCGAGGAAGACGGTCGCCCATGCGAGCGCGACGCCGACGCCGATCTGCTGCGAGAGGGACAATTCGAGTTGAAACAGCTGCGCGAAAACGCCCGCGAACAGAATGAAGATCGACGGCAGCCAGATCGCCGTGTTGATCCAGTAGGCCCAGACCGCGCGCGCCGCCCAATGGCGGCCAAGCCCGCGCCGGATCCAGACATAAAGCCCGCCTTCTTCGGGATACGCCGTGCCGAGTTCCGCCGTGATGAGGCCGATCGGAATGAGGAAGACGACGCCGAGAAACGCCCACCAGAAAAGGCTGGATGAGCCGATCGACGCGGCGGCGGCCAGCGTGTCGAGGAGGAGGATCGCCGAGACCGTAAACAGGACAAGGTCGCCGCGCCCAAGAACTTTCGGCAGTATTCTCGTTAAGGACATCAAGAAGCGCCTATTCCAGCGCTTCGAGCGCCAGCCTTCGGTCGTGATCGGATTCAATTGTTTGCGCGGTTTTACGCAAGGCGGCGCGGATTTCGTCCGTCCGCGGCGCTTCCGATCCGATCGCTTCGAGCGTCAGCCGGCGTTCATGGTCGCTGTCGACTGCTTTCGCCGCCTCGATCAGGGCTAGCCAGTGGACCGCGTTTTCGTCGAGCGCGCCCGCGAAACTCTCGATCGCGAGCCGCCGTTCATGGGCGCCGTCAATCCTGTCAATGGCGCGCAAGCCCGCCGCGCCGACGTCATCGCCCCGCAGGCGATCATCGGCCGCGTCAATCACGAGGCGCAGTTCATGATCGCCCTCGATCGCCGCCGCCGCGGCGTCGATCGCGCGCGCGGCGTCGGCGTCGGCAAGGCCTTCATTTTCGAGCAGGGCGCCAACCGCAAGCCGGACTTCATGATCGCCCTCGATCTCGCCGATCAGCGTCGCCGCGACGGAGAAATTGCGCGCGCTCATCTCCTTCCCGGCGAGGTCGTCGACGATCAGCCGCAATTCGTGGTCGCCCTCAATCGTTTTCGCGGCGTCAAGGATCGAGCGCGTCGCCGCCTCGCTCAGGGTCCGCGTGTCGAGAAGCGCCGCAAGCGCCGTCCGCTTGGCGTAGTCGCTGTCGAGACCGATGACGCGCTCCGCGAGAACGCGAACATCATCGTCCGTCAGCGCCGCGGCCCCGGCCAGCGCTTCGATATAGGCGCCGGCGGCGTGATCGCCGACAAGCTTTCCAATCTCGTCCATGACCGCGGCTTTTCCGCCCGCCGCGATCAGCGCCTTCACCCGGCTGTCGGCGTTGACGCCGGATGAGCGCGCGAACAATTGCAAAAGATCGCCCGCTTCGCGGTCGGCGTCGGGGCCAGCGGGGACAGCGGCGTCGTCCCTGAAAAAGCTCGCGGCAATCGCCCCCGACTTCACGGCGAATACCGCTTTGCGCTCGACGCCGTTTTCTTTCGAAACGACTTCAAGTTTGCCATCAAGGGCCGTCAGCGAGCGGCCATCCGCGGCGAACGAAAAATCGCGTTTCCACTCGGCGGCGATGTTGAGCGCGTCGTCCTTCAGATGAAAAGAGCCGCTGCCGCCGTCGCCGGTGTTGATGATGCGGACGCCGTCGCCGTCATCGTCGGCGGCGGCGATCCTCGGCGCGATCAGCGCGAAGGCGCCGGCGGCAACCAGCGACAACGCCGCGCCGACGCCAAAGGCGGTCAGATGGCTGCGCATGAATAAACTCTCATTTTGCGTCCGCCGACGCTTACCGCATTCCGCCCGAACGGCCAAACCGCCGATGCGACGAAACGAGGCCGTCAGACGACGAAGCCGACAATTTCCTTCACTTCGGCGATGGTTTTGTCGGCGACAGAAGCGGCGCGCGCCGCGCCGTCGAGGAGGACGCGGCGGAGATGACCGGGATCGGCCTCGAGCCGCCGCAGTTCCGCGCCGATCGGCGCGATCCTCGCGACCACCAGATCGGCGAGCGCCGGCTTGAATTTGCCAAAGCCCTCGCCGCCGAATTCGGCAAGGACCGACGCGTCGGTCTTGCCCGAAAGCGCCGCGTAAATGCCGACGAGATTGGCGGCTTCCGGCCGGCCTTCCAGCCCTGCGACGTCCGACGGCAAGGGTTCGGGGTCGGTCTTGGCGCGCCTGATCTTTTTCGAAATCGCGTCGGCGTCATCGGCAAGATAGATCGTCGCCTGATCGGAAGGGTCGGACTTTGACATTTTCGCGGTTCCGTCGCGCAACGACATGATGCGCGCGCCCGGCCCCTTGACCAGGGCTTCCGGCAGCGGAAAGAAATCGTCGGCGCCGAATTCGCGGTTGAATTTGCCGGCGATGTCGCGTGACAGTTCGAGGTGCTGTTTCTGGTCTTCGCCGACCGGCACATGCGTCGCCTTGTAAACGAGAATGTCGGCGGCCTGCAGCACCGGATAGGTGTAAAGGCCGACCGAGGCGCGCTCCTTGTCCTTGCCGGCCTTGTCCTTGAACTGCGTCATCCGTTCCAGCCAGCCGAGCCGCGCGACGCAATTGAAAATCCAGGCGAGCTCGGCGTGCGCGCGCACCGCCGACTGATGGAAGATCGTCGCCTTTCCGGGATCGACGCCGGCGGCGAGATAGGAGGCGACGATATGAAAGGTCTGGGCGCGGAGTTTTTTCGGATCCTGCCAGACCGAGATCGAATGCATGTCGGCGAGGAAATAAAAGCAGTCATGCTGCGTCTGCAGATCGACGAATTTGCGGATCGCGCCGAGATAATTTCCAAGATGCATGCCGCCCGACGGCTGGATGCCTGACAGCACCCGCTCCGGGCCTTTGTAGCCGGTCATGACGCCAGTCCTTAAATCAAATCCGTTTGAAAACTCGTCTTCACCCTTCGAGACCTCGCCTCGGCTCCTCAGCGTCCGGCAGAAAGATGTTCTCGCAGACACAGCAAAAAAGCGCCGTCACCCCGGGGCCGCGTGTCTCACGCGGAACCCGGGGTCCATGTCTCACCGAATCCAGCGTTGCGCGCTGGATTCCGGGTTCCGCCAAGAGGCGGCCCCGGAATGACAACGCCGGATTTTTCTGCATTAGGTTTCGGCCAGACTTTCAGGGTGAAGGGGATCGCCCTCAGAGTGAGGCGAGCTTTCAAACGGATCCTAGAAGTTCTTGCGGTTTCTCGCATAAGCCTTGTAGTCGCTGAGCCTGACGCCGCCAAGCGCGAACAGGAGCGCACCATAGGCGATCATCCCGCCGGCGGCGATCGAAATGACCGCCGCCCACTCGCGCCCGAACAAAACGCCGGCAAGCGGCCCCGTATGCTGCAAGGCGAACCAGGCGAAACCGGCGAGCGCGGCCGTCGCGAAAACGATGCGCGGGGCCCGGCCGAGCAGCCGTTTGTCCGGCCGAAAGAGGCCGCGCCGCCAGAGATTGAACGCCAATTGCAGGACCTGCAGCCACGCCGCGAAAACGGTGGCGAAGGCGACGGCGAGAAAGCCGAACTTCGGAAACAGGATGAGCGCGAGCGCGGTGTTCACGCCGATCGCGACAATCGCGTAATTCATCGGCGCTCTGGTGTCTTCGCGGGCGAAAAACGCCGGCGCGAAAATCCGCTGCCAGACGAAGGCCGGCAATCCCCAGGCGTAGATCGCGAGCGCCGCGCCCGTCCATTTCACGTCTTCCGCCGTGAACGCGGAGGCTCGTCCCCCGAACAGCGACAGCGCGTCGGTCGCAAAGCCGACAAACAGCGCATCGCAGATCGGCGCCGCCATCACGATGAAGGCGGCCGCCGCCGGCAAGGTCAAAACCGCGGAGAGTTCGAGCGAGCGGTTGATCGCGTGCATCGCGCCTTTCTCGTCGCCTTCCTTCACCCGCCGCGACAGCATCGGCAGAAGGACAACGCCAAGCGCGGTGCCGACGACCGCCAGCGGCAATTGATAAAGCTGGTCGGCGTTCATCAGCCACGACACCGCGCCCGGCTGTTGCGACGCGATATTGGTGCCGATCAAGATGTTGATCTGCGTCGCGCCGGCGGACAAAAACCCGGGCGCGCCGAGGACGAAGAGGCGCTTGACCCCCGGCGTGATCCGCGGCCGTCGCAATTTCAGCAGATAGCCCTGGCGCTTGGCCCCCCAGACCAGCAGCCATAGCTGCAGAAACCCGCTGATCGCCGTCGCCCAGGCGAGCGCTTCGCCGGTAACATAGACGTCGCCGCCGGCGTAAATCAGGATCGCCGCAATCTGGCAGAAATTGAGGAGCAGCGGCGCGCCCGCATAGGCCATGAATTTGTCGAGCGAATTGAGGACGCCGGAAAGCAGGCCGACCAGCGACATGCAGGCGAGATAGGGAAACATGATCCGCAGATAGAGCGTCGTCAGTTCGAACTTCTCCGGCTCGTCCGCAAAGCCCGACGCGATCAGATGCACGAACAAGGGCGCCGCGATTTCGACGACAATCGTGAACGCCAGCAAAATGAACAGCAGGGTCGCCATCACTTCTTCGGCGAAAAGCTTTGCCGCCGCCTTGTCTTCGGCAAGAAGCTTTCCCTGAAACAGCGGCACGAACGCCGCCTGAAACGCGCCTTCCGCGAACAGGCGGCGAAACATGTTCGGCAAGCGGAACGCCGCCCAGAACGCGTCGGCGACCGGATTGCCGCCAGCGCCGATGACGCCGGCGATCAGGACCTGCCGCGCAAAGCCGAGAACGCGGCTCGCCATCGTCATGCCGGAGACCGTCGCCAATGATTTGAAGAGATTGCCGCTCATGAACGCTCGCGCTTTACCGGGGGCGTTACCGCAGTTCGCCCGCGCCTCAAACAGGGGTTTTCTTCGCGGCCTTTGTTCCGGTGTCGGCAAGAACGGCGTAGAGCCCTTGTTCGATCGCTTGCAGGAGACGCCGGTCATCAATTTTCCGGCCGTCTTTTGTCTGCAAGTAAAAGGCGTCGACGGCGCGCTCGCCATAGGTGGCGATGTGGGCCGAACGGATGGCGACCCCGAGATCGGTGAGCGCGGCGGCGAGCGAATAAAGAAGGCCAGGGCGGTCGCGGCCCTCGGCTTCGACGACGAGCGCATCATCGGAGGCGTCCGCGTCGAGCCGGACAATTGGCGGCACATTGAAAATCGCGCGGCGGTCGCCGATCCGGCGCGCCATCACGGGCGGCGCCGGCGGC
>JBGTLL010000011.1:0-32429 GCA_041744115.1 Parvularculaceae bacterium | reverse complement strand
GTGCGCCGGCATTCAGAGCAAAGAGCAATATCTCAGAATCGCGGACGACGTCACCCTGACGCAAGTCAGGGTCCAGAATGGCGAGCAAGTCCCTCGCGGCTCTGGATGCTGACTTTCGTCAGCATGACGGAACGAGGTTCGTGTCCAATGCGGATTAATTGCGCCCCGCTCTAGGGAAAATCGCGCGCGTCGCCCATCCTTCGAGACGCGGCCCAAGAAGGCCGCTCCTCAGGATGAGGAAGACCCTTGGTGCGACAAAGATATTCCTCATCCTGAGGAGCGCGCTTCTTAGCGCGCGTCTCGAAGGATGCGCCACACGCCTTGTCGTTTCAGATTCTTGCCCCGATATCTTCGACCATCGCCAGAACCCGCAACGGGCTCCCCGAACCCTCCTTGATCTTCAGCGGCGGACAGATGATCAGCGCGCCTTTGGCGGGAAGCTGATCGAGATTGTTGAGGCACTGAAGGCCGAATCGTCCGGCGCCGTGCAAGAGCGTATGCGCGGGATAGGGCGGGTCGAAATGGCCGCCCTGCCCCGCATCGGTGCCGATTGTTTCAACGCCAAAACCGACTGTGTCGCGTTCTTCGATAAGAAACCGGATGGCGCCGGCGTCCGGGCCGGGCGAATGCGCGCCGTCGTCCCGAAGATTCAAATAATCGGCGCCGCTGCGCTTTGACCAGTCGGTGCGGAAGAGCGTCCAGTTTTTCTTCGGTATGGCGCCGTGCTGTTTCTCCCACTCCCTGATGTGGTCGGCGGTCAGGACAAAATCCGGATCGGCTTTCACTTCCTTGGAGAAATCAAGGACGCAGGCGGGTCTTACGAAGGCGTCGGGCGCGATCGTATCGACCGAGGCATTCGGCAGATCCTTTCCGGTCACCCAGTGGATCGGCGCGTCGAAATGCGTGCCCGTATGTTCATTGCAGCTGAAATTGCGCCAATACCAGGCGGGACCGCGCGCATCATAGCGCGAGACTTCATCGATCCTGAACGGCTGGCATTGACCAAATTCCGGCGGCAGCACGAGGACCGGAAAATCGGGATCGAGCGTGTGCGTCAGATCGACGGTGCGAATGGCGCCCGACATCACGGCAGCGCTGAATTTCTCAAGAATGCTCATTTTTTCTTTCTCCGTGACTGCCGCCTCCCCATCGCCCATCCTTCGAGACGAAGGGGGCCGCTCCTCAGGATGAGGGTGGCCCTTGCTTCAGCAGACGAAATCCTGATCCTCCGAGGCTGACCGAAAAACAATACAGCAATTTCCGGCGTCGTCATTCCGGGGCCGCCCCTTGGCGGAACCCGCTATCCATCGCGCAACGCGGGATAGGCTGAGACATGGACCTCGGGTTCCGCGTGAAGACACGCGGCCCCGGCGTGACGGCGGTTCTTTTGGCCCGTGTCCGCGAGGAGCGATGTGCAGCATCGTGTCTCGAAGGATGGGGCGCAAGCGTCGTTGACGCATCCTATTCGCGCGCGCTCAGTTTCGGCGCCGGCGCTGCCGCCGGTTCATAGGGAGACCGCCCGAGATTCTTACGCACGCGGCGAAGGATTTCAGTGACGCTGGCAGTCTCGCCGGCGGTTACGCCTTCAAACGCCCGTTCGAAAATCTTCTGGCCGATCGACTGCACCTTACGCAGCGTCGCCGCGGCCTTTGGCGTCATCGTCACTTGCACGACGCGCTTGTCGCCGGCGAGCAGCTGACGGACGATCAGCCCCGCCGCCTCCATCCGGATCAGCGCCCGCGTCACGGTCGGCATTTTCGTCACCGAGCGCCGTGCGAGTTCCCCGACTGAACTGGGGCTTCTGTCGTTCAGCAGCATCAAGATGCGCCATTCAATCGTACCCAGACGATATGTCTTCAGCGCCTTCGACATTTCCTCATTATAGGTCGCGGTCGTCCGGACGAGATTATAAAGGACGTAATCGTCAAGCACGAATCCGGCCACGGCCGGCCCGATCCTTGCCTGTCCATTTCGCGCTCGGGCTTTCACGCAGCAACCGCCGGGCGGGCGCCCAATTTCTGAAGTTCAATTTGCAACGCGGCGCCGTCATCATCTTGCAGCGCGCGGTCGCGGAGGCGGATGAGCGTCGCGGCGGGCGAGGCTTGCGCCATTATCAAATCCAGCGTGTCGATGATGCGATTGAAGTTGCCGAGGCCGCGTTCATGCGTCTCGCCGTACCCCTTGATCAGGCGCTGCAATCCGGCGACTTCGCAGGCGAGCGCATAGTCGAGCGGCGCGCGCCGCCCGACCGCGGCCAGCCAGTCTTCAATGCGCGCCTGTTCTGTCCCAAAACGGTAGCTGCCGCGGCGCAGAAACCGCAGCGAGGCGATTGTGTTGAGCATCAGGAAGCCGCGGACGCCGGTTGTCGCAACGCGCCTGCCCTTGCCGAGGGCGGCGCCGAAGATTTTGCGGGCGGAAATCGATCCGAGAATCATTTTCGCCAGCGACGCCGGCATCAGGTCGCACATCTCCTCGACGCGCGGATGCATATACTCCTTGACGCGCACGATCTGCCCGTCCGCCGCGCGAACATCTTCGCGTACGCGCGCAAACCGGCTCGCTCGCGTCTTCAGGTCCGCGACGCGAACGATATCGTCGTAAGCCATCCAGAGAGCGAGATGTTTGGCGATTGCGTTCGACAGCCGCCAGAATTTCGCGTCGCCGCCGTTTGCGCGGTCGATAGCGATGAAGCGCTGAATCCGATCGAGGTAAAGCGCGCCGTAACGCGCATCCTGAAAGTCAATGACACGCTTCAGCCCTTCGCGCGCCATCGCCTTGACCGCATCGGGGAGAATGGAAAGCCGCGCAAGAAGCCGGGCAATAGCTGGCGCCGGCGCCTGGTGGTTGCTTTCGAAGGTCTCCCGCGCAAGGGCCGGCGGCGGCGCGGAAGATTGCGCCGCATCAAACCCCGACGAAAAGCCTTTGAGGTTCTTCTCGACGGCGCGGCCGGTCTCGCGGATCGTTTCTTCAAACGCCTTCCGCGGCAACGACAATGCGCCAGAACCCGCAAGCGCGCCGAACATGACGGCGCTGATGACGGCGCCTGCGTCGTCGGACGCGCGTTCCATGTCGAGCCAGATCGAGCGCGCCGCGGCGCGCTCCGCCGACGCTTTCACGACTTGCGCGTCCTGCCGGCCGTCGCCCAGCGCAATCTTTTCCGCGATTGCGTATACTCGGTGCGTCGAGGCGATCAGCGTCGTCCCGGGCGTGACGAACCCGCGCATCAGAGCGCGCCCCGCCTCCATCATTTCCGCGGCGATCACGATATCGACATCGCCCGGCGCCGGGCTCAGCGCGAGGATGGGCGGCTTGCCTTTCGCATCCGCCTCGGCCTTGGGAAAGAGTTCGACATAATAAACCGTCGCGCCCGTCCTTTGCGCGACGCCCGGAACGGATGTCGATTGCGCGATGAAGCCGTTCCGCTCGCCGGCCTTGACGATCCACGATGCAAGGACGCCGCCGCCCTGTCCGCCAAGCGCCATGATCGCGATCTTGATCGGCCGGGCGGCTGTCATGCGCCACCCGCGAACGAAGCGCGCGCCCGTGCGCGCTCGCCGCGCTCCTGAAAGAAACCGATCACGACGCCGCGAAAATGTGCGACCAACCTGTCCCGGAGGTTCGGGTTGTAAATGAGTTCCGCCCGATAGAAGGACGGGCACAGGATCGCCGCATGGGCGTTTTCGCCGCAGACGCCGCAGCCGACGCAGTCATTGTCGACGTAAGCGACCGGATCGTCGCGCAAGGGATCGGGATTGTCGCGGATCGTCAGCGACGGACATCCCGACAGCCTGATGCAGCTGTGATCGCCGGTGCAGGTGTCGGGATCGACGCCGAAGCGCGCGCGCACGACGCGCTTGCCATCCCTGACGCCCGCATCGCGCACCGGCTTTTCGCGGCGCTCGCGGTTCAGCATGCATTCGCCCTGCGCGATGATGACCTTCGGGCCTTTGACGCGCGTCGTCATCGCCTCTTTCAGGACCCGCTTCATCTTGCCGATGTCGTAAGTGTGAACCTCGCGCAGCCATGTGACGCCGACGCCCCTGACGGCGGCGGCGATCGGATTGTTGGTGCTTTTCGTTTTGTTTTCCGCGCGCGAGGAAAGAATGTCCTGACCGCCGGTCGCCGCGGCATAGCCATTGTCGATGATGACGAGCACGTTGTCGCTTTTGTTAAAGACCGCGTTGCCGACGCCGCTCGTCAGCCCGTTATGCCAGAAGCCGCCGTCCCCCATTACCGCGACGGTTCGCTGCCTTGATTTTGCGTTGAACGCGGATGCGCCGGCCCAGCCAAGCCCGTAGCCCATCGTCGTATTGCCGATATCAAACGGCGGAAGAATCGAGAACAGATGGCAGCCAATATCGCAACTGACGTGGAACTTGCCGATTTCTTTCTCGACCAGCTTCATCGCCGAGAAGACCGGCCGCTCCGGACAGCCGGTGCAAAAGCCCGCCGGGCGCTGCGGCACAATGGCGCCGACGCTTTGCGTTGCGTCGCGGCTGGCCGCGTGTTCGCCCGCTTCGCCGACAGCAAGGTGCGGTGCGTGATCACGGATAAAGGCGCGCAGGCCTTCAAGCAGCGCCCCGCTCGCATATTCGCCGGCGCGCGGCAGCACTTCCTTGCCGACAATCTTCGCCTGAATATCGGCGCGGCGCAGGATCGAATTGACCGCCTGTTCGATATAATCCGGCTGCCCCTCTTCGATCAGGAGGACCGCTTTCTTGTCGAGACAGAAGCCCTTCAACTCGTCATCGATCAGCGGATAGGCGACGTTGAGGCAATAAATCGGAAGGTCCGTTTCGCCGAAAGCGTTGGATAGGCCGGCAAGCTCCAGCGCGCGGATCAGGCTGTTATAAAGGCCCCCCTGCACGATAATCCCGATATCGCCCCGATCGCCGCCGAGGAATTCATTGAGTTTGTGCTTCCTGATGTAGTCGATCGCCGCCGGCCAGCGCTTTTCGATTTTCTCGATTTCATGAACGAAGTTCGACGGCGGCAGGACGACGCGGCTGTAATCGCGGGTCGGGTTCTCCATGGCGTCGCTGAGCGAGAATGCCGACTTGACATTATCTTTCGCGATAAACGAGCCGTAGACATGGCAGGCGCGGATTCTGAGTTCCAGCATCACCGGCGTGTTCGACGCCTCCGACAATTCAAAACCGCGCTCGACCATGTCGACGATCGATTGAAGGTTCGGGCGCGGATCGAGCAGCCACATCTGCGATTTCATGGCGAAGGCGTGGCTCCTCTCCTGCATGATCGAGGAGCCCTCGCCGTAATCCTCGCCGACAATCACAAGCGCGCCGCCGATGACGCCGCTTGAAGAGACATTGGCGAGCGCGTCCGACGCGACATTGGTGCCGACGGTCGACTTCCAGGTGACGGCGCCGCGCAAGGGGTAGTTGACGGACGCGGCGAGCATCGCCGCCGCCGCCGCTTCGCTGGCGCTGGCCTCAAAGTGAACGCCAAGCTCGCCAAGAATGCCCTGCGCATCGGCAAGGACGTCCATCAAATGCGAGATCGGCGCTCCCTGATAGCCGCCGACATAGGAAACGCCGGATTGCAGCAGCGCCTTGGTGACCGCGAGGATCCCTTCGCCGCGAAAGACGTCGCCCGCCGCCAGCCGAAGGTCTTCGACTTCCTTCGCGAAAGATCGCTCCGCCATACCGCGTCCGCCTGCCGTCCTTGATGGGGCGCAGAGCCTATCGCGCTATATTTGATTTTTCAATTGATTTTTGAGAACACTGCTCGATTTTCAGGTTTCTTTTTTGTTTCGGTGACGCCCGACCGCGAAGGTCATTCATCACTTCGCCGCCAACGCGGCCAGGTCCTGCGCGGCGCGACGCCGGGACGAAAAGGGTTGGAATGCCGTCACCCCCCTCGTCATGCTGACGAAAGTCAGCATCCAGAGCGGCAAGGGATTCGCCCGCGGCGCTGGACCCTGACTTTCGTCAGGGTGACGAGGGTTGGAGGTCAGGGTGACGATGGTTGCAGTGCCGTCACCACCCTCCGTCAGCGTGACGAAGAGTGGAATGCCGTCACCAGGTCGCCGAACCTGAAGCGCAACCGGCGCCCGACGCCGTCTCGCCCGTCAACCGCCGTCGTGGCATTATCGACCGGCGCCGATTAGAGCCAGGGCATAAACGGCGAGCGAACCAAGGGACGAAATGGACGACCGGGATTTCGCCGCGTTCATCAGCTACAACAGCGCCGACCGCGACGCCTCGCGGCGGCTGCAGCACGCGCTCGAATCCTATTCGATTCCAAAATCCTTGCGCGGCCGGACGACGCGCCATGGCGTCATCGGCGCTCGGATCGGCAAGGTCTGCCGGGATCGGACTGACTTCAAGACCGGAGAAAGCCTCAACGCCGCGCTCGTCGAGGCGCTTGAGCGTTCGTCGGCGCTCGTTGTCCTGTGCTCGCCGGAAAGCGCGGCGTCGAAATGGGTGAACGCGGAGGTCGAGCATTTCCAGAAACTTGGCCGCGGCGCGCGCATCTTTCCGGTCGTCGTTCGCACCGATGACGCCGGCATCATCACCCGTTCCTTTCCGCCGGCGCTGCAACGACAGGAAAGCGACGAGGCGATCGCCGCCGACCTTCAGCCGTCGGGCGACGGCTGGCACGACGGCGTTCTCAAAGTGCTCGCCAGCATCCTCGATGTCGATTACGACGCGCTTCGCCAGCGCGCTCTTCACGCCGCGCGTCAGCGGGCGCGGATCGCCTATGCGATCGCCGGCGGCATGTTCGTTCTGGCGGTGACGGCGGTCGCGGCGAGCTATTTCGCCATCGACCAGCGCAACCTCGCTTTGCGCAATTTTGAGAATGCAATCGTCATCGCCGCGAACTCCGCCGCCCGCATCAATCAGCTGACGGACCAGACCGAAGTACCGCGCGCGCTCATTCACCGCTTTCTCGAAGAGACGCAACGCGATCTCAAGGAATTCACGTCGATCGACGCGATGAGCGGCCATCCCCAGATCAAGATTGCGGCCGCCGAATTCGAGCTTCTTCTATCCGATCTCTATTCGGAGGTCGGCCGCTCGCAAGAGCAGCTGCGGTCATCGCTCGCCGCGGAGCGCTGGATGCGCGCGGTGGAAGCCAATGCGTCCGATCCGGGTACACGCGCGCTTTCTTCGATGGTTTTCGGCGAACAGAACGTCGAGTACTTTGCGGACGTCCTGTCCGCCGGCGTCAACGAGTCGCTGGGCAGGGCCTACGCGAACAACGGCGTTCTCGATCGCGCCCGGGCGCATTTTGATCTGTGCAGGATCGCCGCGCTTGGCGCCGTTGAAACCTGGGAGCTGACCGAGGAAGAACTCCGCCTGTTCCGGGGCGATGCGCTCTCATGCGCATCGGAGCAGGCGAACATGATGGCCATGCTCAATCAGCCCGGCGCCGCGGTCGCGCTCCTTGAACCAGCGATTGCGGAGACAGCCGAGAATGAGGCGCCGTCCGCCCTCGGCTATGCGAAAATCGTGTTGTCGCAGCTTTACGCGGACAATAGCCGGCTGAACGAAGCGCTCGACCTTCTCAACGCCGAAATTGCAAGACCCGTCGCCGACGCCGACGGCCGGCAGGCGCGAATGGCGCTCGCCAAACTTTTTGAAACCAGGGCAAACGCGCTGGTCCTGACCGGAAAGATATCAGGCGCGGTCGAGGATCTCGATCGCGCCGACGATCTCCTGTCGGAGTTTTTGAAAGGCGACGCCAACGACCGCGGCGTCCTGTTGTTGCGCGGCGAACTCCTGACGACCTCGGGAGAAGCGTTTGCGCTGGCCGGCGACGGGATGCTCGCGGACGAGAAATTCACCGCCGCGGGTGCGATCCTCGGACGCCTGATCGAATTTGACGGAGGGCGACGAGACTGGCGCCTGGCGCGCGTCAATTTGCTGAACGCGCGATCCGACAATGCTCTGCGCGAATATGAGGGAAACCCCGGGAACGCCGCCGCGCTCGCGCTGGCGAGGCGGTCGGCGCGGGCGGCGCTCGACGATGTCGCGGCAATCGCCGGCGAGAACGACGAGACGGCGGCGCGCCTGCGGCTCATCGCTGAAGTGTCCCTGGCGCGCGCCTTGAGGCTTGACGGTGACATCGCTGGCGCGCGCAATCTGCTTGCGGGCGCGTCGGCCCGATTGCACGCCCAAAGCGCGGGCGCGGAAGACGAAGGGGCCGGACACACTTTGAGGATTGCACTTGTCGCCGACGAAGAAGCGGACCTCGCGGCGGCGTCACGCGACTTCAAGACGGCCTCGCGGCGATATGACGAAGCGATCAGCCGCTACAAGACCTATCTGAAACAGGAACCGGCGGCGAGCCTTGTTGTTCGCGACCTTCTTTGGCTGCTGATGACAAGCGCGAAAAGCCTCGACGCAAGCGGCGACGCCGCGGGGGCCCGCCGGCGGCTCGCGGAAGCCTGCGCGCTGAAATCCCGCGCCGCGCTGTCCGAATACAGCCTCTTTGTCCGCGACAGCAAAGCGGTCGATGCTTTGGCGGACGAATTCGGCATAAAGTGCGTCGCCTGATCCGCCGTCAAGGCGTGAATCTGACGCCCGCGTAGACCGTCCGGACACGGAGATAATCGTGGCCGGCCGTCGTTTCGCCGCCGACGAAGACATCGACGCCCTCTGACAGCCCGGCCGCGGCGACGAGGCCGAAAACGCCGTAGGACTTGTCGAGATCATCGACCTGATAGCTGAGCCCATAAGGCGAGGCTCGAAGATCATCGACAAACGTCGCCGAGCGCTGCGGCGTCGCCGCGCCGCCAGTCAGGACGAGATCACCGTACCCTTCGAGGCGGACGCCACTCGCTCCCACGGCAAAACTGCGCGCGATTGCGCCGCCGATGCGCGTCTCGGACCAGCGGTCCCTGAACTCGGAAAAGCTCAAGGCGAGCCCGTTGCTGAAGGCATCCGTCACCGACTCCTGATAGTCCGACTGGCGGACGGTGAAATGCGTCCACTCAACGCCCGGCGTCACGACGAAGGCGCCAAGATCGAAGCTGACGGAGGCTGCCGCCGAGAAGCCGTAATTTCTCGTGTCATATTCGCCGTCGAGATCGTCGGAGATAGGCGTCAGCCGATCGAGCGTAACAGTTCCCCCGAAATTCGTCGGGTCGAGCGGGTCGAACACGTCGATCTGGTAACTGGACTGACGCGTCGTCGCGAAAGTGCGTTCGATCGAGCCTTCGCCGCCGCCATAAAATCCGCCGGCGGCAAGATCGAGCGTCACCGCGTCGCCGTTCGCCAAGGTCGCGAGCGGCAGCGCGCCGATGACAAAGAGGCTTCCCGTCAAATTCCTTTCGGTAAACTGGTTCGCGGCGCCCGTTGAATTCGTCGTTTCGAAGTCGCCCCTGAGACGCTGATAGGAGACCGCGCCGGCGATCGCCAGATTTTCAGCAAATTCAGCCGTAAGCGCGGCCTGTCCCCAGAGCGAGCGGCCGTCAAAACCGCCTTCGAGCGCGGTCGTGTCGCGCCTGATATCCGTATATCCGCCGCGGAAATCGACAAAGGTCTCAACGCCAAACGGACCGACGCCCGCCGCGTCGGCGACGAGGCCGACGCCGCCATCGGCGCTCGCGAGACGCAGATAGCCGTCGTCGTAGGAGCCTTCCCTGCCGCTTTTCTTTCTTTTGCGCTTTCGCTTCTTGTTGTCAGAGGATTGGTCGCGGGCCGACGCGAGGCTCGAAACGCTGCGGCCGGACGCCGAGCTTGAGCCGCCGCCAATTCCGCCGGCCGCGGCGGAGTTTCCGTTTGAATTCGTCCGTACCAGGACGGACTGGCAGACGCCGGCGAGGCCCGGCGCAAAGGCGCCGCTCTCAAACCGCGAAAGGCTGATGAACTGGACCCCCGACGCCTCAAACAGAGCAAGCAGTTCATCCTCCGTGAGATCATCGACCGTCGCCGGATCGAGATTGGGGAAGCTGCTCGGCTGCACGACGAAAACGCGGCCAAGACCGTCGGTCACTTCAAGCGGCGACGAAGCAAAGCCATTGGTTCGGATGCTGGTCTCGCCGTTGAAGAAATCGACCGGTTCCGGCGTGACGCCGGTGAGGTCGACCTGATAGAAATCCGTAAATTTCTGCGTTGAACCGACGAGCAGGGAGCAATCATTGGCGAGCGCGGCGTTGATCGCGTCGCTCAGTGACTGCGCGTTCGCGGGCGCGGCGAGCGCAAGCGCCGCGACGCCGGCCGAAACAACGTGAAAACGGCTCATAATCCTCCCCTTATGAAAAGCCCCGCCGCCCCTTCAACGGGCGGCATCGCAGTCGATCACCAAGTCAACGTGGAGCCCCGAGCCAGCACCTCCCAAAAAAAGGCGCCGGAACCGATACTAGAATACGGAATTCAGCCCCCGTCAAATGAATGAATGGTTCTCCATGAAATCCGGCGCTAGTCTGCACCGCCATTTCGTCTGGCGGGCGGCCCGGATTCCGGCGATTCCGCAAGGTCGGAAAATTCCACGGGGTCCGGGATCCAGGGGCAGGTTCGCGAGGAAGAGAGCGAATGAGTAACCCTTCGATCGATCACGCAGCATGAACCTCATCCGCATCAACGATCTTCCGTTAACGCCATGGAAGAACAAGGCGGGCGTGACCAGGGAAATTGCTTTGTGTACGGACGAGAAGGGTCTGATCTGGCGCATGTCGTTCGCCGATGTCGATCGCGACGGACCGTTCTCGCTTTTTCCGGGCGCCGCCCGCATTCTGACCGTGGTCGAGGGCGCCGGATTGCGGCTGCGTCACGCCGGCGGCGTCCTCGAAGCGCGGCCGGCGGTTCCGCTTGGCTTTGACGGCGACCTGGCTTTGACCTGCGAGCTCGTTTCCGGTCCGGTCCGCGATTTCAATCTGATCTATGATCGCAATCGCGCGCGGATTTCAGTCAACCGGCTCGATCCCGGCGATCACCCGCCAGCGAAGGGTCGTCCGCTGGGGCTTCTGCCCCTCGGCGCACCGTGCGAGGTTTCGGGGATGGGCCGAATTCGGCTGGGCAGTTTTCTGCTTTTCGAACAGAACGAGGCTTTGCCGGACATTTCCGTTCGCGAAAGCGGCCTCGCGCTTCTTGTGACGATCGGGTGCGCGTCAGAGGTTTGACAATAGCGCGTCAATCGCCTTGCGGTAATTTGCAAGGACGACGTCGCGAGCAATATGGCGCCCCTCGCGCACCGAATGGCGCCCCATCGACCACAGGTCCGTCACCACCTCATCGCCAGCCGCAAAGCAAAGCCCGTCGAGCAGCCGGGTCTCGTTCAGCGCGCAAAGCGCCGGCGCGGTGCTGTCGATGGCGACAAGATCCGCGAGGCGGCCGATCTCGATGGCGCCGGATTCGCGGCCGAGCGCCCTCGCCCCGCCCCGCGCCGCGCCGAGATAGAGCGTTTCGCCAACGCTTTCGCCGTCAGTCGCCAGCACGTTGCGAGAAAGATCCCTCGTGCGCTGCGAATATTCGAGCGTCCGCAGTTCCTCCGTCAGCGAGATCCGGACGTTGCTGTCCGATCCGATCCCGAACGCCCCGCCCGCCTCCAGATAGACCGCGCCGTTGAACGGTCCGTCGCCGAGGTTTGCTTCGGTGATCGGGCAAAGCCCCGCAACCGCGCCGCTCGCGGCCAGCGCCCGCGTCTCCGCATCCGTCATATGTATCGCGTGGACGAGCAGCCAGCGGCCATCGACCGGCGCGTTGTCGAGAAGCCACTTGACGGGCCGCGCCTTCAGCCACGCCTCGACATCGGCGACTTCCTTCGGCTGTTCGGCGATATGGATATGAACAGGTCCGTCCGGATGCGAATTAACCACGCGCCACAAGTCATCCGGCGAGGTCGCCCTGAGCGAATGGGGCGCGATGCCGACCTTTGCATCGGGACCGGCGTTCCGGGAATTGTCGCGTGCGTCCGCGACCAGACGATTGAACCGGTCGACATCATTGCCGAAACGCAATTGGCCGGGCGCCAGAGGCTTTCGTCCGGCGCCGCCGTAGGAATAGAGCACCGGCGACAAACTGAGGCCGATGCCGGTTCGCGCGGCGGCGGCGAAGATGCGCTGGCTCATTTCGTCGAGCGCGGCGTAAGGCGCCCCGCCCGGCTGATGGTGCAGATAATGGAACTCGCCGACGCTGGCGTAGCCCGCTTCCTGCATTTCGAGAAAGACGAGCGCGGCGATCGCTTCGAGCTGTTCGGGCGTAATCTTTTCAGCGAACCGGTACATGAGGTCGCGCCAGGTCCAGAAACTGTCGCGGCCAGCCGACCGGTATTCGGTCATTCCCGCCATCGCCCGCTGGAACGAATGGCTGTGAACGTTTGCCAGCGCGGGAAGGAGCGTATCGACGCGGGTGGCGTCGGGGTCTGGCGAGCTGTCCGGCGAAAGCGCTGCGATCCGGCCGTCTTGCAGCTTGACGGTGACATTGCTCGCCCATCCAGCCGGCAACCGGGCCCGGCGCGCGAAAATAGTGGTCATCGTTCGGTCTTTCGGGCGCCGCGCAACGGTCCGGCAACCTCTACAAGACCGCGCAGGACTTCGCCAAGATTGTCGCGCAAAGCCGCCGCGCGATTGTGATCAAAGGCAAAGGGCGGCTCCTCCGAGGCAAGGTACGCCGATTGTGCAATCTCCATCTGGATCGCATGGACGCCGTCCGCGGGCCGGCCATAGCGGCGCGTCGTCCAGCCTCCCTTGAAGCGGCCGTTCACGACATAGCTGAACGGCGAATTTGCGACGGTGTCCCGCACGACCTGCTCTACATCAGCGGAACAGGATTTGCCGTCGTTGGTGCCGATATTCAGATCCGGCAGAACGCCGTCGAAAAGATGCGGAATGCGCGACCGGATCGAATGGCAATCATAAAGGATCGCAACGCCGAGGCGTTCTCCGACCCGCCCGATTTCCGCCGCCAGTGCGTCGTGATAGGGCTTGTGAAATCCGGCAAGACGCTTCGCGATGTCGTCCGCATCGGGTTCGGCCCCCGCCTTCCAGATCGACTCGCCGTCGAAGTTCGTCAGCGGAACAAGCCCCGTCGTGTTCCGTCCGGGATAGAGCGAGGCGCCGGACGGGTCGCGATTGGCGTCGATGACATAACGATGAAACGTCGCGCGCACGCTGGTCGCCCCCGGCGGCAGCCGATCGTAGAGCGATTCAATATGCCAGTCCGTGTCGCGCAGGACGCGGCCTTCCAGATTAAGTCTTTGGTGAATGTCGTCCGGAACATGGGTTCCCGTATGCGGCATGCCGAGAATGATCGGCCCCTCGCCGCGCCTGACCTCAACCGGATTGAAACCGTTTGTTGTCACGAACCCTCCCAGGTCAGCCCCGCGATTGCAAAGGGCGGCAATCGCCCTGTTCTTCGCAAAGCTTGAAAGAGAGTATCTATCTGACGCCGCCTTTCAAACCCGCCGAGGCGCCTGTCGCGCGCCGTCTTTCTTCCTCCGCGCGGACTTCCCGCACGCGCGGAGGAAGAAAGACGGCGCGCGCGTTCCCTAAAAATCGCCAGTTTGGCGCCCGGATCAAATTCAAGTAGGGTTTTCCGCGCGTTCAAATGGCGACAGCCTCTGACTGCCGGGCGAGGAACCCGATTTCGGGCTGGGGAGCCCGCTCTCACATGCGAACCGATCGAAAAATGTCCGCCTCGCTCCGCGCCGCCCTGAGCGAGCGCCGCCGATGACCGACATCTTTATTTCATATTCGCGGGCGGACCGTCCTCGCATCGAAAAGCTCGCGGTGGCGCTGCAAGCGGAGGGGCATTCGGTCTGGTGGGATCGAAATCTGTCGGCCGGGACTCACTTCACCAGAGAAACCGAGGCGAAGCTCAAAGAGGCCAGGATCGTTCTCGTTGCGTGGTCGAAAACCTCGATCGACTCGATGTGGGTCGCCGATGAGGCGACGATCGGGCGTGACAAGCGCAATCTCATTCCGATCGCGATTGATGCGGTGGAACCGCCGATCGGCTTCCGGCAGATTCAAACGATGGCGTTCGACAATTGGAATGGCGATCGTTCCGCCCATCCTTACGTCGAACTCGCGCACGCCATCAAGGGACGGTTGACCGGCGAAGTTACGCCGCGACCTGCCGCTGCGAAAAGATTGTCGCTGAAAAGACCGCCGAGGGCGCTGTCGCTCGCCCTCGCGGGGATCGGCGTTCTGGCGATCGGCTTCGCGCTCTATGTGGCGGGCCGCGGCGCGTTGAACGAGTCGTCGCCGCAACGGGACGCGGCGGCTGCGGGGCCCCTGCAGGAGACCGGCGCGCCGGCTGCCGATTTCGCCGATATTGATCCCGCCTCGATCGCCGTCCTTCCGTTCGCCGATCGGTCGCCCGAGGGGGATCAGGAATATTTTTCCGACGGGATGGCCGAGGAAATCCTCAATGTGCTGATGCGTGTCGACGGATTGCGCGTTGCTTCGCGAACGTCGTCCTTCCAGTTCAAGGGCCAGGAGACGATCGGCGTCCCGGAAATCGCCAAAAAACTGAAAGTTCGCCATATTCTCGAAGGCTCCGTCAGGAAAGCGGGCGATAGCGTTCGCATCAGCGCGCAGCTGATAGACGCAGCGACGGATCAGCATCTTTGGTCCGATGCGTTTGACCGCACGCTGACCGTCGAGGACGTTTTTTCCATACAGGGCGAGATCGCCAACACCGTCGCCGCGGCGCTGCGCGAAAAATTCGGAACGCCGGCAATCGAAGCGGTTGAGGTCAAGGCGCCAACATCCAGTCTGTCCGCGTACGATCTGAATTTGCGTTCGCGCGCGCTGTTCTTGACGCGCCGGCCTGAAAATATCAGGAAGGCAATTGAACTTTCCGAGCAGGCGGTCGCCAGCGATCCGCACTTCGCGAAAGGATGGGAGCAGCTCGGCGCGGTCTACGCCGTGGCGATCAGCTATGGCATTGACGAGCGACGCGACTATCTTGCGCTCGCCGCGGACGCCAACCGCCGCGCCCTTTCGATCGACGACAGCCTATCGACGCCTTACGCGGTCGCCGGTCTTGCCTTGAGGGCGGAATATCCGACGCCATGGGAATTGTCGGTTGAAAATCTCGAAAAAGCGCTGCTCCGGGACAAGCGAAATACCGACGCTTTGCTCTGGAGCGGCATGAACTGGATCGCGCTTGGATTTTTCGACAAAGCGGCCGCCAGGTTCGCCGAGTGCCTTGAAATCGATCCGGACTTTGCAAACTGCCGCAAGAATCTGGTCGTCGCGCTGCTCGCTTCCGGCAAGAGCGACGCGGCTTTCAAGGAAGTCGGTCCGATTCTCGAGGCGGGCTTTCTTCGCGACGCGGATGTCTACATTCCGCTGTTTCTTGCACGCGGCGACCGTACGTCCGCGCTTTTCATTTCCGGCCAGATCAACAATTGGGACGGCTTCCCGCACGCCGATTTCATCGAGGCGCTCGCGCGGCCCGCCGAAGTCGATCTGAAGAAATTCGCCGAGTTGAAGGCGTGGGCCGCGGCAAATGACGTGGATATTTTCGATCGAAGCCATATCCTCCTTGCATTTCACGCCTATGAGGAGTTGACGCTCGAACGCTTCGGCAACGCCTATGAGAATTTATGGCTCCCGGTCTATTCGGAGTTCAGGAAGACCCCGTCATTCAAGAACCTGGTGCGCGATCTTGGCCATCTCGCGTATTGGCGCAAGAACGGTTTTCCGCCGCAATGCCGCCAGCTTGCCGGCGACGATTTTGAATGCGGCTAGAGCGCGGCGCAATTAATCCGCATTGGAGACGAACCTCGTTCCGTCATGCTGACGAAAGTCAGCATCCAGAGCCGCGAGCGCCTTGCTCGCCATTCTGGACCCTGACTTGCGTCAGGGTGACGTCGTCCTCGATTCCGGGATATTGCTCTTTGCTCTAACCCGGCTGGTCCGGGTTGTTGCATTTTCGGGCGCTGGCCGGCAGCGCGACGGGCGCCAGCTGATCGGGGTTCGAGTTCACGAGGTCGAGATAGGATTCGACAAGACTGGTGTAGGGCGACAGCGGAACCACGCCTTTGGCGGCGCCGTCCTGTTCGCCGCCCGCCCAGATTTCGAAATGCAAGTGCGTCGTCGTGACATCCGTCGCGCTGAGGATGTTCGACACCTTGCCGATGCGCTGGCCTTTCTTGACCTTGGCGCCGACGACGACGCCAAGCTCGGGCGGCCGTTCCATATGCAGGTAGACATAGACCTGACCTGTCTCGAGGCCATAGAGCAGCACCATGTGATTTTCGCCGAGTTCCTTGACGATCGAGTCTTCCGCGGCGACCGCCCAGTGAACGCCCTTTTCGCAGGTCGCCGGCCGCAAATCCTGCCCCTGATGGCCAACGCCGCCAGGGCAGCCCGCCGCATCGCGCCGACGAACTTCGCAGAAATTGTCGCGCCAGGGATAATCGAAATTCTGGCGGGCATTTTGCGTGCCTTCGGGACCCGGATATACAATTTTCGTCGTCCATGCATACCCGTACCCGCCCGACATGAAGATCTGCGAATTGGCGAACGCCGGCCCGCTTTCGAGCGGAAATCGCATCAGCGGCGAGACGACCGGCGCCTCGGTGACGCCGACGGATCCGAAATCGAAAAGCGTTTTGGGCAGAACGTCGCCCGGCGCGCGGTGATCGGGCGGCAGTTCTTCCGGGTTGACCACCGCAGGCTCAACCGCCGCGTCCGGGGCCGGCGGGGTCAGCTCCTGCGCCGAGACGAGGGGCGCGCCGAACCCGGCCATTGCCTGAACCGCAAACAGTAACCAAGCCTTGCCTGTGGTCATGGCCGCGCCTTTCCTGAATCGCCGATCAAAACGGCCAGTTCGCGCACTGCCTGCTGAAGCGCCGCCAGTTCGTGATCCTCAAGCTCGATCTCGCTATGATCCTCGTGGCAGAACATGGTCACCTGGTAGACGGCGCCGTACACCGACACGCTGACAGCAAGTCCGTATTCCATCCGGATGATTTCATGGATCGTCGGCGCCGCGGCGGCATCGCCGCCGAATTTTGTCAGTACACGGGTTCCGTAAACCGCGAATTTGGTTCCGTCCGAGGCAAACGTCGCGTGATAGGTGTCGCCGTTGCTATGGATTGAAAGCGTGCCGGCATCGGCGCCGAGGGATACAAGCACGGGTAGCCTCGCCGCGTTCAGTCCGGACGCGTCATCGGGCAAAGGCGGCGCCAAGCCTTCGGATTTCTGACGCTCCCGCGCCGCTTCGGCGGCGTCCCAGTTTACTTGCGTCCTGCTTTGGCTGGCGGGCGCGTAGATTGCGACCGCCTCGAGGGCCGCCGAATTGTCGATCGGCGTCGCCTCAGCGGCGGCCGGAGTCGTGTCGCCGCTCGCAATGTCGTCGTAAACGGGCGATTGGGGCTCTTCCGGCGCGCTGTCGGGATCCTGTTGGGCGAACACCGCGTCATCCGCCGCGTCGTCATCGTCGAGTTCATCGCCGCTGCCGGATTGCACAGCGTCACCGGGATCGCTCGCAATCTGCCCGAGGATCTCGCCGCCGTCAGCCGGCGGAGGCGGCGGCGGCGGCGGCGGAGGCGCGGCGGTAACGGTCAACGTTCCGTCCGCGAACGAAAATCCGTAATTAAAGTCCGATGCAAGCGTGCCGAGCGAGGGCGTGATCGCGTAATCGCCGGGGGCGGACGACGGCGTCGCGCTCGTCGAAAAGCCAGGCGCGCCGGTTGTCGAGGCGGGGTCGTCGCCCGGCAAGTAGCCTGAGATCACCGCGTCGAAGTCCGGATCGCCGGCCCCCTGAAGACGCGAGGCGTCATCGGCGGCGACCGTCAGCGTCGGGGCCAGCGTGTAGACGAAGCGGCTCCCGGCGGTCGCGGCGAGGTCGGGCGAAGACGGATTATAGACCGTGTTGTAATAGGGATTGGCGAGGAGGCCGCCGAAATCGTTGTCCGTCGCATTTTGCGAATAGATCAGGAAGCGTCCGGCGCCGGGGTCAACCGCGCCAGCCCCGAACCCATTGATGAAATCGCCGAACTTCGCGGCGAGAACGATCGGCGTCGTTCCCGTGTCCGCGCTGAGCGCGCCGTCAAGGATCAGATCGCCCGGTCCGAGATTTTCGGCGACGATCGCGTTCGCGTCGATCGTTTGCAGCGTCAGATCGCCGGACGCGAAATTCGTCTTGCCGGCGCCGTCATCGAGCGACAGAAAGACGCTGCCCGTTCCGGTATCGATCGCCGCCCCCGGCGTCATCGTCAGAACCGCAACACCCGGATCGCGGAAGGCGTCGTTGACTCCGCTGGCAAGGGTTGCGTTCGCGACGACGACAAGATCGGAATCGTCGGGAGAAATGTCGGCGTTGATGAAGACGCTGCGGCCTGCCCTGATAACCACGTCGCCGCTGGTCGCGATATTGGCGTTGATATTGATGTCGTTGTTCGCAAGCAAAACCGTCGTGTTGTCCGCCGTTATCGGTCCATCGACGACGATGTTTCCGGCGCCCTCACTCACGACCAAAATTCCCGAGCCGGCGCTCACCGCTTGCACGGTCAGATCGCCGGAGGCCGAATGGGTCTTGCCCGCGCCGTCGCCAAGCGAAAGCCCGACGCCTCCGGTTCCCGCGTCAATCGAGGTTCCCGCCGCCATCGACAGAACCGCCGCGCCGGGATCTCGATCGGCGTCGATGACGCCATCGGCCAGCGTCGCGTTAGCGCCGATCGAGACGTTGCCGTTGTCGGAGAAGATGTCGGCGTTGAGGAAGATGCTGCGCCCGGCCTGAAACGCGATGTCGCCGCCGTCGCCCGACGGATTGTTGACAATGAGATCGGCGGCAAGCGTCAGATCGTTGTTGGCCTGCAAAAGGACGGCGTTGCCGGCGTCGAGCAGCGTCTTCAGCGCGCCGACGGTGATGAAGGAATCGCCCGAAGGATTGTTCGCGAATGTCGCGGAGGACGGATCGCCGAGGAGATTGAAGAGGTAGACCGCGCCGGAGTTGGAAAGCGTGTTCGCCGAGCCGTCGTCGAGGTCAGCGCCGACGGCAAGGCGATCGCCATCCACGGAAACGCCCGTCCCGAAAGCGTCGCCATTCGCAAGGTTGGCGAGGCTGATACTTTGTCCGCCTGAATAGCCGATGCCGACCGTTCCCCCGACGGCGCCGCCGTTAAAGGATGTATCGGCGAACGAGATGAGATACGCGGCGCCGGCGTTTGCGTTCGCATTGAGGAAGCCGTCGTCGGCAGGCGCGCCGATCGCGAGCCTCGTCCCGTCAAGCGAGACCGATTGGCCGAAATAGTCCGCAATGTCGAGCGCGGCGATGTCGATGTTATTGCCGCCAATAAACCCGTCGCCGATCGACGCCTCGAAAGCCCCGCCAGAGAAGGCGGAACCTGAGAATGAAAAAAGGTGGACGGCCCCTTCGGTCGTCGGCGCGCCGCCGAATCCGTCGTCGCCGGAGGCGCCCGCGGCGAGCCGCAGTCCATCGAGCGACACCGAGCGTCCAAAGGCGGAATTTACGACCAGCGGCGCGAAATCGACATTGTCGCCACCGACATAGCCGTCGCCGATCGTCGCCGCGAGTACGCCGCCGGAAAACGTCGCATCGGCGAAGGTGAAGAGATAGACCGCCCCGGAATTGGATACGGCGTTTCCGGCGCCGTCGTCGCCAAAAGCGCCGACGGCGAGAGTGTCGCCTTCAAGCGAGACGCCAAATCCGAACCAGTCATTGTTCTCGATCTGGCTGACGTCGATATTCTTCCCGCCTGCGTAGCCTTCGCCAATCGTCGCTTCGAGGACGCCGCCATTGAACGAGGCGTCAGCAAAAGAAAACAGCCGCACATTCCCCTTGCGGAAAAGATCTTCCTCGCTGCCGACGGCGAGGCGATTGCCATCCAGCGAAACGCCGTAGCCAAAAACCTCATTATCGACGAGCGACGAAACGTTGACGTTCTTGCCGCCCGTATAGCCTTTGCCGACGATCGCTTCGAGCGAGGCGCCGTTGAAGAGCGGATCGTCGAATTCAAAAAGATAAACAGCCCCTGTTCTGCTGTTGGTGTTTCCGGCGCCGCCATCCCAAACGGCGCCGACGGCGAGTCTCGTTCCGTCGAGCGAAACGCTTTCGCCGAAACGATCGCTCGCATCGAGCGCCGGCGCGAGGTTGATGTCGCCGGCGCCGCTGTAGCCAGAACCGATCGTGCCGGCGAGCGCGCCGCCGTTGAAGGCGGCGTCGGCGAAGGTGAAAAGATAAGCGGCGCCTGCGCCCGAGAGACTGTTGCCGGCGCCGCTGTCCGCGTCGGCCCCTACCGCGATCCGATTGCCGTCGAGCGAGAGCGATCGAGCAAAAAAATCAAAGGCTTCAAGACCGCCGACGCCGACATTCTTGCCACCCGCGTAACCGCTTCCAATCGTGGCTTCAAGAAGGCCGCCGGAGAACACCGGGTCCGTAAACGTGAACAGATACGCAGCGCCGGAATCCATGACACCATTCGCCGCGCCGTCATCGAGAAACGCGCCGACAGCGAGGCGATCGCCGTCGAGTGAAACTGATTGACCGAACTGGTCAGTGGCGTCGAGTTGGCCCACATCGACGTTTTTTCCGCCGACATAGCCGTCACCGATCGTCGCTTCTTGCAGGCCGGTGGAGAACGCGGCGTCGGCGAATGAAAAGACATAGGCGGCGCCGGAGTCGGTAACGCTGTTCCCGGCGCCGTCGTCGCCGCGGGCGCCGGTCGCCAGGCGGTTTCCGTCGATCGACACCGATTGCCCGAATGCGTCATCCGATTCCAATTGGCTGACATCGACATTCTTGCCACCCGCGTAACCCGCGCCGATTGTCGCTTCAAGAGCGCCGCCGGAAAACGCCGAATCCGTGAAAGAAAACAAGTAGGCCGCACCGGCGTCAACGACCGCATTGCCTGATCCGTCATCGCCGTCAGCGCCGACCGCCACGCGATTTCCGTCCAGTGAAACTCCCCGCCCGAAAAGATCGTCGGACTCGAGCCCGCTGACGTCGAAGTTCTTGCCTCCGGCGTATCCGGCGCCGAGCGTCGCTTCGAGGGCGCCGGAGGAAAACACTGAATCCGCAAACGAGAACAGGTACGCCGCCCCGGAGTCGGCGGCTGAATTGCCGAATCCGTCATCCGCGAATGCGCCAACCGCCAGCCGATTGCCGTCAAGGGAAACCGAGGAACCGAACCGGTCATCGGTTTCGAGCTGAACAAGATCAATATTTTTGCCGCCGGAGTAGCCGCTGCCGATGACAGCCTCGAGCACGCCGCCATTGAAGGCGGAATCCGCGAACGAAAAAAGATAGACTGCCCCGGCGCCGCCGGTTCCGTTATCCGCACCACTGTCGAGAAACGACCCAACGGCGAGGCGATTGCCGTCGAGGCCGACCGAAAATCCAAATCCGTCGTTGACGTCCAGTTGTCCCGTCAATTCGATCGGGCTTCCGACATAATTGAACCCCAAAATCAGCGACAGCTGGCTGAACGTCGAGTCGACGATGGTGATGTTCTTCGGATCGAGCAGCACCGTGCCTGTCCGGGCGCCGACGCTGGTTTCGACCGCGCCGTTATAGGTCAAGGTTCCGGCGGACGAGACTTCGACAAAGCCGCCGGCGCCGGAAAAGGCGCCGGGGCGGGCGTTGACCGCGCCGAGGAAAATCGTCTGGTCGTCCGACCACAGAATAACCTTGCCGCCGTCTCCCGCGGTCCCGCGCGAAGCGACATTGATCTCTGTCCCCGTGGTCGCGATCAGCGTCGCCGCGTTCGGCAACTCGTCCGTGGCAAGATTTTTGCCGCCCTGATATTCGCCGCCGAGGCGCACGGTTCCGCCATCCGTCCCGCCCGAGGCGTCGATTTTGGCCGACAGGAGCTTGACGACCGGCGCCGTCATGTCGAGCGCGCCGCCGGCGCCCGCGATCCCGCGCACCGAATAGGCGCCGGAGGTGGTGATCTGCGTTCCGCCGACTTGCGTGATCGTTCCGCCGCGCGCGCCCGATGCGTCAATCGTCGCGCCGGAAAAGACGAGCGCGCTGTCGTCGCTCGCAATGTCGATCGTTCCACCCGAACCGGAAAGACCTTGCGCCGCCAGCGATCCGGCGATCGAAAGGCCGCCGGCCCTCACCGTAATATCACCGCCGGAGGCGCCGTTTGCATGCAGGTTTCCGCCGATCGAAACCCAGTTTTCGCCGTCAAGCGTGATGGCGCCCCCATCGCTGAGCGTAGTCTCGAAGCGCGCCGTGTTCGCGGACGACGGTCGGCGGTTTGCGCTGTCTGCGCCGAACCACGCGAGATCGCGGAGATCGGCCGGCGGCCTTTCCCTTGCGGGAGACGAGGTCATCGATCCGTCGGCGGAGAAAGCGCCGTCGGCGTAAACGCTTTCGCCCGAAACGACGATCCGCCCCTTCGCCGCCCCCGATGCGTCAAACGAGCCGGTCGCCTTGACGGCGCCGTTCGTCCCGCCGTCGAGAATAATCGTGCCGCCCTCTTGATGCGCGGAGGTCGCGATGAAGCTTCCATCGGCGATGATGACATCGTCGATAAGGCCGCGGGCGGCGGCGGCGGTGAGCGCGATTGTTCCCCCTTTCGCGATTATGGAACCATCCGCTTCGACAAGCGCCGCGACAGCGTCGCCGTTCGCATCCCTCGCGATCTCCACCACGTCGGCGTCGACGGCGAAGCTGACGAGATTGTCGCCGTAAAGATCGAGCGCGAACTTCGTACCCGCCGCGAGGGCGACGGTTCCGAGATTGGCGGCGATGACGCCGGAATTCCTGACATGCGGCGCGACGAAGGCGACGATCCCGGCATCCGCCGCGGTGATCGCCCCGCGGTTGACGATCGAGGCGGACGCATCCCCCGGCCGGTCGAACAAGAAGCGCCCGGCCATGAAGTTCTCGTTCGAAATGTCGGACGTCGTCGCGACAAGGCCGCCGACGTCGATCCTCGCGCCTTCGCCGAACAAAATCCCCTTCGGATTGATCAGCACCAGCCGCCCGTTGGAGGTCAGCGACCCGTGGATTTCCGACAGATTGCCGCCGACAACGCGATTGAGCGTGATCGAACCTGCATTGGGCTGCAGAAACGAAACCGACTCGCCTGTGGCAATTGAAAAGCCGTCCCAGTCGATGATCCCCTTGTCGGTTGTCTGCACGACCGTCGTTTGCGCGCCCGATTGGCCAATCGTCGCGGCGCCATCGATGACGACGCCGCCGGAAGGCGCAGCTGACGCCGTCGCCAGCGCGCCGACGCCGAATGCGGCCGCCGCGGCGAGCGTTCGGCTCGATGCGAATTGCAGCAAATTCTTGCGCCTCAACGAAGCCGGTGCGGTCGATCTCATCGCGCTGCCCATAAAGTGAAAAAAACGCGCCCGTCGGCGTCGGCCTCGAGCGCAACGTCGCGCGTCAGGGGCTTGGCGTATTCGACGTCGGCGTAGAGGTGATCGCCGAACCAGAAGCGCACGCCGCCACCAACGGACTGTCCGGTCCGCCGCCGGTCTTCCCCCGCCAGCAACGCGCCTCTCTGCCAGACCGATCCGGCGTCGTAATAGGCGAAGGGCTGCGCGCGCGATTTCGCCGATTGAAGCGCGTGCGTGTAGCGCAATTCGATGAGGCCCTGGAGGCAATGCTCGCCCGCGATCTCGTAATTGTCGAAAGCGCGTCCGATCGCGGAGCCGCCATAGCCGCATTCCTCCGACGCGAGAAGCGGCCGGGAGGAGAGTTGGCCGCCGCCCGCAACATAAAGTTCAAGGCCGCCGACAACCGGCTGCAGGCGGCTTGCTTCGGCGGCGACGGAAGTGAACACGCCCGACCCGTCGCCGCGGCTCTTGACGGGATCGCTCTCTTCCGTGGCGTCGAAAACATCGATTCCCTGGCGCACCGTCACGCTCATCTGATTGATCGCACCCGAGGCGTCGCTCATGTCGAACACCGCGGCGCCGAACAGCACGCGCAGACGATCGCTGGAATTGGGCGCCGCGCCGAAGCTGCTGTCCAGCGACTTCGCCTCGAAACCGGCGGTCAGGCGAAGATTTCTTGACCTCGACCGCAAGACCGGGTGCTCGATTTCGGCTAGCGCGGTCCACCCGTCGCTGGTGAAGTTCAGCGCGGAAAGCAAAGCGGCGCCGGGCTCCGATTGCGTGAATGTCCCGGCGATCGCGACAGAAGTTCCTTCGGAATTCAGACGGTAACTTGCCCGGCCGCTGAGATAGGTCAGTTCCCTGGCGTCGAACGCTTTGACAAAATCGACGCCGATCCGCTCGCGGCCCGTCACGGCGCCGTTTTCGGCAAGGCTGACGACGCCGCGCAGGCGTCCGAGCGCCCGCGAACCGCGGTTGTTAACGCCGCCCGCCGCGTCGTACCGCCAGCGCTTGGCGTCGATCACAAGTTTGACGCCGCCGTTCGCGGCAGGCGATTTATCGAAGATTGCGCGGACGTTAAGGCCCGGAATGTCATTGGCGAGCAGCAGGTACCGCTCCAGCGTGGCGGCGCGCAGCGGTCTGTCAGCTTTCAGTTTCTCCGCATGCGCAAGCAGCAATCCGCGCGCTTTGCCCGGATCGCCCGCGATCTCGATCTCGGCGACATGGCCCTCGATGATGGCGATGCGCACGCGCCCGTCGGTTATTTCCTGTTCGGGGACGGCCGCGATCGACAATGCGTATCCGCGATCGGTATAGCGCCGGGTGATCCGGGCGGCGAGTTCATAAAGATCAGCGACGCTGATTTCGCGGCCGATGAGATCGGCGGCGAACGCTTGAAGGTCGGTCTCGGGAAATACCGTCGCGCCCCCAAAACTGATTTGCACCAAGTGAAAGCGAATCAACGCCGCCCCCGGCGGGGCTTCTGGCTGCGCGCTCGCCGACACAACCGGCTCACCGACCGACAGCGGCGCGACGGGTTTTTCAAATTCCTTTTGAATAACGCCCGGTTCAACCGAAGGCGTCTGCGCCAGCGTCTGACCGGCGCTGAAACAGATCCCTGCGAAAAAGCGCGCAAGGACGCGGCCAGATCCCCGTCGCACCCCCTTGCGCACCATCCCCTCCCCGACGTTCCCAAGTCTTTCAACGGTATAGCCGCATTTCCCCTATGTAAATACGCGCACGCGCCGGGGCTCGGCCTTGCGTCACCTGTCCGCTTCCCTGATCTCCTCATCTCGTCCGCAAACGGGCGATCGGCGAAAACAGGCTTGCTCTCGCCAAAAAAAGTTGCGCCGAGCTGCGGCGTCGCCTTTCGCAAATCAGGCCCGCGAGACACAAGAGCGTCAACTGGCGCCGTTCGACTTCGCGCCTGGCGCTTGCGCTGCAAGACCCATCATGGCGCGCGCGTCAGCCGGCGATGCAACAGCCCGTCCCGATTCTTTGGCGTATTGAGCGAGCGCGGCGATCATCGCGCCGTTTGATGACGCTTTCGTTCTGTCCGGCAAATAGAAGCAGTCCTCAAGCCCGCTTCTCAAGTTTCCGCCAAGTTCAGCGACGCGGCGGTGGACCGGCCACACCTCCTCGCGGCCGATCACAGTCGCCTGCCAGGGACAGGCCGCATTTTTGTATTTGATGAGGATCGGCAGGAGGTCCGGATCAGCCGGCATCCCGGACGCAACACCCATCACGAAATTGTAGTCGGCGTGATCCACCATGCCGTTTTCGATATAGAGACCGACCGAGCGCACGATCCCGAGATCGAAACATTCAAATTCCGGAACCGCGCCGATCTCCGTCATCACTTCGATGAAGTCCGTGACCTTTGAAACCGGATTATCAAAAGTCATCGGCGGCCACGCCCACGAGCCGTCGCTTTTCGTCTTCAGGTAGTTCAGCGTCCCGGCGTTGCATGCCGCCATTTCCGGACGACAGGCGCGGAGATAATCAAGAACGTACCCGTAATCCGGTCCGATAACCCCCGTCGTCATGTTGATGATGACGCCAGGACATGTCCGCCGGATCGCCGCGTTGATTTCGCCGCAGATTTTCGGATCCCATGTCGGCAGATGCCCCATCCCGTCGCGCTGGTCGCGGTAATGGACGTGCATGATCGACGCGCCGGCGTCAAAGGCGCGTTTTGCTTCCGCCGCCATCTCTTCCGGCGTCACCGGAACAGGGTGCTGTTTCGGGTTGGTCAGGACGCCCGTCAGCGCGCAGGTGATGATTGCTTTGTCAGACATGCTCTATCCTTCCGGCTTCAAGGCGACGATCTTTGCACGGATCGCAACCTGATCGCCTTGCCTGGCCAGCACCTCGGCGACGACGCCATCGCGCGGCGCTTTCAGCTGGTGCTCCATTTTCATGGCTTCGATCGTTGCAAGCGTCTGGCCTTTGGCGACAGCATCGCCTTCCTTCACCGTGACCGAGACAATCGCGCCAGCCATCGGCGCCTTCACGTCGTCGGCGCCGGCGCCGCCTTCCGTCGCGGGCGAAAGCGCGATGTCGAGATAACGCTCCGCCGCCCCGTCCGCGTCAATATCGATTGTACGAAAACCGCGCGCGAAAAAGGCGCGGGCGGACCGGCCGTTATTGACATAACGGATGTCGCTGGCGGTCCTGGCGACAATGTCAATTGATGAAGTTTCCGCGCCGCGCCGGACCTCGACCCGCGGTCCCGAAACGGTCGCTTCCGCCTTGACGATATCGCCATTGGTCATGGCGAGTTTCAAAGGAAACGACGAAGGCCCGCGCGAATTCCACCCCGTCAGCGGATGGTCAAACGGTTCGTCGATCAAAGCCGCCGCAACGAGCGCCAGCGCCGCATCGCCGCCGGGCGCGGCGCGCGTCGACCGGCCGCCGGGATGGTTCTCGATATAGTCGGTTGCGGCCTCGCCGGCGATGAAGCCGTCGTCCTCAAGCAGCGCGACCAGAAAATCCCGGTTATTGACAACGCCGAGGAGGACTGTGTTTTTCAGCGCCGCCACGAGTCTCGACCGCGCTTCGTCACGCGTCGCAGCATGCGCGATGATTTTTGCAACCATCGGGTCGTAGAACGTGGTGACGACATCGCCCTCTTCGACGCCGCTGTCGACGCGAACGCCTTCGCCCGAGGGCGCACGCCAGACAGCGACCCTTCCCGAATGCGGCAGGAAGCCGGCGGACGGATCCTCGGCGTAAAGACGCGCTTCGATCGCCCACCCCTTGATGTTCACATCGTCCTGCGTGAGCGCCAGTTTCCTGCCCTCGGCGACATCGAACTGCATGGCGACGAGATCGAGGCCCGTCACCATTTCCGTAACGGGATGCTCGACCTGAATCCGCGTGTTCATTTCAAGAAAATAAAATTGCTCCGTTTCCGGATCGAACAGAAACTCGACCGTGCCGGCGCTGCGATAGCTGACCGCGCGCGCCGCCTCGACAGCCGCCTTACCCATCCGTTTGCGCAATTCGGGCGTGATCGCCGGCGACGGCGCTTCTTCAATCACTTTCTGCCGGCGGCGCTGCAGGGAACAGTCGCGCTCGCCGAGAGAAAGAATGGCGCCATGCGCGTCGGCGATCACCTGAATTTCGACATGGCGCGCGCCGACGAGCGCCTTTTCGATGATGAGCCGCGCGTCGCCAAACGCGCTCTTGGATTCGCGTCGGGCCGACACGATCGCCTCTTTGAGATCTTCGGTCTTGCGGGCGACGCGCTGCCCGCGCCCGCCGCCGCCCGCCGAGGCTTTCAGCATGACCGGAAAGCCGATGCGTTCAGCTTCCTTGATGAGGCGGGCGTCGGATTGTTCTTCACCCTGATAACCGGGAATGCACGGGACGCCGGCGGCGATCATTCGCCGCTTCGATTCTGCCTTGTCGCCCATCGCGGCGATCGCGGAAGCAGGCGGGCCGATGAAAATGATGTCGTTTGTCTCGCAAGCCTCCGCGAAGGCGGCGCGCTCCGACAGGAAACCGTAGCCGGGATGAATGGCGTCAGCCCCGGTGCGCCTGGCCGCTGCGATGATCGCGTCGATTTGCAGGTAGCTTTGCGTGGCTTCGGCTGCGCCGATGCGGATCGCTTCATCGGCGCAGCGCACATGAGCGGCGCCGGCGTCGGCGTCTGAATAGACAGCAACGCTCGCAATCCCGCGCAGCTTCGCGGTTTTCATCACGCGAATGGCGATTTCACCGCGATTGGCGATCAGGACTTTGCGGATGGTTTTCATCGGGCGATCACATCCGCGCCACGCCGAAGCTGTTCGGACGCAATACGCGCTCCCTCGCTTCGGTCACCGTATCAAGGCAGAATGCCAGGAGTTTTCTCGAATCGCGCGGATCGATGAGGCCGTCGTCCCAGAGGCGGGCCGTGGCAAAGAGCGCGCGGCTTTCCTCGTCATATTGATCGACGATCGTCTTCGCCATGGCGTCGAAATAGGCCGCGTTCGGCTCTTCGCCGCGGGCGCGCGCGGCCTCCTCGCCGACGATGCGCATCGTTTTCGCCGCCTGCTCCCCGCCCATGACGGCGATGCGGTTGTTGGGCCAGGCGAAGATGAAATCCGGATCGAAAGCGCGACCGCACATGCCGTAATTGCCGGCGCCGAACGAGGCGCCGATATGCAGCGTTATTTTCGGAACGGTCATGTTCGTCACCGCCTGGATCATCTTCGACCCGTGCTTGACGATGCCGCGCCGTTCGGCGTCCACGCCAACGAGATAGCCGGTCGTGTTCTGCAGGAAGACGACCGGCGTTCCCGCCTGACACTGGAGCTGGATGAACTGCGCGGCCTTGGCGGCGCCGTCGGCGTCGATCGGACCCTTGTTCGAAATAATCCCGACAGCGTGGCCCGCGATCTCCGCATGGACGCAGACGGTCGCCGCGCCATAACCGTCCTTGAAGCCGAGCAGGTCAGAGCCATCGACGATGCGCGCAATATTTTCTCGCACGTCATACGGCGTCTTGTGGTCGCACGGCGTTATGCCGAGGATCTCCTCCGAATCGTAGACCGGCTCGCGGAAAGTCCGGCGCCGTTCCGCGCGGTCCTGGTTCCAGTGCAGCTTCGCAACAATTTCACGCGCGATCCGGAGGCCGTCTTCGTCGTTCTCCGCCAGATATTCGGCCGTACCCGAGGCATGGTAATGCATTTCGGCGCCGCCAAGCGCTTCGTCGGTTGCGATTTCTCCGGTCGCGGCCTTCAAGAGCGGCGGCCCCGCAAGAAATATCTTCGAGCGGCCGCGCACGACCACGACATAATCCGAAAGCCCCGTCTGATAGGCCCCGCCCGCCGTCGACGATCCGTGCACGACGGAAATGACGGGTTGGCCCGCCGCCGACAGCCTCGCCAGATTGGCGAAGGTCCGCCCGCCCGGCACGAACATTTCCGCCTGCCGGAAAAGATTGGCGCCGGCGCTTTCGATGAGCTGCACGACCGGCAGTTTCTGCCGCAGCGCAATTTCCTGCACGCGCAGCGCTTTCAAAACGCCCATTGGCGTCGCCGCGCCGCCCTTGATTCCAGAGTCGGACGCCGTGACAAGGCATCGAACGCCGGACACAAAGCCGACGCCGGCGATGCCGCCGCCTGAAACGTTCAGGTCGCCGTCGTCGTCGTGCATCTTGTGGCCGCAGAGCGTCGAGAACTCGAGAAACGGCGCGCCGCGATCGAGGATGAGCGCCAGCCGGTCGCGGGGGAGTAACTGCCCGCGCTTTTCGAATTTGGCGCGCGCCCGCGCCGAGGTCTCGACGATCTTGCGTTCGAGGCCTCGGAATTCCTCAATCAACGCCAAATGCGTTGCGCGGTTGGCCGAAAACTGCTGTGAGCGGACGTCTATTTCAGTCTGAAAAACGGGCATCGAATTTTATTCTTCGGCCAGACGGTCAGAAAGTTGAAAAAGCGGCGGCCTTGTCGCTTTGTTCAGTGCCGGGCTGCTGGCCGGCCCCGCGATTGCAATCGATCATGCCATGATTTCGTGAGATCGAGCACCCCATCCCGCAGTTCCTTGTTGTTCCCGAAAGTTAGCCAAAACCAGGCTGTGGGTAACAATGAACGGCAATTTCGGACTTTCGTCTTGATTACCTGGACAAGCAGGATGCGCATGGTTCGGATGCTACGCCTCTCGCGGTGGCATTTGCCGTGTTCACGGCAGCTGCCGTGCGTTTGTGTTGCCGCCATCCGCGCGACAGGAAGCCGGCGCGACAAAAGTGCAACCGGAAGCCGCTTGGAATCGGCGACACCTTGCGTCGCCGGCTGTTGGACCGGGCGATACGGCATCGTCGCTTGCGTGGATTGCCGACGCGGCGTGCGGGCAAGCGGTCGCTCATTCGAACAGCGCTCGCACGTCGTCTTGGGTGAGCGATGCAAGTCCGCCGCTTTCGCCATCAAACAGCGCGTCGGCGAGGCCTTTCTTCCTCGCCTGCAGGTCGAGCATTTTTTCCTCGATCGTATCCTCGGCGATCAGGCGATGAACGAAAACGGGATTGAGCTGGCCAATACGATGGGCGCGGCCCGCCGCCTGCGCCTCGACGGCCGGGTTCCACCACGGATCGTAGAGGATGACCGTGTCGGCGCGCGTCAGATTGAGGCCGACCCCACCCGCTTTGAGACTGATGAGGAAGAGATTCTTCTCGCCCGCCTGGAACTCGGCGACGGGCGTCGCGCGGTCCCTGGTGTCGCCGGTCAGCCAGGCGTAATCGCGGCCGGCGGTGGCAAGCGCTTCTCCGATCAAGGTCAGCATCGACGTGAACTGCGAGAAGATCAGCGCCGACCGCCCTTCCTCTTTCAGCGCATCGACGAGCTCCATCAGGCGATCGAGCTTGGCCGAGCCCCCGGCCCTGGTTTTTTCGCTCGCCGTTTTGACGAGGCGCGGGTCGCAACAGGCCTGGCGCAACTTCAACAGTGCATCGAGAACGATAATCGAACTCTTGCCAAGACCCTTGACGCTCAACGCCTCGCGGACCTTTTTCTGCATCGCAAGCCGCGTCGCCTCGTAGAGCGTGCGTTGGGCGGCGCTCAAGGTCACGGTCTCCCGGATTTCGGTTCTCGCGGGCAAGTCGCGCGCCACTTCCGCTTTGGTCCGCCGCAGAAGGAACGGTTTCAGCCGGCGCGAAAGGCGGCCGCGCGCGCCGGCGTCGTCGTGCTTTTCGACCGGCGTGCGGTAGCGCTGACGGAAGGATTTGGCGTCGCCGAGAAGGCCAGGATTAAGAAACCGCATCAGCGACCACATGTCGCCAAGATGGTTTTCGACCGGCGTGCCCGACAGCGCGAGGCGTTGGCGCGCTTTCAGCGCATAGGCGGCCCGCGTCATCGCCGCCTGCGGATTGCGGATCATTTGCGCCTCGTCGAGGATTGCGAGGCTGAACGTCCGATTCGCGAACAGCGCGGCATCTTTTGCGAGCAGGGGATAAGACGTGATGACGAGGTCGCAAGCGTCGAAGGGCGCGCCATCGTCGCTGCGATTCGGTCCCCGGTGGATATGCGTGTTGAGGTCGCTCGCAAAACGAGTGGCTTCCGCCCGCCAATTGCCGAGAACGCTTGTCGGCGCGACAACGAGCGCCGGCGCATCAAGCCGGCCGCTTTCTTTTTCGACGCATAAATGCGCCAGGACCTGCACGGTTTTGCCGAGCCCCATGTCGTCGGCGAGCACGCCGCCGAAACCGGTGCGCGCCAGCATTTGCAGCCAGTCGAGCCCCGTCTGCTGATAGGGCCGGAGCTGCGCGGAAAACGCCTTCGGCGCCGGCGTCGGGGTCCGATCGCACCAGGCCCGCAATTCCTCGGCGAATCGCATCAGCTTACTGGCGCCGATGACATCGACGCTTCCGGCGAACCGGTCGCTCAGCTCACTGACGATTCCCGCCTCGGTCGCCCCAAGACCCGCACCCTCCATGAGTTCGTCTGGACCCCAGATCGCAAGCAGCGCCTCGAGGATCGGCAAGATTCGCGCGAAGGGAAGCGGCAGGATGCGGCCATCCTCAAGGTGCACCAGCAGCCGTCTCGGTCCGTCACCTTCGTCTTCATCTTCCGCAAGGTCGCGGAGCATTTCCAGTTCCGCCCCGTCGGGCAGAGCTTTGAGTAGCCCGGTGATCGCCGGCAACAGATCGATCCGCTCGCCATCGACGACGACGCCTAGCGCGAGATCGAACCAGTCGATCCCGGATGATTCATTCGGCGCCGCATCGAATGACAGGGTGAACGGCCCTTCGTCCGGGCGCGCCATCGCCAAAGGGAAGCCCGCATCGATGTCGATGATCCAGCCGCTCTCTTCGAGCGCCGGCTTGTGATCGAGGATGAAATCGACATAGTCGCTCGGCTCGGCCTCATCGGACAGCCAAAAGGCGTCGGCGCGAGTCGGCGCCCGCCCATAACCGAAGTCAGTCGGCATCGGTTCAAAGCCGAGCGCGGCGATCTCGCCAAGGCGCTTCATTTCGGCGCTCGGCTTGCGGACGACGTCAAAGAGCGTTTCGCCGTCGAAGCGCTGCGCCGAGCGGCGCGCCTCGTTCGGCGCGAAGCGCACGCCGTGATAGTCGAACGAGAGGCTCAGCGCCGGAACTTTCTTCGGTTCAGGACCGCCGTAATAAGAGCGATGACCGGCGCCAAAGGACCATCGCGGCCGCGGCGCCATCGAGAGGCGCGCGACCGGCGTCGGCTCGATCGCGCGGCGCAGC
>JBGTLL010000010.1:0-10893 GCA_041744115.1 Parvularculaceae bacterium | reverse complement strand
GCCGCGCGGCGCATCATGGAAAACGCCGGCCTCCCCGCCGACCGCATCGCCGGCGTCACGGGGCGCGGCGAAGCGTTCCCGCTCTATCCCGAAGACCCCTACGCTCCCGGCAACCGCCGCATCGAGATCACGCTCGAGCCGGCGGCGCCCCTGTTGCCCGCTGACGCGCCGCTCTGACCGGTCGGCAAAACTCATTGCCGGATACTGGAACTTACCGCATCGGCCGCCTGTTCATTTAGCGACATTCGACATCGATTATCGTTTGCACCGCGCAGGCGACGTCAATTCATTCGCATTGACCATAAAGGAAGCCCGGACATGACTGCGCCCAAAAATCTCGAAGAGATCTACCAACATGAACTTCAGGACCTGTGGTCGGCCAACGATCAGATGAAAGCCGTCGTCAAGCGGCTCGCGGCAAAAGCGACGGACAGCACGCTGACTGACCGCCTCAATCTCGCGCTCGACGGAATCCAGCAGCATACCGACATGGTGAAGCAGTTTCTGGTCGACCGCGGCGCCGATGTGTCGAAGGAGCATTGCAAGGGAATGGAAGGTCTCTGCAAAGAGGCGGTCAAGCACGCGATTGACGAAAATTTCGACGACGGCGCCGTCCGCGACGTGGTCATCATCGCCCAGTATCAGCGGATGTGCCATTACGGCATTTGCGGATTTGGAACCGCCAAGGCTTTTGCAACAGCGCTCGGCCACGACGACCATGTCGCCCGCCTCGACGCGATCACCGCGAAAATTTACGACGCCGATGAAAATCTGACGGCGCTCGCCGAGCACAGCGTCAATCTGAAAGCCGGCTGATCGCAAGCGACCCGCGTCCGGCCTACTTGATCTTGCTGGCCTTGAAGACGGGGTGCGGCCGGATACGGATTGCTGAAAGTCGCGCCGCGAATGCGTCCGACGATGCGCCGCCGAGACTGGCGCTATAGCCGCCGATGAGCGCGTCGCCGCCCGTTAGCGGTTTGATCGCGGCGCCGACATCGTCGGCGGCGCCGCCGATCAAAACGACGCCGTCCGCGAACTGACCGTCCGGCTGCAGCACGGCGACCATCGCGTCCATGCCGCCGGAGCCGGCGCTATCTGTATGCCCGATCACAAAGATGCGGCCTTGGCTGTCGGCTTTCGCCGACATCGCGCGATCGTCGCCAGAGCCGCCGATCGTCCCGATACTGATGATATCGCCGTCCTTGCTGAGCGTCGCCGCGAAAAAGTCGCGCTCGCCGGCGCCCCAGCTGTTCGTGTAGCCGGCCGCAACGATGCGTCCGTCCGCCAGCACCGCCAGACCGTGATTGATATCGTCCGTCCCCGGCTCTCCGACAAGGCGCCGCCAGATCTCGGCGCCTTTGGCGTCGATTTTCATGACAAACATGTCCGCATCGTCGCGCGCCGACGTGCCGCCGGTGACAATGAAGCCGCCGTCGCCCGCCGGTTCGATGTAAAGAGCGCCGTTCGATCCCGCCTCGGCGAAAACGCGCCGCCAGATCTCGGCGCCGTCCCTGTCAACGCCGATGAGAAAGATGTCGCGGCCGTCAACGCCTTCAGCGTGGCCGGCCCCGATAAATCCGTCGCCTGACGGCGCAAGGCCGGTGATCCGGTCGTAACCCGGCGTCCCGTAGGCGTTTTCCTTGAGGATCGATCCGTCCTCGCCGGTCGCCGCGACATAGGCGTTGATGCCGCCGGGACCAATGCGCGTCGTGAAGCCGCCATAAGTCAGCCTTCCGTCGTCCGCTTCGCGCGCGGTCCAGAACGCGTCAATCGCCCCGCCTTCACCATACTCTTTTGTCCATTCGATCTTGCCGTCATCGCCGAACCTTGAGGCGAGCGCGCGCCAGTCGCTTGGTGTCTCGCCGTCGATCCGGTTCAGGAACCCGACGGCGAGAAAATCGCCATCGCTCAAAGCGACGATGTCGTTGATCCAGTCTTCGCCCGCGCTTTCATAAACGTTCGTCCATGCGATCGTCGCGGCGGCGTCATCGACCTGAAGCGCCGGCTTCGGCTTCGCCAGCGCCGGCGCGGCAGAACAAGTCGCGAGGCACGCGAGGATCATTGAGCGATTCATGTAAAGTCCTTTGGCGCGGCGGGGAATGCTCCGCCCGTCAGCCGGTCCGGGCAACCGGCGATGCGACGAACGGTTACTTCCGCCCGGCGCAGCGAGCGCTCAATGCGCCTCATCCCAGTTCTTTCCGGCTCTTGCGTCAACGACCAGGGGCACGCTGAGGGCCGCCGCCGGGTGGGGCGCGTCCTCCATTATCTTGCGCGCGACGGCGATCGTCTCGGTTGCCTCTTCTTTCGGGCATTCGAACACAAGCTCGTCATGGACTTGCAGCAGCATTTTCGCTGAAAGGCGCGCGCGCGCGAGCGCCGTCGGCATGCGGATCATGGCGCGGCGGATGACGTCGGCCGCCGCGCCCTGGATTGGCGCGTTGATCGCCTGCCTTTCCGCGTAGCCGCGCATCGCCGGGTTCTTGTCGTTGACGCCGGCGACAAAGGTGCGCCGCCCGAAGATCGTTTCAACGAACCCCTGCCGCCGGGCGCCGGCGATCGTGTCCGTCATGTAATTCTTGATGCCCGGAAACTTCTGAAAATAGGCGTCAATATAATCTTTCGCTTCACCGCGGCTGATCGACAGCTGGTTTGCGAGCCCGAACGCGGAAATCCCGTAGATGATGCCGAAATTGATGGCTTTGGCGCGCCGCCTCACCGCCGGGTCCATGCCGTCGACTGGAACGCCGAACATTTCCGACGCCGTCATCGCGTGAATATCGACGCCCGTCGCGAAGGCGTTCTTCATCGCTGGCAGATCCGCGATATGAGCGAGCAGGCGGAGTTCGATCTGGCTGTAATCGGCGGAGACAAGGACGTTGCCTTTTTCCGGCACGAAGGCGGTGCGGATCTTGCGGCCGTCTTCCGTCCGTATCGGGATGTTCTGCAGGTTTGGATCGGTGGAGGAGAGACGCCCCGTCGTCGTCGCCGCGAGGCTGTACGACGTGTGGACGCGTCCGGTCTCGCGGTTAATCGCGCCGGGCAACGCGTCGGTATAGGTGCTCTTTAGTTTTGCAAGCCCGCGCCAGTTGAGGATCGCGCGCGGCAGGTCATGGCCGTCGGCGGCCAGAACTTCGAGAATGTCCGCGGTCGTCGACCAAGCGCCGGTCCCGGTTTTTTTGCCGCCGGGGAGGCCAAGCTTGCCGAAGAGAATGTCCGAAATCTGTTTCGGCGACCCCATGTTGAACGCGCCGCCCGCAAGGGCGTGCGCTGCCGCCTCATGCGCGGCCATCCGCTGGGCGAAATCGGCGGAAAGCCGCGACAGCATCGCGGGGTCGATCCTGACCCCTTCGCGCTCCATCGCGGCGATGACGGGAACGAGCGGGCGCTCGAGTGTTCCGTAGACGGTCGTCTTGCCTTCTGCGGCAAGCCGGGGCCTTAGCGCGCCATGAAGACGCAAGGTCACATCCGCGTTTTCGGCGGCGTACCGCGCGGCGTTGTCGATTGCGACTTCATCGAAGGATTTCTGGTTCTTGCCGCTGCCGAGGACGTCGGCGGATTTGATCGTATCGTGGCCGAGCCAGCGCCTGGCGAGTTCGTCCAGCCCATGGCCGCCGGTTCCGCAATCGAGCGCGTAGGAAATCAGCATCGTGTCATCGAACGGCGCGACATCAATCCCGTGCCGCCGGAAGACATGCATGTCGTATTTGAGATTGTGACCGACCTTGAGCATCGACGCGTCTTCGAGCAGCGGCTTCAGGAGTTTCAGCGCTGTTCCGGCGGGCATCTGTTTTGAGGTTTCTGTATCATCGAGCGCAAGGCCCTTGGCGCCATGTCCCAACGGAATGTAGCAGGCGCGGCCCGGCTCGACGCTGAGCGAGACGCCGACCAGCGAGGCGCTCATGGCGTCAAGACTGTCGGTCTCGGTATCGACCGCGACAACGCCGCGTTCATAGGCCGACGCAATCCACCGAAGCAGGCTCACCGTGTCGAACACGGTTTCGTAAACAGGAGGCGAAGAGGCGTTCACCTTCGCCGCGCCGTTCGCAACGGGCGTCGCCGTAAGAGAGGGGGCGGCGGCGCCGTGGTCGCCGTCAATGCGCCTCAGCAGCGTCGCGAATTCCATCTCGCGCAGGAAGACGCCAAGACGCGCCCTGTCGAGCGGCCGGACCCTGAGATCGTCGAGCGGCTCAGGAAGCGCGATATCGTCTTTCAAGGTGACGAGAGTTTTTGAAATCCGCGCGGCGTCCGCGTGTTCAAGGAGATTTTCCCGGCGTTTCTGCTGTTTGATTTCTGAAGCCCGCGCGAGCAGCGTTTCGAGGTCGCCATATTCTTCAATCAGCAGCGCCGCGGTCTTTATTCCGATGCCTGGAACGCCCGGCACATTGTCAACCGAATCCCCGGCGAGCGCCTGGACCTCGATGACCTTGTCCGGCGGCACGCCGAATTTCTCGATGACTTCGGCATGCGCGATCCGCTTGTTCTTCATGGTGTCAAAGAGGGTCACCCGGTCATTGACGAGTTGCATCAGATCCTTGTCGGAGGAGATGATGACGCAATTCCCCCCGGCTCGCTCCGCCGCGCGCGCATAGGAAGCGATGATGTCGTCGGCCTCATAGCCTTCCATCTCGATGCAGGGGACGTTGAAAGCCCGCGTCGCATCGCGGACGAGCGGAAATTGCGGGACGAGGTCTTCGGGCGCCGGCGGGCGGTTCGCCTTGTACTCCGTATAAAGATCGTTGCGGAAGCTTCGCCCGGAGTGATCGAAAATGACCGCAAAATGCGTCGGCTCGTGCTCGTCCGTCATGTCGCAGAGGAGTTTGTAGAGCATGTTGCAATAGCCGGCGACCGCGCCGACAGGGAGGCCGTCGGATTTCCGAGTCAGCGGCGGCAGCGCGTGATAGGCGCGGAAAATATAGCCGGAGCCATCGACGAGATAGAGGCTGAATTCTGCCATTCAAACTACGTCCGCCGGTTCTTTGATGATAACCGCCATTTCTGCAAGCAACCTTCGCTGTTTTTTTGTCTGAATACCCCATACATTGCAATGATAGAGGTTTCCCGGGATTGGCTCTCTCCCCACTTTCATGTTTTCCTTTCTTACCGGTCCCACAATTAGACGGGCCGCTCCGAAAAATTGATCTCGCAAAAAATCCAGAGGATTTTTGCCGGCTGTGACAATGTCATCTTCGTTGTTGACGGACATCCCACCATATTGCGAAGTCTCCGGAGTAGATTCTGTCATTGCCGCCGATGAAAGCCGACGCATGCCAAGATTTGAATCCAAAATGTATTGAGAGGGCGGAAAATCTCGAATTATTTGGCAGGCGCATCCCATGTCGTCCGCGTCATGAGGAATTACGATGCCATTTTCGTCAGTGGGCGGCACTTTTTGGATCTAAACCGCTCGTCTGAGAACACCAAATGCCCAGAAAACCGGAGTCAAATCCGGCCCTGTTACTTGATGATCGTATGTCGCGTGAGCGTCTTCAAAATACAAATGCATCACGTAGGGCTCATTGATTTCCAGTTCCATATCAATTCCGCCCATGTGCCATTCAAGCTGAATAGCGCCACTAGAGACTGGCACTATTTGTGGTAGCGGAATTTCCCCGGTGGAAAAGAGGATATCTCTTGCGAATGCAATTGCTGCAGGAGAAATAGGGCGAGCACCGCGCCCGTCCCATCCAGGCTTTAGATTCTCCAACTCGGAAAACGCGTTTTCAATTGATTGGTACCATCGCCTTTCTTGTGGGCTGGCAGCAGCACTACTGACAACAACTGAGCTAGGAGCTTGCTTCCCGATGATGGGGACGGATCGGGTTGGCGTCCGCCAAGTTGGATCAAGAATTTCTGATACCGCCAAACATTCGCTCATTTCAGTCGCCCCCAATCGCGGTGTAGTTCATCGGGCGTCAACCGCGCAAACGATGTTACGATTTGGAATCGCGCCATTCTAAAAAAAGCTATTGCACCCTCCAACTCGGGTGTTTTCGGCGACCCTCTCACTGTCAAAGTCAGTGCGGCCCGAGTCTGACCTGACTCAATCGCATATTGCGGCGACGCCTCGACCATCATCCGCGCGAGCGGCGTTCCATCGGAATCCCGTATCACCTGTCGAATTCTAGCTTCTGTATTTTCGACGTCGGGCCCGAGCTCCAAAACGCACCCTCCGCGCCAACATTTTAAAACGCTTGCGGCGTCCCCGGAAACAGTTTTCCCGTTTAAATGAGTAATGTAATTTACATAGGTCACTTCACATTGATTAATCTTCGGGGGCGGGATTTTTTGACTATTCAAAAACGATATCAGTTCTTGGAACGCATCTTCAAACGCATTTTCGAGGCTCTCATACCGCGGATATTGTGAATCTTCGGTTTGTTTGCGCCAGTTTAAAATGAGTCGATCTGGCTGAAACTGAATCAGCCGCTCGCCATTCGCCGAGATGAACCATAACCGCGGCAAGGCTGGTCCCATGCGAAATCCCATTGAAATCTCGGTACCCTGAGGCGAACCGAAATGTTCAAATGAGGGTGTAAGCGGCGCAACCTCGACGGCACTTGGATATTGCGCAGAAAATATGCCGTGCAGTTTGCCCAGATGTATTGACTGAAAACCTGCTAATGTGCCGAATTGGACGCCCAGTAGCATCTCGCCGACGGGCGGCGCAGTAAATTCTGGTAAGTCCTTAGGCCGCTGCATTATCATGTCCGAATCGCTGTCTTATGTGGGGTATCGCCAACAAAAGTAAACTCAAAATCTCAACCCTCGGCTCGACACGGCGCCGCCGCGAGTTCTTTCGCGAGAAGTCCGGCTTCGGTCGCGCGGGGCCTTGAAAGGCGCGCCAGAGCAAGGAATGTCACCGGCGTCAGGAACAGCGTGAAGACCGTCGCAAATCCCAGCCCCCCGAACACCACCCAGCCGAGCGCCGCGCGCGATTCAGCGCCGGCGCCCGATCCGAGGATCAGCGGCAGGCCGCCGAGCAGCGTTGAAATCGCCGTCATCAGAACCGGCCGCAGCCGCGTCATCGACGCCTCGAGGATCGCCTCCCTGACCGCCATTCCCTCGTCACGCCGCTTGTTGGCGAATTCGACGATCAGGATGCCGTTCTTCGCCATGATGCCGATCAGGAGGACCAGTCCGATCTGGCTGTAATAATTGAGCGATCCGCCGGTCAACTGGATCGCAAAGACCGCCGCCGCAAGCCCGAACGGCACCGTCAGCATGATGATCAGCGCCGAGATGAAGCTCTCGAACTGCGCGGCGAGAACGAGCAGCACAATGAGGCCTGCAAAAGCAAAGACGAGAAGCGTTGAATCGGAAGATTGCTGCAACAGCCGCGCTTCGCCGAGGAGGACGGTCGACATCGATCCGTCGAGAATGGTCGCCGCGGCCGCGCGCATCACGGTGACGGCGTCGCCAAGGCGCACGCCTTCGGTGAGATTGGCGGTGACCGGCACGGCTCTCCGCCGCTGTTCGCGGGACAAGATCGAGGCGATTGGCGATTCCGTCACCGTGGCGACTGACGTGATCGGCACGAACACGCCGTTGGATGTCTTTACGAACAGATTGGCGAGGTCGGTCGGATCGTCCACGGGCGCGCCGCCCGCCGACAGATAGACGTTGATGATGTCGTCGCCGACAAAGATTTCCGCCGCGCGGTATTCGTCCGACATCGCGGCCAGCGTCGTTGTGATCGCGGAGGTCGGAACGCCAAGCAGCGACGCCGCCTCGCGATCGACGCCAACCGTGATCTGCGGGCGCGAGAAGCGGAAATTCGGCCGCACCTCGGAAAAAATCGGGTTTTTCTGCAGTTCCGCCGACAGCGCTTCGGCGGCGGCGGCCGCTTTCTCATAATCGTCGCCAACAACGGCAAATTGCAGGCCCTGCCCGCCGCCGCGGATGCCGAGGCTGTTGCCGCCGCGCACATTCGCCGAGACGCCCGGCATTGACGCCGTGATCGGGCGGACTTTGGCTTCGATATCCTGCTGCGTGAATGAGCGGTCCGACCAGTCTTTCAAAATCACGATCACGAACGCCATGTTGCCGCCGCCGACGCCGTTGATCGAAATGACGTCGGTCGCCTCGCCGCTTTCAACCAGCGGCTGCAGCCGCGCTTCGAGGAGGCGCACCTTGTCATCGACGAAGGTGAAGGTCGCGCCCTCCTGACCGGAGACCGCCATGAACAGCCGGCCGCGGTCTTCCGTCGGCGTCAGCTCGCGCGGCAGCGACTGAAAGGCAAAATAGCCGCCCGCCGCAAAGAGGAGAGAGGCAAGCGCCGGAATCAGCGGGCGCGCCAGAAGGACGGAAAGAAATCCGCGATAGGCCCGCGACGCTCTTGACGCCCGCCCGCTTGGCGACTGATGCGCCGTCTGGCGGCCGAACCGGATCGACAGCACCGGGCAGAGCGTCAGTGCGACGAACGATGAAACCAGCACCGCAAACGCCAGCACAAAACCGAATTCGGAAAACAGCTGGCCCGCCTGACCGGGGAGAAAGGAGATCGGCACGAAGACGGCCGCGAGCGTCACCGTCGTCGCGAGAACGGCAAACACAATTTCGCGCGTCCCCAGCACCGCGGCGGCGCGCTTGCCGGCTCCGTTCTGTTTCCAGCGCTCGATATTCTCGGTGACGACGATCGCATCATCGACCACAAGACCGGTCGCCATCACGAGAGCAAGAAGGGTCAGAAGGTTGATCGAAAAGCCGGCGAGATAGATCGCCGCGACCGTGCCAAGCAGCGACACCGGGATTGCCACCGCCGGAATAATCGTCGCCCGCCAGGAACGCAGGAACAGGAAAATCACCGCGATGACGATCGCCGTCGCCGCGGTCAGGCTGATGACAACTTCCTCGATCGAGCGCTCGATGAAAATCGAATCGTCGCTCGACACTTCGACCTCGACCCCGGCGGGAAGATTGCGGTTCAGATCGTCGACGGCGGCGTTGACGCCCTTCGACACCGCGACCGTGTTCGACTGCGCCTGGCGCTGGATGCCGACGCCGACGCCAGGAACGCCGTTGATGCGCGCCGTCGTCGCCTCGTCCTCGAACGACCACTCGACGAGCGCGACATCGGCAAGGCGCGTCACGTCATCAAGACGCAGCGCCCCGATTTCTTCGGGGCTCGTCGCTGGCGTCTCGGCGCGAATAAGAATTTCCTGCGACGCGTTGCGCAGACGGCCAGCCGAGGCGGTTTGCGAGGCCGTCGCGACAAGGCGGGCGACGTCATCGACGGAAAACCCCCTTGCGGCGAGCGACGCGGGCATGATCCGGACGCGGATCGCGCGCTGGCGGGCGCCGTAGACCTGCGCCTGCGCGACCCCCTCGACCGCCTGCAGGCGCGGGGCGATCACGTCCTCGACAAGATCGGCAAGGTCCGCCGGCGCCATCTCCGCCGCCGAAATGGCGATCCGCATGATTGGCGACGAATCATTGTCGGCCTTGACGACCGTCGGCTCCTCGACATCCTCCGGAAGCCGCCCGGTGACGCGTGAAACCGCGTTCTTCACGTCCGTCGCCGCGATGTTGATATCGACGCTGGGCGAGAACTCGGCGACGACGCGGCTGCGTTCGCGCGAAGAGGAGGCGGAGATCGAGGCGACCCCGTCAACCTGCGCCACCGCGCCTTCGATCACCGAAGTGACTTCGGCGTCGATCGATTCCGGCGTCGCGCCCGGATATCGGGTCTCGATGGTGACAACCGGATTGTCGACATCGGGGAGCTCGCGCACTTCAACGCCCATCAGCGCGGCGACGCCTGCGATCATGATCAGGAGATTGAGAACCGCCGCGAGGATCGGCCGCCGGATGAAGGCGGCGACGAAGCCGCCGGTCGACGCGTCTTTGGACGCAGTGTCGCGGGCGTCCGCCACCTTCTAGTTGACCCCCGCGGCGCCGGCGCTGGAGCGCCCCTGAATTTGTCCGCCCGATTGCGGAAACGCCATCCCCGGCCGGACCCGGTCGGCGCCTTCGACGATCACAATGTCGCCTTCCCTGATGTCGCCTTCCGCGACCGCGATCTCGTCGCGCCGCTGCAGGATTTTGACGCTCGCCCTGTTTGCTTCGCCGTCGGGGCCGAGCTTCCAGACATAAGCGCCGGTGCGGTCCCACTGGACGGCAAGCCCCGGCATCGCAAGGGCGGCCGCGCCATCATTGGTCGTCGTCACGGCATAGGTCGCGCCGGGAAGAAGCCGTCCCGCCGCATTGTCGAACGTCGCCTCGATCTTCAAGGTGCGCGACAACGGATCGACGCGGCTGTCAATCGCGCTGACGGCGCCCTCAATGCGGCCGCCCGTTTCGCCGGCGAGGATCGCCGCGACTTTCTGGCCGGTGCGGACATCCGCCGCGGCTTCCTGCGGCACCGTGAATTCGATGATCAGCGCCGAGAGGTCGTCAATCGTCGTCACGATGTCGCCGGCGCGGAGATAATCGCCGGGCTCGATGCTTGTCAGGCCGACGACGCCGTCGAAGGGCGCGCTGATCGTTCGCTGGCGAAAAGCGAACTCGGCGGCCCGCAAATCCGCCTCCGCCGCCTTGTAGGCGTTGAACGCCGTATCGGTTTCCAGTCTCGAGGCCGAATCGTCCGTATAAAGATCGGCGTAGCTGTCCCGGTTTGCTTTCGCGATCGGATATTGCGCGCGCGCCCGCGTCAGCGCGATTGTTTGTTCGTCGTCTTCGAGTTCGAGGATGACATCGCCGGCCTTGACCAGCTTCCCCGCTTCAGCCGTCACCGCCTCGACAAGCCCCGTCGCTTCGGAAACGAGGGTCACGCTTTTCGCGGCCCGCCCCGATCCGATTGCTTCGAGCGTCCGCCCGACATTGGCGGAGGCGACAGCAGCGGTCGTGATCGCCGGCAGCATGCCGCCGGGACCGCCGCCCCGGCCGCCGCGACCG
>JBGTLL010000009.1:0-16899 GCA_041744115.1 Parvularculaceae bacterium | reverse complement strand
GCGACGCCGGCGCCCGCCGCCAGCGCCGACGCGGAACCCGCAAAGCCCAATGTCAGCTATCGCAGCGGCGGCGCGCTGGTCGGCACGCACCTCGTTCAGATCGGCGCTTTCCGCTCGGAAGCGGAAGCGGGCGGCCAGTGGTCAAGGCTCGAAGGCAAGCTCGGCAGCTATCTCGAAGGCAAATCGAACGACATCGAACGCGCCGATCTTGGCGCTGCCGGCGTCTTTTACCGGCTGCGGATCGGGCCGTTCGCGTCGGCGGATGAGGCCAAGACCTATTGCGTCGGCCTCAAGGAACGCGGGACCGATTGCCTGATCAAGGCGAAATAGCCGGAAGCCCGATGCCGGCGGCTGTCATCTTCGATTGCGAGGGCGCGCGGCCGGGCGCTGATGAAAAAGCGTTCTATCGCGACGCCGACCCCTGGGGGTTCATCCTTTTTTCGCGGCATTGTCAGTCGGCGGACGATGTCCGCGCGATATGCGCGGAATTGCGCGATTGCGTCGGCCGCGCGGCGCCGATCCTGATCGATCAGGAAGGCGGGCGCGTTTCGCGGATGAAGGCGCCGGCCTTTCCCCCGCATCCGGCGCCGGCGGTATTCGGCCGGCTGTGGAAGCTCGACCCGAAGCGGGCGATCGAGGCCGCGCGCCTGAATGCAAGACTGCTCGGGCGGTTGATTTCCGACCTCGGCGTCACCATCGATTGCGTGCCGATGCTCGACGTGCCGCAGATCGACGCCGACAAGATCGTCATCGGCGACCGCGCGATTGCAACCCATCCAGACCAGGTGTCGGCGCTCGGCCGCGCCATCATGGACGGGCTGTTGGAGGGCGGCGCGCTCCCCGTCATCAAGCACATGCCCGGCCACGGGCGCGCAACCGTTGACAGCCATTACGACCTTCCGCGCGTTGTCGCCTCGAAGCGTGACCTCCGCGACGTCGATTTCGCGCCGTTCAAGGCGCTGAACGACGCGCCGATCGGCATGACGGCGCATGTCGTCTATGACGCGTTCGACAAGGACCATTGCGCCACGATGTCGAAGACAATCGTCGGCGATGTCATCCGCGGCGAAATCGGCTTTGACGGGCTCCTCCTCTCCGACGATCTCAAAATGCGCGCCCTTGGCGGCGCGGTCGGCGAGCGGGTCGAGGGGTGCCTCGCCGCCGGCGTCGATATCGCCTGCTGCTGCAATTTCTCCCTCGCCGAGATGATCGAGGCGGCGGCGGTCGCGCCGGCGCTATCGGGCGCTTCGCTTGAACGGGCGGAACGGGCGCTCGCCGCGCTCCCCGCCGCGATCTCGCGGGCCGATACGGCGAAGGATTATGAGCGCCTCGCCGGCCTCATCAAGCCGGCGCTGGCGGCGTGAGGGATTTGGGAACGCCGGACGAGAAATTCCGGGTACGGAGCTTTTCCGCCCATCCTTCGAGACGCGCCAGGCGGCGCTTCCCGGGATGAGGGAGTTCACTGTAGATACCAGCGCCGTCATTCCGGGGCCGCCTCTTGGCGGAACCCGGAATCCATCGCGCGACGCGGGATACGTTGAGACCTGGACCCCGGGTTCCGCGTGAAGACACGCGGCCCCGGGGTGACGGCGGTTTTTGGCCAGGCCGTCATTCCGGGGCCGCCTCTTGGCGGAACCCGGAATCCATCGCGCGACGCGGGATACGTTGAGACCTGGACCCCGGGTTCCGCGTGAAGACACGCGGCCCCGGGGTGACGGCGGTTTCATTGGCCGGGGTTTCACTTTCTACTTGACATATGTTAAATTATGTAATACGTTAATAGCAATGGAAAAACAAATCAATTCACCCGGACCGGCACGCCGCCAGGCGACCTCCTGTGCGATCCCGTCGCACCCATGCGCTGGGCGCGGTCGCGACCCGGCAACGACAGCCTTCGCCAACAACGCGGGCGCGGAAAATACGGACAAAACCGCTACGACCCGCATGGATGCTGGACTCGTCCAGGGCGCGGGGGCGTGGATTATCCGCGAATTCCGGACTTTCGCCCGGAAATACATTGGGGAAAATAGCGCGCCGGTTTGTGCTAGAATCGCCGGAAGGATGAAGGGATGAACACGGCGGCGACCGAAATGACGGAAGCGGGCGGCGAAGAGCCGTTCGACGCGCCTGTTCGCGATCATGGGCGAGCTATTGTGGCGGACGCCGATATCGACGCGCTGATCGTCAATCTCGACGGCTATGAAGGCCCGCTCCACGTCCTCCTTGAACTCGCGCGGACGCAAAGGGTCGATATCCGCAAGATCTCGATGATCACGCTGGTCGATCAATATCTCGACTTCGTCGCCGCGGCGCGGGCAAAAAGCCTTGAGCTTGCGGCCGACTATCTCGTGATGGCGGCGTGGCTGACCTATCTGAAGTCGAAGCTGCTGATCCCGGCGCTCGGGGATGGCGGCGGCGAGCCGACCGCCGACGAAATGGCGGCGCGCCTCGCCTTCCAGCTGCAGCGGCTCGAAGCGATGCGCAAAGCCGCCGAAAACCTCTTCCGTCTTCCGCAATTCGGGATCGCGTTCTTCCCGCGCGGCGCGCCCGAAGGCGTGCGCGTTCTGAAGACGCCGCTGTGGCGGGCGGACCTTTTCGAGCTGTTGCAAGCCTACGCCAGGCAGCGCGTCGCCGCGGTCGACCGCACTTACAGGATCGAGCCGCCAAAGGTCTTCACGATCGAAGAAGCGCGCGCGCGGTTCGAACGCATGCTCGGCGCCATTCGCGAGTGGACCGAATTGTCGATGATCACGCCATTTGCCGAGATTGGCCGCGACATCGACGCGCCGGTTTCCTCGGTTGTTGCAAGTTCGTTCAACGCCGCACTCGAATTCGCCAAGGACGGCGCGATCGAGATCCGGCAGCTTGCGTCTTTTGACCCGATCTATATCCGCCGGCGCCGCGACGCGCCGCCGGCGAAGGAGAGAAGCGATGCCGGCAATCAATGACGGGCGCGCCCGCGATTTCGATCATATGACCGCGCGGGAAACGCAGGAAGCGCTCGCCGAGGAACTGGACGCCATGATCGACCAACAGCCGGAAGACGACGCTGCGCCCGATGCCGAACGAGACGCCGATGCGGTGTGGTCGGCGGCGCAGATGGCCGATCATCTCCGGATGGCGGAAGCGCTCCTCTTCGCCGCGGTCGAGCCGCTCGACGAAGAAGCGATCGCCGCGCGCCTTCCCGCCGGCGCCGAGATCGCGACGCTGATCGACACGCTCGTTCTGCAATATGAAAACCGCGGCGTCATCCTGTCGAAGGCGGCAGGGAAATACCGCTTCGTCACCGCGCCCGACATTGCGCATGTCCTCGAAAAGGAAAAGGTCGAGCCAAAAAGACTGACCCGGGCCGCGCTCGAAACGCTGGCGATCATCGCCTATCACCAGCCCTGCACCCGGGCCGACATCGAGGATGTGCGCGGCGTCGCGGTGTCGCCGGGATCGCTTGATCAGCTGATGGAAATCGGCTGGGTGCGTTTGCGCGGCCGCCGCCGATCGGCGCCCGGACGGCCGATCCTTTATGGAACGACGCAAGGGTTCCTCGAGCATTTCAACCTCGAAAGCGTCTCCGATCTGCCGGGCGTCGCCGATCTGAAGGCGGCGGGCCTCCTCGATGCGCGTCTGCCGCCCGGCTTTATCGTGCCCGCGCCGTCCGACGATCTCGCCGACGACGACAGCATCGACGCCAGCGAGGACGCCGAGTTCGTGACCGATTTCCATGACGACGATGAACCGGCGCGGTAGGGCGATTTGCGCGCGCCCCCCGCACCCCCTACATAGAGCGCGTGTCGCAGATGGAGGCCATGATGGCCGTCGGACCCTGGCAGATCCTGATCATCATCGTGCTCGCCTTGCTGCTCTTTGGCGGCGGCGGCAAGATTTCCTCGCTGATGGGCGATTTCGCCAAAGGGATAAAGTCCTTCCGCAAAGGGTTGCAGGAAGAGGATCCGAAAATCGAGGACCGCTCCGAAACGGTCGTCGACGCGACGCCCAAGAGCAAAGACAGCGTCCGCTAGCGCGGCGAAGTTGAGGGCGTCATGAACCTGATGCCGCAAGTCGGCTTTTTCGAAATTGTCGTGATCGCGATCATCGCGCTGATCGTCGTCGGCCCGAAAGATCTGCCGCGGCTGATGCGCATGGCCGGCAAGACAGCGGCGCAGGCGCGCCGGATGGCGTCGGAATTCACCTCGGCGTTCAACCAGATGGCGCGCGAAAGCGACATGGAAGACATGCGCCGCGAAATCGACGCGCTGAAACGCAACAATGTTTTCGCGGAGACAAAGCGCTCGATTGACGACGCGATGCGCCCCGTCGCCGCCGCGGTGCGCGAAGAAACCGCGGAACTCCGCGACGCCGCGACCAAACCGGTCGCCGGGCGCGCCGAGTGAGCCTGCCGGTCAAACGCGACGACAAAGAGCCGGAAGAGGACGAAGTCGCCGCTTCCGCCGCGCCGCTGATCGATCATCTGACGGAGCTTCGCCGGCGTCTCATCGTCAGCGTTTCAGCGATCGCGATCGCCTTTGTTTTCTGCTTTCTGTTTTCGGAACAGATTTTCAACGTGCTCGTCATTCCGTTCGTCGATGCGGTCGGCAAGGTAAGCGGCGAGGAACCAACGCTCTATTTCGCGCCGCTTGAATTCTTCTTCACGCGGGTGCGGCTCGCGGTTTTCGCAGCGGTCGTCGTCGCCTTTCCGGTGCTCGCCTATCAGGCCTACCGCTTCGTGGCGCCGGGTCTTTACCGGCGCGAGAAATCGGCGGCGACGCCGTTCCTGATCGCCATGCCGGTGCTTTTCGCGCTGGGCGCGAGCCTCGTTTACTTCGTGATGATGCCGTTCATCATGCGCTTTGCCGTCGGCTTTGAAGCGCAAGGCGCCGGCGAGGGGGCGGCGAATTTCGAGCTGCTGACAAGGGTCGGCGACTATCTGTCGCTGGTGACGACCTTGATCCTCGCCTTCGGATTCGCCTTCCAGCTTCCGGTGTTCCTGACCTTGCTCGCGCGCGCCGGCGTCATCACGTCGCAGATGCTCGTCACCTATCGCCGCTTTGCAATCGTCATCATTGTCATCGTCGCGGCGATCCTGACGCCGCCCGATCCCTTCAGCCAGATCGTTCTCGCCAGCTGCATCCTCGCGCTCTACGAGCTGTCGGTGATTTCGGTGCGGATGTCGGAGAGGAAGGCGAAGGCGGCGCTCTAGGCCGCCGCAAGCTGCCTGACCACATAGGGCAGGATTCCGCCGTGGCGGTAATAGTCGAGTTCATCGGCGGTATCGATCCGCACAAGGACGAGGATGTCGCGCGATTTGCCGTCGGCCGACCGGATCGTCAGCGTTGCTTCCGAGCGGGGGGTCAGTTTGTCGACATCGCAGATCGTCACTTCTTCGTCGCCGGTGAGACCAAGCGTGCGCCAGCCTGTCCCGTCCTTGAACTGCAAGGGAAGTACGCCCATGCCGACCAGGTTTGACCGGTGAATGCGCTCAAAGCTCTCGGCGATGACCGCCTTGACGCCAAGGAGGATCGTTCCCTTCGCCGCCCAGTCGCGCGAGGAGCCGGTTCCGTATTCCTCGCCGGCGAAAATGACGAGCGGCGTTCCCGCCGCCTTGTATTTCATCGCCGCGTCATAGATCGCAAGCTGCGCGCCGGTTGGCGCATATCGCGTCTGTCCGCCTTCGACGCCGGTCAGCATCTGGTTTCTGATGCGGATATTGGCGAACGTGCCGCGCATCATCACTTCATGATTGCCGCGCCGCGAGCCGTAGGAGTTGAACTCCGACACCGGCACCTGATGGTCTTTCAGATATTCCCCGGCGGGGCCGGTCGCCTTGATGTCGCCGGCGGGCGAGATGTGGTCGGTCGTAATCGAGTCGCCAAAGAGCGCGAGGATGCGCGCGTTTTCTATGGGTTTGACGGCGCCCGGCGTCATTGTCATGCCTTCGAAGTAGGGCGGGTTCGCGACATAGGTCGACATCGGCCAGCGATAGGTCTGATTGTCGCCGGCGTCGATCGCGCGCCATCGGGCGTCGCCGTTGAAGACATCGGCGTAGCGGGTCGCGAACATTTTCGCGGTGACATGCGCGCGCACGGTTTCGGCGATTTCCCGGTTCGACGGCCAGATGTCCTTCAAATAAACATCCTTGCCCTGATCGTCCTTGCCGAGCGGCTGCGACACCAGGTCGATATTCAGCGAACCGGCGAGCGCGTAAGCGACGACGAGCGGCGGCGAAGCGAGGTAGTTCGCGCGCGCGTCCGGCGACACCCGGCCCTCGAAATTGCGGTTGCCGGAAAGAACCGAGCAGACGACGAGGTTGTTTTCGCCGACCGCCGCGCTGATCGCTTCGGGAAGCGGCCCGGAATTGCCGATGCAGGTCGTGCAGCCATAGCCGACGAGATTGAAGCCGAGCGCGTCGAGGTCCGCCTGAAGCCCGGCCGCCGTCAGATAATCGGTGACGACCTTGCTTCCCGGCGCGAGCGAGGTTTTGACCCACGGCTTTACTTTGAGGCCGCGCTTTCTCGCATTCCTCGCGACAAGGCCGGCGGCCATCAGGACCGACGGGTTCGAGGTGTTGGTGCAGGAGGTGATCGCCGCGATGACGACATCGCCATTGCCGACATCGAAGCGCTCCCCCGCGACCGGCGCGCGCTTGTGCAACTGCCCGGGCTGGCCATATTCCTTGTCCATTGCTGCAGCGAAGGAGGATTTCGCATCCTTCAGCAGCACCCGGTCCTGCGGCCGCTTCGGCCCGGCAAGCGACGGCGCCACCGACGCGAGGTCAAGATCGAGCCGGTCGGTGAACACCGGTTCGGGCGTCGAGGCGTCGCGCCACATGCCCTGTTCCCTGGCGTAGGCTTCGACGAGCGCGACGCGTTCGGGCGCACGGCCCGTCGCTTTAAGGTAACGGATCGTTTCGGCGGTGATCGGAAAAAAGCCGCAGGTCGCGCCGTATTCGGGCGCCATGTTGGCGATCGTCGCCTGATCTTCGAGCGCAAGATGATCGAGGCCCGGCCCGCAGAATTCAACGAACTTTCCGACGACGCCTTTTTTCCTCAGCATCTCCGTCACGGTGAGGACAAGGTCGGTCGCGGTCGCGCCTTCGGGAAGCTTGCCGGTAAGGCGCATGCCGACGACTTGCGGGAGCAGCATCGAGATCGGCTGGCCGAGCATCGCCGCTTCCGCTTCGATGCCGCCGACGCCCCAACCAAGGACCGAGAGCCCGTTGACCATGGTCGTGTGGCTGTCGGTGCCGACCAGCGTGTCGGGATAGGCGTAGGTTTCGCCCTTCACCTCGCGGGTCCAGACGGTCTGCGCCAGATATTCGAGATTGACCTGATGACAGATGCCGGTGCCGGGCGGCACCACGCGGAAATTGTCGAACGCGCCCTGTCCCCATTTCAGGAACTGATAGCGCTCGCCGTTCCGTTCGTATTCGCGGTCGACGTTTTTGGCGAAGGCGGTCGGACCGCCGAAATAATCGACCATCACGGAATGGTCGATCACGAGATCGACCGGAGCCAAGGGGTTGATCTTTTCCGGGTCATGGCCGAGCGCTTTCATCGCGTCGCGCATGGCGGCGAGGTCGACGACGGCCGGAACGCCGGTGAAATCCTGCATCAGCACGCGCGCCGGGCGATAGGCGATCTCGCGGCAACTTTTGCCTTCCTTCAGCCAGTCGGCGAAAGCCTTGATGTCGTCGGTCTTGACCGAACGGCCGTCCTCGAACCGCAGGAGGTTTTCGAGGAGAACTTTCAGCGAAACGGGCAGCCGCGACAGATCGCCGTAATGCGTCTCCGCGGCTTTGAGGCTGTAGATCGAATAGGGTTTCCCGCCGACGATGAGCGTTTTTTTAGCTTTCAGGCTGTCACGTCCCGGGATCACTGATTGCCTCCGCTCGCAATTTCCTGAAGAATCGGCGCACTTATGGCGTATCGCCCCCGCTTGCGCAATTCTTTGGGGCGACGCCTTTGTTTGGCCGCGCGGCGCGCGAAAGATTGGCGATTGGCAAATCGGGTTCGGGAGTTGAAACAATGACAATGCGTATCGGAACAGGGATTGCCGCGGCAATGATCGTCGCGCTTGCGGCGAGCAGCGCTGCCGCGCAGCCGCAGGCGCTCGCCAGTTTCAAGGACTGGAGCGTCTTCGTGCACGAAACGGGGGCAGACCGGATCTGCTTTGCCGCCGCCGAGGCAACCGATAAATCGCCGAAATCGGTCACGCACGGCGACATCTTCTTTCTGGTCGCCAGCTGGAAATCGGGCGCCGCCGCGAACCAGCCGAGTTTCCGCGTCGGCTACAATCTGCAGGAGGCGCCGGGGCCGACGCTGCGCATCGGATCGGATAAATGGGACATGTATGTCTCCGAGAACGAATCCTTCATCGAGAGCGCGTCGGCCGAACAAAGCCTCATCTCGGCGATGCGCAAGGGCGCCGACATGAAGATCAGCGCGATGTCGAACCGCGGAACGGCGACCAGCTATGTCGTGTCGCTCAGCGGCATTTCGGCGGCGCTCGACCGCGCAAGCGAGGCGTGCCGGTAGCGTCCGCACGCCCGCCTCTCTCAAGGGAGAGGCCAGCGAGCGCGCTTCGCGCCGGCGGGTGAGGGTACGGCGCCTGATTTCAAAGTGCGGACCCCTCACCCGAAAATCCGAAGACGGATTTTCGACCTCTCCCGAGGGAGAGGTGAAAGAAAGTTCGGCAACATTGCTCCGTCCCCAAATCAGGCTAGCCTTGCCGCGCGCCGGAATTGCGCGCGCAGGGAGATCCGATCCATGGGCATCATCAAGGAATTCCAGGATTTCGCCATCAAGGGCAATGTCATGGACATGGCCATCGGCATCATCATCGGCGGCGCCTTTGGCACGATCGTCAAATCGCTGGTCGATGACATTGTGATGCCGCCGGTCGGCAAGATCATGGGTGGGGTCGATTTTTCCGACCTCTTCATCAACCTCGACCGCACAGCGTATCAAAGTCTCGCCGACGCGAAGGCGGCGGGCGCTCCCGTCATCGCCTATGGCCAGTTCTTCAATAATGTCATTTCGTTCCTGATCGTCGCGTGGGCGGTGTTCCTGCTTGTGAAAGCCATGAACACCCTGAAGAGGAAGGAAGCGGCGGCCCCGTCGCCGCCGCCGCCGAAGCAGGAAGTGCTCCTCACCGAAATCCGCGATCTTCTGGCGAAACGGTAAGCGCGCGAAGTCAGCGTCGGGACGCTTTGTCCATCCGTCACGACGCGCAACATCGACGCGCGCTTCAGGCTTATCCCTGGTTTTTGGCGCTTGCGCCGTCACGGAGCCCCCTCCGCCTTCAGGCGGGCGACGCAGGCGCGGATCGCTTTTGCTTCCTTCGAATCGAACGGATGATCACCGGTTATGCGGAGGTCGGCCTCGCACATCTCCAGCCGACGTTCGGGAAGGAACAGCGTTTCGTTTTTGATCCGGAAAAGCTCGTCGGCGTAAACGCCCATTTCGCACGTCGCGAGGTCGCCGCGGACTTTGAACGCCGGTTCGGAATAAAAACCGGAGATCTCCGCGCGGTTTCTTTCGATCGCCTCCTTGTCGTAGTCGCGGCGCCTTTCCTTGGGGATCATCCGATCCGAGATTTTGACGACGACCGGCCGGTCAAATGCGAGCGGCTGCAGCGGCCTTGACGCGATGTCGCTCTTTTCCTCGTCGTCAAGCTGCGCGTAACGATCGCCGCAGAAGGCGTAGCGGCCGTCTTTCGTCTTGTGGACCGGGTCCCACTGATATTTCCAGTGAAACAGCCCGCCCTCATATTCGACGAGATACAGCATCGCGATGGCGGGATCGGCGAAGCGCGGAAAGCCGTAATGATCGTAGGCTTCGAAATCGATGAATGGGCGATCATAGGCGCCATGGACGAGTTCGAGGATTTCATACCGCGCCGCGAACCCGAGATCGAGGCTGATTAGGATCGACCCGTCGTCGGCGGCCGCATCGTCAGCAGGCGATACAATGCGCGCGACCTCGACCTTGCGGCCGACAAAGGCGATCACCTTGTCGGGCCCCGCAACCGTATAGCGGTTGTCGAAATCCTCGAGCGCCGTTGCGGCGCAACCGGCCGCCACGGCGCAAGCCGCCAACGCCGCTAACGGCGATATCGCCTTCATAACGGTCCTCCGCCTCTCAATCCGCATACGCCATTTCCGCAAATTCGCACAGCAGAGGCCGCGTGTCCCGCGGGTCGACGATGTCCTCAATGAGAAACTGTTCCGCCGTCCGGAATGGCGAGGTGACGGCGTTCAATCGCGTCTTGATCTTCGATAAATCCGCGGCCGGATCAACGGACGCCGCCAGTTCCGCCTTGTACGCGACTTCAACGCCGCCTTCCATCGGCAGCGATCCCCAGTCGCCAGACGGCCAGGCAAAGCGGTACTGGAAACGGGTGTGGTTCGACATCGCGGCGCCGGCGACGCCATAGGCCTTGCGGACGATCACGGAGCACCAGGGGATCGTCGCCTTGTAGATCGCGTTCATGGCGTCGACCCCGCGCCTGATGGTGGCCGCTTTTTCGGCTTCGAGCCCGATCATGAAGCCGGGATTGTCGACGAGGTGCGCGACCGGCAGGCGGAACAGTTCGGCGAGGCTGACAAACCGCCGCGCCTTGTCGGAGGCGTCCGCCGTCCACGAGCCGCCGAGGAAAGTCGGGTCGCTCGCCAGCACCGCGACGGGATAGCCGTCGAGGCGCGCGAACGCGGTAATGACGGAACGGCCCCAGCGCGCGCCCATTTCGAAGACGCTGTCTTTGTCGGCGACGGCGGCGATGACTTTCCGCATCGAATAGGCCTGCCGCTTGTCGCGCGGTACGATCGACAGCAGCGTTTCGTCGCGCCGGCGGACGGGATCGTGGCAGACCGTCCTCGCCGCGCGGCCGCGAACGCTTGAAGGGAGATAGGAAAGAAAAGCGCGCGCTCGTCCGAAGGCTTCGGTTTCGGTTTCCGCTTCGTCGTCGATGACGCCGTTCCGCGCATGGATGTCGGCGCCGCCGAGTGCGTCGTTGTCGCGCGGCGCTTCGCCGATTGCTTCCGCGACTTTCGGTCCCGCCGTGAAGACCTGCGCGATCCCCCGCACCATCACCGAATAATGGCTGGCGACGAGGCGCGCCGCGCCGAGACCGGCGCACGGCCCAAGCGCCAGCGCGACGACGGGAACCGTTTCGAGGTTCTTGACGACATGTTCCCAGCCCGGAACGAACGGCACGTAAGTGAAGCCGAGCTGTTCAAGGCTCCTGACCGAGCCGCCGCCGCCGGTGCCGTCGATCATGCGGATCAGGGGCAGGCCCAACTCATGCGCCATCTGCTCGGCGGCGGCAAACTTGCGGTGAATGGCGGCGTCGGCGGCGCCGCCGCGCACGGTGAAATCGTCGGCGCTGGCGACGACGGCGCGGCCCTTGATCCGTCCGCGGCCGAAAATGAAATTCGAGGCGGCGAACTCTTCAAGCGTCCGTCTCTGGCGTAGCGCCCCTTGCCGGCGATCTTGCCGATTTCGCGGAACGAATTGTCATCGAGCAGCGCCGCAAGACGCTGGCGTGCGTTCAGCTTGCCGCGCTCTTTCTGGCGCGCAAGCTTTTCCGCGCCGCCCATTTCTTCGGCGAGCGCCTCGCGGCGTCTGAGATCCTCGAGTTCTTTTTCCCAGGACATCAGCGGCGTTTCCCGCCAAGATTGCGGGCCCGTCCGGAAGTGTCCGCATTCTCCGCATTGTCCGAGGCGCGCGGCGCTGGACCAATCCCCGTTTCATGCGGGTTGTAGCGGATTTGTCCGGACAATGCGGACAAAGGAAATTCGCGCAGGACGCGAAAAGCGGATTGATGAACGGATGCCGGCACGAATACTCCTCTGGACGCGGCGCGAAGGCCGACAAAGCATTGTAAAGCCGCCGCCAGGGAGGGGGATAACTTTTTTCATTTTTGAGGCGGGACAAGGAGTCCAATGGTTAATGCGCGCCAATAGGGCGAAAATTCGGGGGAACCACGCGCGGGGACGCCGCTGAAAACCTGTCAGATCAGCGCATCGGAGCCGTCCTCGATTTTCGCGGCGATGATCTTGTCGATCCGCCGCCCGTCCATATCGACGACTTCAAGTTTGAGGCCGCGCACGATGACGCTGTCGCCGGTCCCCGGCATCCGCTGCAGCGCGTGCATCAACAGCCCGGCGACGGTCGAATAGTTCGCCGGATCGCCAAGACCGCGCACGCCCATCAGGCGCTCGAAGTCCTCGACCGGCGTCATGCCGTCGATGACCCACGAGCCGTCGTCGCGCCTGACGCCCGGTTCGAGGCGATCGGCCGGCGAGAACGCCCGCGCGCCGGCGATCGCGCCCAGCATGTCGGCAGCGGTGACAAGGCCCGCGAAAACGCCATGCTCGTCAAGGACGATCGCCATCCTGACTTCCGAGGCGGCGATCGAATCGAAGAGTTTATCGACGGCGAGCGTCTCCGGCACGAAAATCGGCTTGCGCATTGTCTGTTCGAGATTGACCTCGCCGCTCGCCGCCAGTCCGGACAGAAGATCCTTGGTCTGGACAATGCCGACAATCCTGTCGATCGCGCCGCTGGCGACCGGGAAGCGCGAATGGCCGCTGGCGACGATTCGCGGAACGATCGCCGACCGCTCTTCTTCGGCGTCCAGCCAGACGACTTCGGTGCGCGGCGTCATGATCGAGCGGACATTGCGCGCGCCAAGATCGAGGACGCCTTCAATCATCATCTGCTCGTTGCGGTCGATGACGCCGGTCGTCGCGCCCTCCGCGACCAGCAGCAGGATTTCGTCTTCGGTCACCTGCTGCCGGCGGACGCCGCGGATGCCGACGAGGCGCAGGACTGCGTTGGTTGACAGCCGAAGGATCGCGACAGCGGGAAAGGCAACGTTCGCGACCAGCGCCATCGGCCGGGCGGCGAGCGAAGCAATCCGTTCCGGCGCCGTCAGCGCAATTCTTTTCGGCACGAGTTCGCCGATCACCAGGGAAAGATAGGTGATCGCAACGATGACGATCGCGAACGCCGCCTCGTCCGCTCTCTGCGCTTGCGAGGGAACAAGGCGCGCGATCAGCGGCTCCAGATCGTCGGCGAGCGCGGTCGCGCCGTAAGCGCCGGCGACGACCCCGACCAAGGTAATGCCGATCTGCACCGCCGAGAGCAGCCGTGACGGATCCTCCAGCAGGCGCAGTGCAGTCTTTGCCCCCCGGTCGCCGCGTTCGGCCCGCGCCTTGAGACGGCTGTGCTTTGATGAAACCAAAGCCAGTTCCGACATCGCAAACAGGCCGTTGATCAGGATAAGGAAAAGGAGAACGGCGATTTCCATCGGATCGGGCGCGAGGCCGCGCTGCCTCCCTGGCTGAAACGGCAAGAGAGCGCTTGGCTATAACGGGGCCGGCCCGCCAACAAGAGCGGCGCCGCGATTGGCGAAAAATGCTCAGGCGCGTGACCAAGGTCACTGCCGGTCCCGGTCGGGCCTTGAATCGGCTATTCCGGAGGTATAATTTGGCAAGATATCGATCCAGGAGGATGGATGATGTCAAATTCATTTAAAATCGCCGCCATCGCCGCGCTTGCGGCCGCAATCGCTTCGCCAGCCGCCATGGCCTGCGGCGAAAGCCTCTTTCGCGTCGGCAAGGGCGTTTCCTATCGCGAATATCAGGCGCCGCTGCCCGGGAATATCCTGATGGTTGCGCAAAGCGCCGACGATCGTCTTGTCGCCGAATGGCTGTCCCACACCGGCCACAACGTGCAACTGGTCGATGACGCGACGCATCTCGCGGAGTTTCTGAAGGAAGGGCGATTTGACGTCGTCCTCGCCGCTTTCGAGGATCGCGAGACCGTCGCCGCGCAAGAAGCGAGCGCGGGCGCCAGCGCCAAATATATTCCGGTCGCGGCCGAAACCGAGGGCGAGGAGGCCGTCGCCCGCGCCTATTACAAGCAGGCGCTTACGAAGGAATCGACGCCTCGTGATCTTCTCAAAGCGATTCACAAAACGCTGAAGAGCGAGACGAACGTCAAGGTCGGCATGTAGCCCGGTCACGCCAGCGGCACAAACGGGGGGTTGATGTTCAAGGTTTATTCCACGCGCTGGGGACGAATTGGCGCGGGCATTCCGGCGATATCGTCGGCGATCGTCGCGTCCGCGTTTTCGCTTGGCGCGGCGCATGCGGAAAGCGTCTATTTCTCCGGGTCCGACAACCGCCGCGCCTTTTCGCGCGCCGGACACGGCGACGTGTCGATCACTTACCAGCACATCCACACCAACGGGCTTGAAGACAACACGGGCTTCCATCCGGTCGGCAAAACCGACACGCATGCGATGGAGTTCGAAATCAATTACGCGCTGACGGACAGATGGAGCGTCAATCTTGCCATTCCGTTCGTGCAAAAGCGTTTTAGCGGACCTGGAAGGCACGATCCGAGCCTGCTTATCCCGCCACAAAACTCGGAATTCGTCGATGACGGCGCCTATCATGGCGGTCTTCAGGACATACATGTCGGGGCCCGCTATCTCGCGCTCGACGGACCCTTGAAGATTGAGCCCTTCGTGATCTTCAGCTTTCCGGCGAGCGACTACCCGTTTTTCGCCGCCTCTGCGATCGGGCAGCACAGGATGAAACTGGAGGCCGGTTCGTCGTTTTACTACCTTCCGTCACTGGACGATTATTTTTTTACGCTGTCGGCGAGCCGGGTGCTCGTCGAGCGGACGCTTGGGCGCGACGTCGATCACTGGCGCGTGAACGCCGGGGCCGGCTATTTTTTCACGCCCAACTTCGCCGTGCAGGGACTGTTGCTCGTCAAGCAGGGCGGTGGGCTTGAGACGCCGGATGATTTCACTAACAGAACCGACGAATTGTGGTTTCATCACGACCAACTCGTACAGCACAACCAGATCAACGCCGGCGTCGGCCTGAACTGGCTTGTCGATGACAAGCTGAACGTGTCGGCCGCCGCCTTCCGCGCCATCCATAGCGACGTCGTGTTCGTCCTGAAATACGCGTTTTCGCTGACGCTGACGCGATCGTTCTAACCTTCCGCCCCGGAAAGGAGGGCGGCTGCGCGGCTATTCGCTCGCGGTGACGCGCGCCCGCGTTTCCGCCTGGCGCCTTTCCGCGGCGGCGATCGTGGCCTTGTACCGCCCGTCGTCGGCGAACCGTTTATAGCACGCCGCATCCTTCAGCCATGGCAGGCGTGCGAGGGCCGGCCCTTCATTGACCCTCGCGAAGGACGCCATCGCCTCATCGTCGCGGCCGAGAACGGCTAGCGCGCACGACTTCAGCGACTGAGCCCACCAGCCCTGGTCGGCGCCGAAATCGAGGAAGTTTTGCGCCGTGGAAAGCACCCACGCGGCCGTCTCGCGCGCTTCGTCCTTTGCGCCTTTGCCGTCGAGCGCCGCCGCCAGCGTCGTCATCGCGACGATGTCGTTTCCGACGTTCGATTCCGACTTCGCCCGTTCCGGCGCGCCAGCGATCATCAGCACCCGGACGGCGTTGTCATGATCGCCGACCGCGGCGTAGCCGAACCCCAGCATGTACCAGATCTGCGCTTCCTCCGGATGATCGATGACGATCTCTTCGGCGACGTCGATCAGCGCCTCGAAGTCGCGCCGCCAGAAAAGCTGGCCGATTCCGGGCGCGGGCTCGAAACGCGCGGCCGCCGCGAAGTCGCCGATTTCCGCGTGGAGTTCGGCGAGCTGCGCGTCGAGGTCCGGGTCGCCGGGCGCGAGCGAACGCGCCTTTTTCGCGGCGTCGATCGCGAGGACGAAATCGCCGGTCTTTTCGAAAATCTGGGCCATTGTCGAAAGCGCCGTGGCGCTGGAAAACCGGTTGCCGATTTCCAAGGCGATTTGCAGCGCTTCGTCCCGCTGGCCCGTCACGCCGAGAAAGTGGCCAAGATCGGCGTATCGCGCGAGCGACATCGGGTCGAGATCGAGCGCGCGGCGGAAAAGCTCTTCCGTCTTCTCGCGCGGCTGTTTCGGCCACAGCGCGCGGGCCAGTCCCGACAGCGCGTCGGCGTTGTTGGGATTGAGCGCGATCGCCCGTTCAAAAGCGGCGGCGACGCCCGGCATGTTTCGCGCAAAATAGAAAAGACCAAGCGTGCACTGCACTTCGGTGTCGTTGGGATCGAGCGTCAGCGCCTTGAAGATCTCCGGTTCCGCGCCGTCGGCGTCGCCGGCGTAGAGAAGCGCGCCGGCGAGGCGGCTTCGCGCGAGAGCCGAATTCGGGTCGGCGGCGGCGGCGGCCCGGTAAAGATCGATCGCCCGCCGAAGCTTTGCTTCGTCGACGACCTGCGCGTCGCGAACTTCCTGCTCGTAATGCCGGGCAAGAAGCATCTTGTCGTAGGCGGTGATGTCGGTCGTTGACGGAACCGGCGGTACGCCGCCCGTTCCCTGTCCGGCGAGTTCCGCAATGACGGCGCCGGCGATTTCCTGCTGGACGTTCAACAGCTCGCTCGGCGCGCGGGTGTAGCTGTCCGACCAGATCTGAAATCCCGTGCGTCCATCGACGACCTCGACCGAAATCGTCAAGTCGCCGCCGACCTTTCGAAGCGAGCCCTCGACCAGACGCGCGACGCCCAGCTGCCGGGCGATATGCGCGGCGTTCATTTTGTCGTCGCGAAAGGCGACGGAGGACGCGCGCGCCGCGACCTTCAATCCAGCGACCCGCGCGAGCTGCAGGCGCAATTCGTCGGCGACGCCTTCGCTTAAATAATCAAGGCCGGCCGCGCCGCCAACGTTGACGAAAGGAAGAACGGCGATCGTGTTCTCTTCGATGGTGTTCGCGCCGCGGTCGGGCAGCGGCGGCCGCGTGAACAGGAAGGCGCCCGAAAGCGCGGCGGCAAATAGCGCCAAAGCCGCCGCCACGGATTTCCATTGTCGCGCCGCGCCGCGGACAAGAAGACGCCATGGCGGCGCGCT
>JBGTLL010000008.1:0-7693 GCA_041744115.1 Parvularculaceae bacterium | reverse complement strand
CCCGCGCCGCCGCCGCCGCGTCGTCCATCACCGCCGGGAGTTCGATGCCGATTTCGCGGATATCGTCCGCGTAGGGAAGGCGCGCTTCGGCGACGGCCGCCTGATAATCGCCGGCCTCGTCGATGAAGCCGAGCCGCACCGCCGTCGGCAGATCGGATTTCTGACCGGTCGTCAGCGCGAACGCCGCCTCTCGCCCGTCGGCCAGCGCATCCTTGTCGAGCGCAACGACCGGGGCCGCGCCACGCGGCTGGAAGCGCAAGGTGTCGCCGGCTTCAACCATGTCGAACTGGAAAACATCCGCCAAGGGATCGATGGTCTGGCGCGGGGAGAGCGGCCGGTCGATGACGAAGCCGCCGAGCGAGGCTTTCAGCGCCGAGGCGTCGACCGCCGTCACCGCGCCTTCGGCGCAGAGCGCGGCGATGAGGCGATCCAAAGGCGCGCGCGTCAGCCGCCCGTTCAGCCAATGCCCTTTTTCCCAGTTCGCGGCGTCGCCCCAGACGTCGTTCCGCGCCGGAAAGAACGGCCACGGCCGCGCATCTAAGGCGTAGACATAAAAGCGGTCCGTCTCGATCATCGGCCCGCCATAGAGGGGGGAGAGCGGATTGTTCGCGGCCTCGCGCCAATACGCATGCACGGCTTCGAGCGCGCGGCGCTGGGCGAGATCGTCCCTGGCGCCGTTCGAAAACGGCGGCAGCGCCGATTCGGAAGATTTCGGATCGACAAAAACATTCGGCGCGTTGGCCCCTTTGTCGACGGCGGGAACGCCAAACTCGGTGAAGCGGAACGGCTTTGCGCGCGGAACCCACGCCGTCGGCGCCGCGGCGCGGACGAAGCCCTGGCGGTCATGATGCGCGTTCGCCCACCAGCTGGCGAGATCCTTGGCGCGCCACACCCAGGGTTCGTTGTAGGCGCCATCGGTGATCGCGGTCCGGATTTGCGCGTCGCGGTCGGCGTCGCTGGCGTAATACCAGTCGTAATTCTCGCCGCCCTCGATATTGGCGGCGATATAAGCGCGCGCGTATTGGCTGTCGAAGCCGGCATTGAGGTCCAGATGATCGAAGCCGTCGCGCCAGTCGGCGAGCGGCGGGTAATAGTCGACGCCGATGAAGTCGATGTCATCGTCCGCCCACAGAGGATCGAGATGAAAGAACCGCCCGTCCGGCGTGGTCACGCCCGACCATTCCGACCAGTCGGCGCCGTAGGAGATTTTCGTGGCGGGTCCGAGAATGGCGCGGACATCCGCCGCCAGCGCTTGCAGCGCGGCGACCGCGGGGAAGTTCCCCAAATGATCGCGGGCGGCGGTCAGCGCTTTCAGCTCCGACCCCAGAAGAAACGCCTCGACCCCGCCCGCGGCGACGCAAAGCTGCGCGGAATGGAGGATCATCCGCCGGAACGACCATTCGGCGGGGCCATTGTAGGTGACAACGCCGCTGGCGGTGCTGAAATCCGCGGGCGACGCGGTTCCGAAAAAGGCGAGCACGTCCGACGCGGCGCCGGCTGTTCCGTCATTGGCGCCGACGGTGATCCGCCCGCGCCAGGGATAGGCGGCCTGCTGCGCGCCGCCATAGGGGTCCGGCAATCCGTTCGCAGGCGGAATATCCATCAGGATGAACGGGTGGAACATCACCGCGAGGCCCTTCGCCTTCAGCCCGAGGATCGCCTCGATGACGCCCTTGTCGTTCGGCGTGCCGCCATAGGCGGGGCGGCCGTCAAGTTGCGAGAGCAGCCGCGCCTCGGCGCGCGGGACGCCGCCGCCGCGCCACGCGTCGGGCGTTGTCGTCTTGTCGTCGGTCTCAACGCCCGGCTGCAATTGGCAAAGTCCGGCGCGGAGATCCGCGCCGAACCACGAAACAACGAGCGCGGCCGCTTCGAGATTGGGCGCCCCGCTTGCCAGCGCCTCGAGCGAGGCGGCAAAGTCCGTCGCGCCGTCATTGTTGTGGACGTTTTCGGAAACGGTGACGCCGTCGCCCGCGTCGCGTGTGATCTTCGTCGTTCCATAGGCGAACTCGCCCGAGCCGGGGATGATCGTCACCGCCGACAAGGCGTTTTCGAGGCTCGCCGGGTCGTCCTCGGCCAGCGATTTTTCGATCTCGAAGGACAATTGCGGGATGCGATTGCCGAAATCCTTCAGCGGCAGGTCCTCGAACACGATATAGGCAAGGCCCCGGAACGCCGGGGCGCCGGCTTCAACCGCATCGATCAGATCGTCCGGCGTCTGATCTTCGGTTCCGCGATAGACGCGGACATTGTATTTGGAGAGATCGAACGGTTTGCCGTCGGCCCAGACGCGGGCGACGCGGTCGATCGTCCCCTCGCAGAGGCCGACCGCGAACGACAGAGAATAAAGATATTCGCGGACCGTCGTTTTCGAGGCGGCGAGCCGCCCGCCCTTGCCGCCGGACGATTCGGTCGTCTCGGCGACGGTCTCCCTGAAATTCGCGGCCCAGATCAATTGCCCGGCGACCCGCGCGCGGCCCCAAAGACGGGTGACGGCGGCCCCTTCGGTCGAGGCCTGCACGGTGAAGCTTTCAAGGCGCGGGCCTTCGACCGTGCGTTTTCTGGGGCCGAAGATCAGCCGCTCGGCGACGCCGGCGGCGTAAGCCGCGGCGGTCGAAGCGACCGTCCGGGCAAGGATCGTTCCGATCCCGGCCTTTGAGACCGCGCCGACCGCGGAAAGGATCAGCTGGGCCATGAAAGGACTCCTTCTTCGCCTCTCCCTTGGGAGAGGCCAGCGAGCGCAGCGAGCGGGTGAGGGGTCTGGCCTTTCATGGAGAGCGCCAACCCTCACCCGAAACCGTTCCGGGCCCGGCAAAGCGCCGGTCCCTAAGCGGTTTCGACCTCTCCCAAGGGAGAGGTGACGATCGAGCTGCTGATAATCGTTTCATTCTTCAACTCCCGGAAACTCGAACACGCCGGCGATGCGCTCCATCCACCAGCGGCAGAGCCAGCTTTCAATGACGGCGCGCCCGGCATAGGCGTGGATGAAATGGTCGTCCGCCGAGACAATTCCGCAATGTTTGGCGGGACCGGTCTTCACGATACGGAAGATCAGGATTTGCCCGGGACGGAGGAGGCTGCGCGCCACTTCCTTCTCCACCGTCTTCGGGGGAGAAGGTGGCGCGTTAGCGCCGGATGAGGGGGCGGCGCGGCAAGGCTCAACATCGCGACCGACGCGCCGCCCCCTCACCCTGCCCTCTCCCCCGAAGTCGGGGGAGAGGGAGAAGGAAGAAGAGGGAAACGGCGCCGCCGCCAGATGCCGTCGCGCGGCGGCGAGCAGGGGCTCCTCGCACGGCCGGCGCTCGTTCCAGTCGGGCGTATAGGGCGGCGGCGCTTCGGGCTCCATCCCGTAAAGCTCCGTATACAGACCGCGAACAAGGCCGAGGCAGTCTGCGCCCGCGCCCCTGGCGCTCGCCTGATGGACGTAAGGGGTGCCGAGCCAGTCCCGCGCGGCGCTGACGACGCGGTCGCGGGAGATGGCGGCTTTTGTTTCGGGCGCCGACCCCTCACCCGCTCGCTGCGCTCGCTGGCCTCTCCCAAGGGAGAGGCGAAGAGAGCTGCTTTCTTGCCTCTCCCTTGGGAGAGGCCAGCCGCGCCCTTGCGCGGCGGGTGAGGGGTCTGCCGCAAAATAATCGCGCATCACCTTTTCCCCCCGTCATTCTTTTCCGACTTCAAGGGATAAGAGACCGCGAAATCGTTCCCGGGCATCAGATGATGCCCCCGGAAATTGATCAGATTGCTGAACTTCGCCTTGCAGGTGGGCGCGCGCTTGTCGCAGCCGGCGGTCGCCGTGAAGGCGTCGCCGATGGCGATGGCGCGGCCGGTCGGCAGCCACAGCGAGAGCGCGTCGCCGGAGGCGTTTTTCTCATGCGCCTTGACTTCGCCGCGCGTTCCGGTGTTGGCGCCCGTCGTCCACGCGAGCGCGCCATGCGTGAACCATCCGCCTGCGAATGATAGGAGACCCGACGCGACAAACCGCTGGTCGTCGAGGATCGCGGCGACGAGGCCGACGCCCGCGTACAACGGCGCGTTCAAATCGACGCCGCAGCGCGCATCGCCGACAATCGCGTCGCACTGGCGCTGATAGAGGCGCCCGACCGTCCGATCGAGCGCGTGGGAGAGACCGCGGATCTCCGCGCGGAAACGGGCGCCTTCGCGGACAACCTCGCCGATCGTTCCGCGTTTCAGGAGCAGGCGCTGCGACGCGTCCCGCCAGTTGACGCGCCAGATTTCGACCGCGGCATTGTCATAGCGCCCGGCCGCGAGGTCTTCGGCCGACAGCGCGTCGGAGGCAAGCGCGCCCTCGATTTCGGAATTGTCGACGGCGAGATCGGCGGAACTTTCAATCGCCGCGCCGTCGGCCCCCGCATCCGGCTCGAAGCTTGCGCCTTCAAAGGACAGCGCGCGGTCATGGTCGGTGAAGCCGAGAACGACGCCGTCGGCCCGGGTGATTTTCCAGCAGGTCGCGAGGGTTGTCGCGCCGGTCGCAAGATGCGCGGCAAAGGCTGGTCCAAGGCCGCGCATCAAACGAGGACCTCGATCAGCGGGATCGACGGAATGTCGCCGGCGCGGAACGCCGCGAGATTGATCCGCAGCGCGTCGCTGTCGAACCTGACCGGGCAGTCGAAGAGAAAGCCCGCGGTGATGACGGCGCCCGCAGGCGGGGCGACGGCGAAGGTCAAGGTCCCGGTCGTCTCGTCGGCGGTGAAGGCGAGGGTCTCGGCGCCGTCGATGGCGGCGCGGACCGAGCCTTGCGCCGGCTTGCTGATGCGGCGGCTGTAAGACGCGCCGCCGTTTTCGTAGATCTTGGCGAGGCTGAAAGCAAGGCTCGACCCGTCGCCGGTCCCGACGATCTGGTCGACCGGCTCTATCGCCTTTCCGTAGGCGGAGGATTGATGATCGAACGGGTCGCGGAAGCGGAAGCCGTAAAGCCGCCCCATGCGCGCCTCGAAAAAGGCGGTCACTTTCTCGATGTCGGCCATCGATTTGACGCCATAGCCGGCGTTCCAGCTGCGGCGCGAATTCGCCCACTGCGCGTTCCTCTCCTCATGGCCGGAAACGAGCGCGACGATCTCGGTCCGGCGCATCGGCCCGCCTTCGGAATTCAGGGAAATGTCGAGCGGGAAAAGCGTTTCGTGGAAATTGGTCATGGGGTTACTCCTGTTGGCGTGAACGCGGGGGCGGACCCCTCACCCAAAACCGTGAAGAACGGTTTTGGCCTCTCCCGAGGGAGAGGCGGGCTCCTTCTTCGCCTCTCCCTTGGGAGAGGCCAGCGAGCACTTGCGAGCGGGTGAGGGTGCGATATTTCCATTGCTCCGCTCACTGATTTCTGGCTCCCCGTGCAATGACGCGGGCAAGGCTCGCCGCGATCTGGGTCTCCGACGCGCGGAAGCTTTCGGCGTTGTGGACGCCGGGAAGCGTGATCGAGACGTTGATCGGAGCGGCGCCGCCGCGGCTGATCGCGCCGGGCGATGACGGCGTGAAAAGCTCCGGGCCGCGTTCGCCGACGAGGTAGCTGTGGCCGGGCGCGACCATGCCGCCGCCGGCCCTCGCCCCGCCAAAGGCGCCCGAAAGCGCGGAAAAGAGCAGGTTTTCGATCGGCTTCCTGATGAATCCATCGATCGCGACGCGTTTCAGATCGTTCAATATCGACCGCGCGAGGCCCTTCAACGAAAGCTCCCCGGAGCGCGCGGCGCGGACGAGGTCCCTTTCGATCGCCCGCGCCGCCGAGGAAAAGGCGTCTTCAATGAGGGCCGCGGCGGGCGCGATTTCCTCGCGCGCGACGCGCGAGATTTCGGCGCCGGCCTCGGCAAGGCCGGAGGAAAGCCCGGCGGCCGACAGATGCAGATTGACGGTTTCGGTCATGCGGATTGATCCGGGTAAAGAGCAAGGAGGGTTTGGAGCCCGTCGCGGCTCATCGCCGCGTCGCTTATCGGCGCGAGCCAGCGCCATTCATTGAGGGTCAGCCCCCAGAACGCGTCCGGCGACAGCCCGAGCGCGCAAACGGCGTAGGCGAACCATTGGCGCCAGGGGATCATGCGGGGTCCCCTTTTTTGTCCGTCTTCCAACCCTCAACGGCGCCCCCGTGGCGCCGCCCCCTCACCCTGCCCTCTCCCCCGAAGGCGGGGGAGAGGGAGGAGGAAGAAGAAGAAGAAGGGGGAGAAGGAGAAGACAGCGACCGGAACGCTTCGGCGATCGCCCTGGCGGCGCCGGCGAGATCGACGTCGCTTGCTTTCAGCGCGTCGAGCGTTGTCTGAAAGCCGCCGCCCTGCAGCAGCGCCTGCAGGATCATCAGAAGATCGGCGATGCGGGGCGTTTCGAGGCGGCGCTGCAAGGTTGAAAAATCGCCCTGCCCCAATCCTTCTTCGAGGGCGGCGAGCGCGCCCAATGTCAGGCGCAAGGTTTTCTTCTCGCCATTGATGACGATCGAAGCGTCGCCGGCGCGGTGCTGCGTCATGGTGCGCCCCTCACTGAACTGGCGTGAATGAAATGGCGCCGGCGGACGCCAGCGCCAGCGAAACCGTCGCTTCGCCGTCGTGCTCGCCGGCATAATCGAGATTGGCGAGGAGGAAGGGTCCGGCGAGTTCGCCCATTCCCGGAATGACGAGCTTGAAGTTGCGCAATGTCCCGGCGAAGAACGCCGCGCGGATCTGGTCGGCCGCCGCGTCGTTCAGGAAGACGCCGGCGCCGGCGACCGACGCTTGGCGGATTCCGGCGGCCCCCAATAGTTCGCGCCAGCCGTCGGATTCGGCGTGGGTTGCATCGACCTCGCGCGCATTCAGCGAAATCGTCCGCGTGCGAAGACCGGCGACGGTCGTAAAGTTCTCGGGACTTGCGCCATCGCCGATCTTGACGAGCATGTCCTTTCCGCGTTGGGCGGTCATTGGTTACTCCGTGTTGGGATGAATGAGTTGAGGGCCGACCCCTCACCCGCTCGCAAGCGCTCGCTGGCCTCTCCCAAGGGAGAGGCGAAGAACCCTTGCCTCTCCCTCGGGAGAGGCCAAAACCGTTCTTCACGGTTTTGGGTGAGGGCATTTCGGTTGATCACATCGCCTCCGTCACCGCGCGAAAGCGGATCAGGCCCTGATGCGCGTCGGCGTCGGGGCGGTGGAAGATGTCGGTGAAGGAGGCGCGCAGCGACACCAGATAAAATCCGTCGAGCGCCAGCGCCGCGCCGTCGAGCGCCGAGAGGATCGCGGTGACGATGTCTTTCACTTCGCGGCGTCCTTCGTAGCGGGAATGCACGTTGAGGCGGATGTCGTGTTCGACGAGATCGTCGCTGCCCGGAATTTTCGCCGCGCGCGCGTCGCCATAGACGACGAACGGGAACGGACCCTGGGCGCCGGTCATCTGGCGCGGCGCGCTGTCATGAACGCGCGGCGGGTCGCCGATCAGGGTTTTCAGCGTCGCATCGGCCGTCAGCGCCGCATGGATCGCCTTCTGCAAGGCCCAGCCGGCGGCGCTCATGACAGAACCTCCTCGCAGATGAGGAAGACGCGGCGGCCGCGGTCGTCGTCGGGTTCGATCGAGACGATTTCGTAATCGGCGTCCTGATGACGGAGCCGGCCGCCGAGGGCGAAATCGCTCCGGCTGCGGACCATCGCGGAAATCCGCCGGAGGCGGCGCGTGCGGTCGCCGGTCCTGGCGGCGATCGTGGACAATTGCTCGACCGCGGCAAAGACCGTCGCCGCCGGCG
>JBGTLL010000007.1:0-6742 GCA_041744115.1 Parvularculaceae bacterium | reverse complement strand
CATGAGATCCCGCGCGCGCCTTTACGCCGCCGATGCGATCAGCGGGCCCGGCCTTGCTGTCGCGCCCTTCATCGGCCATGGCGGCTTGACGCGCCTCCTTTGCGCGGGGGCCCCGCTGCGCCGCCGGGCGTCAGCCTTTCGGCAGCGATTGCGGGGTCGTCATGCCGGCGGCCTTGATCTGCTGCAGGAACTCGTCCTGGCTGGTGCGGTCGAATTCCGGGGCGTCGGCCTTTTCGAGCACGGCTTCGCCGGTCGCGTCCTCCTCGACATTGAACTGTTTTTGCAGCGAGGTCACAAGGTCTTCGCGCAGATTGTCCGGAACAACGCCGACATCGGCAATTTCGCGAAGGGCGACGACCGGGTTCTTGTCATTGTCGCGATCGACCGTCAGCGGCGCTCCCGAGGTCAGGACGCGGGCGCGATGCGCGGCCAGCAGTACGAGGTCGAACCGGTTCGGAACCTGTTCAACGCAGTCTTCGACAGTAACGCGGGCCATTCAAGTCTCCTGATCAAGCTTGGGCAAGGGGGGCGCTCCCGCCAGCGCTTGGCAAATGGCGGCGTGAGGGCAGATAGCCCTGTCGCGGAGGTTTTACAACCGCCGCACTGCGGAAGATCACGCGGCGAGCGGGACTACGGTGACAGTCTCGAGGGCCGCCAGCATCTCCATCGCCGTCCGGCCGGACGCGGGCGAGAGCCAATCCGGCGCGATGTCGCAGAGCGGCGCCAGCACGAAATCCCGGTCGGCTAACGCCGGGTGCGGCAGCACAAATCCGTCCGTTTCCGGACCGGCCAGAACGACCCGCCCATAGGCCAGCAGGTCCAGATCGAGCGTTCGCGGGGCGTTCCGGCGGTCCCTGCAACGGCCGAAGGCGGCTTCGATCCGGTGCAGCGCGGCAAGCAGAACCTTGGGCGCCATGGCGGTTTCGACCGCTATCGCCGCGTTGACGAAGGGCGGATCGGCCAGATCAGGCCAAGCGGGGGCGATGTAGAATCGGGAGATCCCGACAATTGTCGCAATCTCGCCAATCGACCGGATCGCCAGCCTCAGCGTCTCTTGCGGCGGGGCGCCGCAAAATGGCAGACTTGATCCTAATCCGATAAGAATCATGTTCTTAGTCAAAGCTCATAACGCGAACGGCGATATTTCAGTCCGGCGTCGCATTTTCAACAGAGGATTAAATGACCACATTCCTGGGGATGCGCGAGAGCGAAAAGACCGCGCTCTTCATCGACGGCGCGAACTTATACAAAGCCGCAAGAGCGCTCGGTTTCGATCTCGATTACAAGAGCTTGCTCATGAAATCGAGGGCGTCGTGCAAGCTCATCCGGGCTTATTATTACACGGCGATCCAGGAGGACAAGGAGCAGGATTATTCCCCGCTCCGCCCGCTCGTCGACTGGCTTGATTACAACGGCTACACGATGGTGACAAAAACCGCGCGCGAATTCACCGACGCGACCGGCCGCAAACGCTTCAAAGGCGCAATCGACGTCGAACTCGTGGTCGATATGCTGAACCTCGCGCCGAAACTCGATCACATCATTCTGTTCACGGGGAATGGCGATTTCCGGCGCGCGATCGAGGCGATCCAGGTGCAGGCCGTGCGCGTAACGATCGTCTCGACGATCAAATCGCAGCCGCCAATGGTCTCCGACGATCTGCGCCGGCAGGCGGACAGTTTTGTCGATCTCGCCGAGCTTGAAAAAGAAATCGGCCGCACCGGCGGCGCGCCGCGCAAAGCCCGGCCGGTCCAGACCAGCGACAATGACCCTGAAGACGAATTTGAAGACGAATTTGACGATGAATTCGAAGACGTCGATTGACGCCGGCGCCGGGCGGTGATGCGGGCCGGCGCATTGAAACACGCTGGCGCCGCCGATGATGGCGCGCGCGCTGAACCTGCAAGGGATTGTCCCTTCTGCCCGCGCCTCGCCGGCTATCGGGCGGCGAACGCGCAATCCTTCCCATCCTATTACAACGGACCGGCGCCGTCCTTTGGCCCCCCCATTGATCCCTTGGCCGCGCGCCTCCTGATCGTCGGCCTCGCGCCGGGTCTGCATGGCGCCAATCGCACCGGCCGGCCGTTCACCGGCGATTATGCGGGCGATCTCCTCTACGGGACGCTTGGCAAATTCGGCTTTTCGCACGGCGTTTATGAGGCGCGCCCCAACGACGGCCTGACGCTTATCGACGCCATGATCGCCAATGCGGTCCGCTGCGCGCCGCCGGGAAACAAGCCGACGCCCGAGGAAATCCGGACCTGCCGCCCGTTCCTGCGCGCGCGGATCGCAAGCCTTGAAAACCTGAAGGCGATCGTCTGCCTTGGCCGCGTCGCGCACGATTCAACGCTCGCCGCCCTCGGCGTCAAACCGAAAGACGCGCGGTTCGGGCATGGCGCGGCGCACGAATTTCCGGGGGTCGTTCTGTTCGACAGCTATCATTGCTCGCGATACAACACCAATACCGGCCGCCTGACCGGGCCGATGTTTGAGCAGGTCTTTGCGGCCGTCAGGTTGAGACTTTCAGGAGCGTCCGCTTGACCAGAAATTGGGGCATCCCGCCCAAGGACGGCGCCTTCCCGCGCGCCAGGGGGGCAAAGCCGCTGATGACGCTCGGCGTCGCCGCGATCTACGGAATCATCGGCGCGGCGCTGGCGGCGATCAGCTTCTCCGACGCGCGCAGCATCCTGACGGGGCTCTTTCGCGGACTTTCGCTGGCGCCGGCGATTGTCGCCGCCGGGTTTGGCTGCTGGATCTACATCTACATCGCGTGGCCGCGGTTTGCGGCGCAGTTTCACGGCGGCGACGCCTTCTCCGACCTTGTCAAATTCTACGCGCGCGCGGCGGTGTGTCTGATCCTCTTTCTGTTCGCCGCGAAGTTCGCCGAAATCGTCCTTGGACCGACGATCAGCGGATTGCTGCTCTGCGTTTCCGGCGGCGCGGCGGCGGCGGCGGCGTTCCAGACGGTCTTGACGTTCGTGCCGCCGACGGCGCCAAAGGCCTAGACGGTGACCCCGACTTCCGATGAAAGCGCGGCGCGCGCCGATCTGGACCGCGGCTCTTCTTTCGCCGCGGACCTTGCGCGCGACGCCGAACACCGCGCCAAGGCGCGCTCGATCCGCCCGCTGACGCGGCTCGCGCCGTTTGTCCTGCGCTACAAGGGCCTTCTCGCGGCGTTCACTGTTTTTCTTGTGTTCGCGTCCGCCCTGACCTTGCTGTTGCCGGCCGCTTTCCGGCTGGTCGTCGATTGCGGGTTCGCCGGCGCCGCCGATGCGGCGATCTGCGGCCGCATGGCGCTCGGCGACGATCTCAATTTCTATTTCGCCGCCGGTTTCGCGGTTGCGGTCCTCCTCGGGCTTGCGAGCGCGATGCGCTATTACTTCATCAGCCGTCTCGGCGAGCGGGTCGTCGCCGACATCAGGGCGGCGGTCTATGACCATCTCCTCGGATTAAGTCCGTCTTTTTACGTCAATGTCCGGACCGGCGAAGTTCTGTCGCGCCTGACGACCGACACGACGCTCATCGAAACCCTGATCGGATCGTCGATCTCGGTCGCGCTGCGAACGACGGCGACGACGATCGGCGCGCTGCTGCTGATGTTCTTTGTCAGCTGGAAACTCGCGCTGATGATGCTCGCTGTCGGGCCGCTGATGCTGGGGCCGATCATCCTTTTTGGCCGCCGTGTGCAGCGCCTGTCGCGCGCGAGCCAGGACAGCATCGCCACGGCCTCGGGACGCGCATCCGAAAGCCTCGGCGCGATCGAAACCGTGCAGGCCTTCACGCGCGAGCCCGAGGAGAGCGCCAATTTCCGCGACGCCATTGAAACGACATTCGCCGTCGCGCTGAAACGGATCACGACGCGCGCCTTCATGACCGGCGTCATTTTCTCGCTTGTCCTTGGCGGCCTCATCGCTGTCTTGTGGTTCGGCGCGGTGCAGGTCCAAAGCGGGGCGCTGACGCCGGGCGCGATGACGCAGTTCGTCATGTACGCTTTCGTCGCGGTCTCCGGCATCGGCATGCTCACCGAAACCTACGCCGAAGTGATGCGAGCGGCGGGCGCGACCGAGCGGCTGATGGAGCTTCTCGGCGCGCAATCCGAGATCAGGGCGACGCCGCCGGTTGCGACCTTGCCGCACAATCTGACGGGGGCGCTTGCGCTCAAAGGCGTCGAATTCGCCTATCCGGCGCGGCCGACGATGACGGCGCTGAAAAATGTCAGCATCGAATTCGCCGCCGGGAAAACGACGGCGCTCGTCGGCCCGTCCGGCGCCGGCAAAAGCACGATCTTCCAATTGCTGCTGCGCTTTTATGACCCGCAAGCCGGCGCGATCATGATCGACGGCGTCGACATCCGCCGCCTCGATCCGGCGGCGCTCCGGCGCTCGATTTCAATCGTCCAGCAGAACGCGCCGCTGTTTGCCGGGAGCGCCGGCGACAATATCCGCTTCGGCAGGCCCGGCGCCGATGACGACGCGGTCAGGGCCGCGGCGATCGCCGCCAATGCCGATGATTTCATCATCGCCCTGCCCCAGGGCTATCGGACGCCGCTCGGCCAGGGCGCGACAACGCTCTCCGGCGGCCAGCGCCAGCGCCTGGCGATTGCGCGGGCGATCCTTCGCGATGCGCCGATTGTGCTTCTCGACGAAGCAACGAGCGCGCTCGATTCCGAAAGCGAACGGCTGATCCAGATCGCCTTCGAACGGATTTCAAAGGGACGCACAACCATCGTCATCGCGCACCGCCTCGCGACGGTCCTCAAAGCCGACCGCATCGTCGTCATGGCAGAAGGCGCCATCGTCGATCAGGGATCGCACACGGAGCTTCTCGCGAGAGGCGGTCTCTATGCGCGGCTCGCGGAGCTGCAGTTCGCGGCGGGGCGGGAAGCGGCGGCGTAGGGCGGATGAAATCCGCCATCCTTCATCGCGGCGAGAGTGACGGCGGATTTCACCGCATCCTGGAGTTCTTTGCACGGATGGTCCTCGTCGCTCATCCTTCGAGACGCGGCCCAAGCGGGCCGCTCCTCAGGATGAGGGGGTTCTTTTTTCAACAGAGAAATTCCTCATCCTGAGGAGCGCGCCTCTTTGCGCGCGTCGCGAAGGATGCGCCGCACGTCACATCCGCGCAAAAGACTTCATCCCGAGCCTGTCGAAGGACGCGCTGCATTCCGCGCACAGATTTTAGGCCAAGCAATGTTTGCGCCCCGCGGTTAACCTTAACGCCGAAAGACGATCACGCATCGCTTGCAAATAACTGACCGGTCAGTTATTTATGCCCAATGCGAGCCGCCGCAAAACCCAAATTCCGCCGCCGCGCCGGGGCGCGGCCCGACGAGATTCTGGACGCCGCGCTCGAGGTTTTCACCGAGCGCGGATTTGGGCCGGCGCGGGTCGACGACATCGCGGCCAGCGCGGGTATCTCGAAGGGGGCGGTCTATCTTTATTTCGACAGCAAGGAAGCGCTGCTCCGCGGGCTGATCGAACGCGAGGTGGCGCCGGTCGCGCAGCGCCTCAAAGCGCTGGCCGAAGCCGGCGGCGCCGATCCGCAGGCGACGCTGCGGCTGATCGTGACGACCGCGGCCGAACTCCTCGGCGATGCGCGGATGTTCGCGGTGCCGAAGCTGGTGCTTTCCGTCGCCGCGCGCTTCAGCGAGATCGGAGAATTTTACAGGAAGCGCGTCGTCGATGAAGCGATCGGCGCGATTGCCGCGCTCCACCGGAAGGGCGTCGCATCCGGCGATTTTCGTGAAGCCGATTCCGGCGCGGTCGCGCGGATGGTGATGGGTCCCCTGATCGTGCAGGCGATGAGGAAGCACGTCCTCGGCGGGCGCGACCGGGAAACGCCGCGCGCCAGAGCCGAGGCGCATCTCGACCTGCTGTTCAATGGGCTTCTTCAGCGATGAGAGCGCCCGATTGCCCATCCTTCGCGACGCCTTGCTGCGCAAGACTCCTCAGAGTCCGGCCGAAAACCAATGCAGCAAACGCCGGCGTTGTCATTCCGGGGCCGCCTCTTGGCGGAACCCGGAATCCATCGCGCAGCGCTGGGTTCGTTGAGAAAATGGACCCCGGGTTCCGCGCGAAGACGCGCGGCCCCGGGGTGACGGCGGTTTTTTGGCCTGTGTTTGCAAGAATACTTTTCGGCCGGACTATCAGGATGAAGACGCATCATGTTTCAGAAGCTGGACCCTTCATTCCGAGGAACAAGCCAAAGGCTCGCGTCACGAAGGATCGGCCGCCCAAGCCGCGGCTTATTTTACTCGGCCCTTTCCTCGCGGCGAGCCTTCTCGCCGCCTGCGCTGGCGAAAAAGACCCGCCGCTCACCGGCTACGTCGAAGCCGATTACCTCTATCTCGCGCCGCAGGACGCCGGCGTCGTCATGACGCTGAATGTGCGCGAGGGCGACAGGGTCAAGGCCGGCGACATCCTGTTCAGCCTCGACCCCGCGCGCGCGACAATTTCCGCCGAGCAGGCGACGGCGACCGCTGAAGGCGCGGCGGCCCGCGCCTCCGATCAAGGCTCGCTCGAACAGCAGATCGCGGAAGCGGAAGCCGACGAGACCTTTGCCCGCCAGAATTATAGCCGCTCGCGCCAGCTCCTCAAAGACGGCGTCATCACCAAAGCGCGCCTTGACGCGGACGCCGCCGCCCTCAAAAGCGCCGAAGCGCGCCTTCAACGCGCGCGCGCGGAACGCGCCGCCATGATGCGCGATTCCGATTCGGCGGACGCCGCCGCGCGTCTCGCCGGGC
>JBGTLL010000006.1:0-26381 GCA_041744115.1 Parvularculaceae bacterium | reverse complement strand
CGCCGGCGGCGCCGGCGGCGCCGGCAAGCAGCGCGCGCCTGTTCATAGTGTGGTCAAAGCCGCTCATGGAACTCCTCCCGAATAAATGATCGCGACGGTGACATTTTTTCTGCGTCCATGCTAGGCAGCCCGCGCTTAACGGGATTTCCGATCGTTGATGAACCTGCAATCCTACTTCGACCGCATCGGCTTTGCCGGACCGGCGAAAGCCGATCTCGATACCTTCCGGCGCGTCCATGGCGGCCACGCCAACAGCCTCACTTATGAAAATCTTGATGTGCAGCTTCGCGTCCCCGTGTCGCGCGATGCGGCCGCCGCCTATGAAAAAATCGTCAATCGCCGGCGCGGCGGCTGGTGTTACGAGATGAACGGCCTTTTGGGCTGGGCGCTCGAAGAAATCGGCTTCGATGTGACGCGGCTCGCCGGCGCGGCGATGCGCGACGTCGCCGGGGACGAGGTTATCGGCAATCATCTCGTCCTGCTGGTGCGCCTCGACGGTGAACCATGGATTGGCGATGTCGGATTTGGCGACGGCCTGATCGAACCCGCGCTATTGCGCGAGGGGCCGACCCTCGGCAACCCCCTGTCGTGCAACTTCAGGGAAGTCGACGGCGGATGGTGGCGCTATGAGAACGATCCGCGTTCAGGCGGACCGAGTTTCGATTTCAATGTCGAAGTTACCGACGAACGCCTGCTTGAGGATCGCAGCCGATTCCTGCAATCGGCTCCGATCTCGCCCTTTGTGCAGAACGCGGTCGCGCAGCGATGGAACGATGGCGTTCACTATTCCCTGCGCGGACGAGTGTTGCGGTCGCTGTCGTACGGCGGCGACGAAAAGACACTGATCGCTTCAAGCGAGGACTATGTCGCGACGTTGCGCGACAGATTTGCGCTTGATGTTCCGCAAGCGGGCAATCTCTGGCCGGCGATCTGCCGCCGCCATGACGAGATTTTCGGTGCGCGCAATCCCTTGGCTTAGCGCCGCCGGCGCCTCAGCGCATAAACGAGGCCAACCGCGCTGACGACCGCCGCAATCTGCGCGGTCGTCGAGCGGAGAATGTCGGCGCTTGCCATCGCCGCGCAGCCGCCGAAATCGCCCTTGAGGGCGCCCGCGCAGAAATAAATGCTGGACCCGGCATAAACGCCCAATAGCGCGACGATCAGCGCGGACGAGGCAAATATGACAACGGGCGGGCGCATAAAATTCTTGAACAGAAAACACTCCCCGCAGGTTCCAGAGGGGGCCGACATTGCGCCTGAGTCGGCGATACCGTCTCGTGAAATTCCCGCAATTCCACTGCGGGTTGCGCGGCGCCCTGCCGGCTCTGCTTGCGTTGCCGCCGGTTTGGAGCGACCATCCGCCTGTCGGACAAGGGGGTCGCGATGCGGCAGGTTCTGGCGGGTATTCTCGCGTCAATCATCGCATCGAACGTTGCCGCGCAAAGCGACCGGATGACCGTGATTCCCTCTCACGCGCATCCGGTTGCCGCCGATCGTTCCGATTTTCAGTGCCATAAAAACCATGCGGGTCTTGTCCTTGCGTCCGCTGAGCCAATTGCCGACGCGGAAGCGCGAATTGCCCGCGCGCTCGGCGAAGGCGGCGCGCTGATCGTCGCCGGCATCGACAACCTTGATTGCGCCTATTGCGCCGACGCGCTTGAAATGGCGTTTGCCGCGCGCGGCGAAGTTGCGGCGGCCGCCCTCAATGCGCGCGACCGGACGATCTGGATCGTCACCAGGAAGGACGCCGTCCTTGACGACCGCGCGATCCGGAAAATCGCCAATCGGCGCGGCGCTGGCATCGCCTCGATCCGCCGCGGCGACATCGATGATTTCAGAACCCCTCACTCAAAACCGTGAAGAACGGTTTTGGCCTCTCCCAAAGGAGAGGCGGGCTCCCTCTTGGCCTCTCCCTTGGGAGAGGCCAGCAAGCTTGCGAGCGGGTGAGGGTCATCCCGCGATCGCCGCTTTCGTCGCTTCCGCAAAAATCGCAAGGCCTTCATCAAGCAACCGGTCGGAAATCGTCAGTGGGACGAGGCATCTCAAACATTGCGCATAGGCCCCGGCCGTCGTCGTGATCAGGCCGCGATCGCGCGCTTCGGTCTGGATTTTCGCCGCGAGATCGCCGTTCGGCTTCGCAGGATCGCCCTCCTTCACGCACTCGACCGCAATCATGCCGCCGAACTGGCGGACATCGCCGAAATGTCCTTTCGCAATGCCTGTCTGCAGCGACCGCCAGCTCGCCGCAACGCGAGCGCCGATCTCATTGGCGCGCTGCAGGAGATTTTCTTCCTCGAAGATTTCAAGGACTGCGAGCGCCGCGGCGCAGGCGACCGGATTGCCGCCATAGGTCGATCCCATGCCGCCGGTGGCGATCTTGTCCATCAGTTCCGCCTTGCCGATGAGCGCCGAAAGCGGCAACCCCGCCGCGATCGACTTGGCGACGCAGACAAAATCGGGTTCAACGCCAGCATGTTCGAACGCGAACATCTTGCCGGTGCGGCCCATGCCTGACTGGATTTCATCGGCGATGAGCAGCATTCCGTGCTGTTCGGCTAGTTTTCGCAAATGTTGCAGGAACTCCGCCGGGGCCGCATTGAACCCGCCCTCGCCCTGCACCGGCTCGACAATGATCGCGGCGACTTCTTCCGCCGGGATCGACATCTTGAAAAGCTGGTCGAGATATTTGACGCAGGCGCTGACCGGGACGCCGTGATATTGATCCGGGTACGGCGCATGGAAGATCGCCGGAACCAGGGGGCCAAAACCCAGCTTGTAGGGCTTGGCCTTTCCGGTCAGTGTCGTCGCCAGCAAAGTCCGCCCATGAAACGCGCCCTCGAACGCGATAACGCCGGGCCGGCCGGTGATGCGGCGGGCGAATTTGACCGAATTCTCGACCGCTTCCGCGCCGGAATTGAAAAGCGCCGTCTTCTTCTTCGTCGGCCCGGGCGCAAGCTTGTTCAGCCGCTCGGCGAGGTCGACATAGACCTCATACTGAGCAATGCCGAAGCTCGTATGCAGGAAGGCGTCGGCTTGGCGCTTGATGGCGGCGACAACCTTTGGATGCCGGTGGCCGACGTTCAAAACGCCAATTCCACCAATGAAATCTATGTAACGTTTTCCCTCAACGTCCCAGAGTTCGGCGTTTTCGGCCTTGGCGACGTAAACCCCTGATTTTGAAGGCAAACCGAGAGGCAACGCGTCGTCCCGGCGGGCTTTTAGCGCGGCGTTCGTCGTGAACTCGTTCTTGCCGTGGTCCATTTGCTCTTTACCGTGATTTTGCAGGAAACACGCCGGTTTTTCGGGCGGCTTAGCACGTTCGTTGGGCTTTGGCAGGGGGGCCGCCTGCGCGGCTGCGCCGCAGCACCGGGCGAGGGATAGCCCCTTGCCAGATTTGCCTTGACCGTGTGTACTCAAAAAGTCGCGTTTTCATCGTAGGCGTACCAAACAGACGAGCTATGCTGGCCGTTTTCACCAAGACCGAAGCGAGCGCTGGCAAATTCGTCCACGGAGATGGCCAGGTGAGTGACGACCTTATTGCGAAAGATATCCTGAAATTTGTCCGCCAGCTTGACGGCGCGGACACTGATGAGCGCGTTCTTAAATCCGCGATCGAACGGCGCTGGCTCGACATCAAAGGCCTGCCAACGCCGGACGGGCGCAGCCTCATCAAGTCGTTCGACGATTTGCAAAGTCTTGGCCGGGCGACTGCCTGACGTCTTGCGGATTGAAACGCGCGGCGAAAAGTATATACATAGCTGTATATACAAAGGCCCATCCCATGCTCGCGAAAGTCTTCAAATCCGGCAATTCGCAGGCGGTCCGCCTGCCGAAGGAATTTCGCTTCACCGGCTCGGAAGTCGAGATCTACCGCCGGGGCGACGAAATCGTGCTGCGCGAGCGCGCGAAGGAAAAAAGTAGCCTGGCGGAGGTTTTCGACATTCTCGCTGCAATGCCCGAGGACATGTTTGAAGACATCAAGGACATGCGACCGCCCGAAGAGCGCAAAGAGCTCTGATGGCTAAACGCTATCTCCTTGACACCGACATCTGTGTATATTTTCGAAAGGGTCGGCCCGAAGTCCGCGCTCGATTGGAGACGCAAGCCGCGGGCGAGGCCGCAATCTCCGTGATCACATACGGAGAACTCGCGTTCGGCGCCGAACGAAGCACGGAACGACTGCGCGCGTTCGCCGGGCTCCAGACAATGACGAAGCTGTTGAGCGTTTTGCCGCTTCCCTCCGACGCAGGAATTTTCTACGCATCGATACGATCGGCTTTGGCCGCAGCCGGCAATATTGTGGGCCCCAACGATCTGTGGATCGCCGCGCATGCTCTTGCCGCAAATCTCACCCTCGTCACCAACAACGAACGCGAATTCCGGCGCGTCGAAGGGCTGAAGATCGAAAACTGGACGAAGTGAAGCGACATTTCACAGCGCGTTCCGCAATCCCTCGATCGTTCGCTCCGGCGCGATTTCGTTCGCCGAGGTCTTCAGATCGATGACCGCCGGCAGGCCGCTCGCTTTGGCTTCCTCGTAGGCCGCGGGAAAATCCTCCGTCCGCGTCACGGTCACGCCGAAGGCGCCGAAGGCGCGCGCGTAGGTCGCGAAATCCGGGTTGACGAGGTCGGTGCCGGAGACGCGGCGCGGATAGTCTCGCTCCTGATGCATTCGGATCGTGCCGTAGGTTGAATTGTTCGACACCAGCGTAATGACGTTGAGCTTGTACTGCATCGCGGTCGCCAGCTCGTTCGACGCCATCATGAAACAGCCGTCACCGGCCGCGCAGACGACCTCGCGATCGGGGAACGCGGCTTTCGCCGCCAGCGCCGCCGGAAAACCGTAGCCCATCGCGCCCGATGTCGGGGCGAGCTGCGTCTTGAATGATTTGTGCCGGTAGAAGCGATGCAGCCAGGCGGCGTAATTTCCGGCGCCGTTGCACATGATGGCGTCCGCCGGAAGGTTCTTGTCGAGCCATGAAAAAACTTCCGAAAGATTGACGCCTTCGGCGACTTTTACCGGCTTTGAAAACGCGTCGAAATCGGCATGCGCCGCATAGGCCTGCTGCAGCCAGCCTTCATCGAGGGTCCACGGCTCGGCCGCGAGCGCGCGCGCCATCGTCTCGGGCGCCGCATTGATCGCGAGGACCGGCGTATAGACCCGCCCCAGCTCCTCCGCGCCCGGATGAATGTGGATGAGCGGCTGCCTCGCCAGCGGCGCCTTGAACAGGCCATAGCCGGACGTCGTCATTTCGCCGAGCCGGGGTCCGAAAGCGATGACGAGATCCGACGCTTTCAGCCGCTCGGCGAGGCGCGGGTTGGGGCTGATCCCGACATCGCCGGCATATTGCGGGTGGAGATTGTCGAACAGATCCTTCGACCGGAACGAGGCGCCCACGGGAAGGCCGGTCGCTTCGACAAAGATCTTGAGGTCGCGAACGGCGTCATGGGTCCAGCCGCCGCCGCCGACCAGCAGGAACGGCCGCTCCGCGCCGCCGAGGTGCTCGCGCAGCAATTCGAGCGAGCGCTCGTCGGGCGCCGCCATGGCGATCGGCGCGGGCGGCAGCGGTTCGGCTTCCGCCTCTTCCGTCAGCATGTCTTCGGGGAGCGCGAGAACGACGGGCCCCCGCCGCCCGTTCTGCGCCGTTGCAAAGGCGCGGTTCACATATTCGCCGGCGCGGGCGGCGACATCGGCTTCGCCCGCCCATTTTGCGACGGCGCCGAACATCTGGCGATAGTCGATTTCCTGAAACGCCTCGCGGTCGAGATGCCCGCGCGCGACCTGGCCGATGAACATGATCATCGGCGTTGAATCCTGGAACGCGGTGTGAACGCCGACCGATCCGTGCGTTGCGCCCGGCCCGCGCGTGACCATTACAATCCCCGGCTTGCCGGTCAGCTTGCCATAGGCTTCCGCCATGTTCGCCGCCGAGGCTTCGTGCCGGCAAACGATCAGGCTGATGCGATCCTTGACGTCATAGAGCGCGTCGAGAACGGCAAGATAGCTCTCGCCCGGAACGCAGAACACATGGGTGACGCCGTTCATGACAAGGGCGTCCACAAGATGGCCGGCGGCGGTCTGGCGGGTCATGGCCGACCTTATGCGACGAGGCCGGAGCGAGGGTCAATCAGCGTCGATGCTGGCAAAAAAAGCCCGGCGGCAATCACGCCCGCCGGGCAGTCGGAGGTTATGTGGCCGTCAGGCGACGCGGTCGAGCATCATCCCGGCGTCGACATCTGTGCGCACGTCTTCACCCACCCCGCGGACAAGTCCGACGAACTTGTCCTGCGGCCATTCGTTGACGATCTCGCCGGTATCGACGTCGATCGCCCGATAGACAAAATCAAACGACGATTCCGACCGCGAAATCGTGAGTCTTGTGTTGGCCCCGAGAACGCGAGCAACGGCTTCGCGCACTTCCGCGAGGCGGTCTGCCGAGCGCGCTTTCGAGGCTTCGGCTCTTGCGGCCTGCTCCGCCGACAATTCGCGTCGCTTGCGGGCGAGCGCTTCGTTGCGCTGGTCGCCTGAGCGATCCGGCGGCGGCGCCGATGGCGCTTTCGATAAATTTCCCACTTCCATCATTCCCTGCCCGCCGCCGCGTCAGCCTTGCGGTGAAGCGGCGGCTTTCAGAGCTTCCTTTACGCGAACAGCGCGAGGATTGCGTTCGGCGCGGCGTTCGCGATCGACAAGGTCTGGATCGCAAGCTGCTGCTGCACCTGCAGCGCCTGCAGGCGCGAGCTCTCCCTTGCGAGATCCGCATCGACGAGATTGCCGATCGAGATCTCAAGCGCGTCGCTGATGCGTGACAGCAGCCGCTCCTGAAGGCCGAGCGACTGGCTCCCCGAACCAAGCTGGGCAAGCGCCGGCGACAGCGCATCGATCGCCGTCGTGATCGCCGTAATCTGCGCTTGCGCGGCCGTGGCGTCGGCGAGCGGCGTCGCCGTGTTGTCGATATTGACGATGCCGCCGCCGATCGACAGATCCTGCGCCGTGACCGTGATCGACGATGCGCCGTCGGTCGAGGCGATCGCCGTCAGATCGGACGCGCCGGCGGCGATAAGATTGCGCCCGCCGACATCCGCGCTATCAACGAGACGGTTGATCTGGTCGCGAAGATTGATGAACTGGTCGGAAAGGACCGTGCGCTGAGCCGCTGTCAGCGACGGATCGGCGGCCTGGCTGGCGACCGCTTTCAACTGCACGAGAACGTCGGAGATTGATTCTCCCGCGGCAAGCGCGACGTCGACGGCCGACTGGGCGACGCGAAGGCCCTGCTGCACCGGCTCGATCGAGGCCAGTTCCGCGCGCTGCAGTTGCGCAAGCGCGTAGATCGCCGGATTGTCCTTGGCGCTCGAAACCTGCAGGCCGGTCGAAACGCGGCGCTGAACCTCGTTCAGCTGGTCGGAAATCCGGTTGAGGCTCTGCAGCGCGACGAGCGCGCCCGGATTGGTGTTGACATTGTTGACCATCGAGGGTCTCCCGTTCTGGGTCCAAGAGCGATTTTTCGCTCCCCCGGCGCGGCGGCTTGCGCGCGCATCCGGCGGCAAATGACGAGCAAGTAATCTGCCGGTTAGGAGTCCGTTTACGCGGGTTAAGACCGCCCATGCGAGCGGCGTTTCTTCGCCGTCTGGAAGGTAAGGCTAATCGTTCGTAAACGGAATTTATGGGCGGATGCGGAAATTGTTGCCGGGAAAAAATTGCCGGCCGGCGGGAAATGCCGCCCCAACGTACCTCTCCCGCTGGGAGAGGTCGGAATTGCGCAGCAATTCCGGGTGAGGGTAATGGTCTCGAGACTGGAGTGGGGAACCCTCATCCGGCGCTTCGCGCCACCTTCTCCCAAGGGGAGAAGGAAACATTGCTCTTACGCCGCCGGCCTTTGGCCCGCGAGGCCGTCCATGATGATGCGGTTGACATCGATCAGCGGGGCGACGGTCTCTTTTTTCTGCATGACGTCGCTCGAATAGGCGGAGACCCAGCGCGCCAGCGAAATAATCAGCGCCCGCGTTTCCGACGGCAGCTGATTAGCCGGATCGGCGCAATCGGCGGCGAGCGTTCCCCAGAGCGTGCGGTTCAGATGCACCGCCTCGATCAGCTGTTTCAGGTCCGCGCGTCCCGCCTCGGCCGCCGCCATCAGCTTTCGCGTCGCTTCGGAAAACGCGCGATATTCCGCGTCGCGCGGATGGGCTGAGGCTTTCTGGGCCTTGCGGTAGGCTTCATGCGACATCGGAAAGTCTTTCGCTTTCAAACTCGATGAGCGTCCGGCAAAACGCCAGCGCCTTGTAATAGGCGCCGTTGGCGACCGCGGCGGAAATCTTCAGGCAGAGCGTCAGCCCGCCGGGATCGGTGACCGCGCCGGCGAACTCGGTGAGGCGCCGGTCGAACTCGGCGAACGCGTCTTTGCGCGTGGCGGGATCGAGCGCCATCATCATCACCGGCAGGTAAACGCGCCGAGCCGGCGTCGTCGCCTCTTCGGGCAGCATGATGTCGCGCTCGCGGAGGACGCTCGCCCGGTTTTCGACGACGAATGCTGTGCGGCGGTCGCCGTTGACAATGACGGCGCCGTTGATGGCGATCTTTTCGCCCGGCTTCAGCGTGAGCTTGAGACCCATGCGCCGACTAAACGCCGGTTTGGTTAAGGAAGTGCTTTCGGCGGGCGCCTGTGCGACTGCATGACAAACTTGCCCCACCATCCTTCATCATGCTGACGAAAGTCAGCACCCAGGGCCGCATGGATATCGCCCGTGGCTCTGAACCCTGACTTTCGTCAGGGTGACGGGTTGGCTGGATTGCCGTCACCACTCCCCGTCCTGCTGACGAAAGTCAGCATCCAGGGCCGTACGGGAATAGCTGTAGTACCGGACCCTGACTTTCGTCAGGGTGACGATGGCGGTAGTTTCCGGCAAATGGTTGAGGATAGGCTGCGACACATGCCCCGCAAATTTGACCGCGTTCCGGAACTCAGTCTCAAGGCCTACGCCAATGGCGGCGAGATCGAGCGGCGCGACTTCATCGACGCGCTGTACGAAGGCTTCCGGTATTTCGGCTTTATCATTTTGAAGGATCATGCGGTCAGCCGCCATCTGCTGGCGCGCGCCTATCGGATGTCGAAGGAGTTCTTCGAACGCCCCGCCGAGGAGAAAATGCAATACGCCGCCGGACCCGACGGCCAGCGAGGCTACACGCCGCTCGGCCGCGAGCACGCGAAGACGTCAAAGGTCGGCGACCTCAAGGAATTCTGGCATGTCGGGCGGGAGATCGGCGTCGCCTCGCCGCTTTCGGGCGTGTATCCGCCCAATCGCTGGCCGGAGGCGCCGCCGGGTTTTCGCGAGACGTTCCTTGAACTTTATGCGGCGCTCGAAGATGCGGGGTTTCTCATGCTCGAAGCGCTCGCGCCGTCGCTCGGCGTCGGCGGCGATTATTTCCGCAAGATGGCGACCGACGGCAATTCGATCCTTCGTCTCCTGCATTACCCGCCGGTTCCGGTGGACGCCGATCCCGAGGCCGAGCGCGCCGCCGCGCATGAAGACATCAATCTCATCACCATTCTGGTGGCTGCCGAGGGGGGCGGGCTCGAGCTGCTCGATCGCGACGGAAAATGGCTCGCCATCGATACCGACGAGGACAATCTCATTATCGACGCCGGCGACATGCTGGCGCGAATTACGAACGATGTGATCCCGGCAACGACGCACCGCGTCGTCAATCCGAAAGGGCCCAACGTCTCGCGCTATTCGATGCCGTTTTTCATGCACCCGCATTCCGCGGCGGTTCTGGCGTGCATCGCGGACTGCAAAGGCGCCGGGGCGAAGTATCCGCCAATCACGGCCGACGCGTTCTTGCGGCAGCGGCTGAAAGAGATCGGGCTTGCGGGTTGAAGCCTGGTGGCCCGCCGCCCTTCGAGACGCCTCCTTACGGCCGCTCCTCAGCAACTGCATGCGGGTCAGGCGTTTTGCCTGGTTTTTGATCGCTGAGGATTTGCGGTGAGAATGGTGGGGGGTTTTCTGGCGACGGCGATGAGGGCGAGCTTTTTGGACTTTCCGTCGGCGAGCAGGCGTTGATAGGAGGGCTTGAGCGCGGTGTTGAAGCGGGCGGCGGGGAGCGTTCCTGCGGTCACCGAGCCGACGCCGGGGACGGAAGCGAGAAGATTGTCCCTGGCGCGCCGCGCGGGAGAGCGGCGGACCGCCTCGTCGATGTCCTTGTCCGGATCGACGACGACGGCGGGAAAGCCCGCCGCGCCGAGCGCCACGACGACGACGTTTCAAAGCCGCCGGTCGCCTCGACCGCGATCAGCACCGGCGACAGCGCCTTCAACCACGCCCAGAGGTCTTCAGGGCCTTCGCCGTCCCGGCGCGGGCGAACATGCGTATCAAGACGGTCCTTCGACACATCGACGCCGACAAAAAGCCTTGCCTAAGCCGCGCTTCCTGGCGCGCGTCTCGAGGGATGGGCGGCGGGCGATTCATTCCCAGATCGATCTGCCGCTTCCCGGCAGGCCGAGCGACGACCACATCTCATCGACACGGCGGACGACATCGTCCGACATCCGGATTTTTTCGCCCCAGTCGCGTTTCGTTTCCGGCGGCCATTTGTTGGTCGCGTCGAGCCCGATCTTCGAGCCGAGACCGGATTCCGGCGACGCAAAGTCGAGATAATCGATCGGCGTTTTCTCGATCAGCGTGATGTCGCGCGCCGGATCCATCCGCGTCGAGACGGCCCACATCACGTCCTTCCAGTCGCGCGCGTTGATGTCGTCATCGACGACGATCACCCATTTCGTGTACATGAACTGGCGCAAATAGCTCCACACGCCCATCATCACGCGCTTGGCGTGGCCGGGATAGGCTTTCTTCATCGAGACGACGGCAATCCGGTAGCTGCATCCTTCCGGCGGCAGATAGAAATCGACGATCTCCGGAAATTGCTGCTGCAAAAGCGGGATGAAAACTTCGTTCAGCGCTTCGCCGAGAACGCTCGGCTCGTCCGGCGGGCGCCCGGTATAGGTCGAAAGGTAAATCGGATCGCGCCGCATGGTGATCGCCGAAATGGTGAACACGGGAAAGCGCTCGACTGTATTATAATAGCCCGTGTGGTCGCCATAGGGGCCTTCGTCGGCGTACTCCTCCAGCGAAACATGGCCTTCGAGCACGATCTCGGCTTCGGCGGGCACTTTTAGCGGCACGGTCTTGCATGGGACCAGCTCGGCTTTCCGTCCCCGGAGCAGTCCGGCGAAATGATACTCGGAAAGCGTCTCGGGAACCGGCGTCACCGCCGCAATGATGATTCCGGGATCGGCGCCGAGAACCGCGGCGGCCGGCAAGGGCTCTTGCCTTTCGCCCTTCCAACGTCGGTGATGCTGCGCGCCGCCGCGATGCGCGAGCCAGCGCATTATCGTCCTGTTCTTTCCAATCACCTGCATGCGGTAGATGCCGAGATTGAAATCATCCTCTCGGGCGGCGGTCGGGCCCTTGGTGACTACGAGCGGCCAGGTGATCAGCGGCGCCGGCTCTCCCGGCCAGCAGGTCTGGATCGGCAACAGGCCGAGATCGATTTCATCGCCGGTCAGCACGATCTCCTGACAAGGCGCCGCGCCGAAAGCGCGGGTTGCAGGGCGCATCGCCATCACGTCGCGCGCGAAGGGAAGCAACTCGATCGCGTCCTTCAAACCCGACGGCGGATCGGGTTGGCGCAGGAAGGCGAGCGTCTTTCCGACTTCGCGCAGCGCGGCGGCGGCGCTCCGGTCCGCGCCGCCCGTTCTGCCTTCAAGAAGGGTCACTCCCATCGCGACGCGCTTAACCGTCCCGAACAGATTGACGAGGACCGGGATCGGCGAAACCGAGCCGTCCGCCTTCACCGGCTTTTCAAAGAGAACCGCCGGACCTTTTTCCGCGATCAGCCGGGTCTGGACCTCGGTCATTTCAAGAACGGTCGAAACGGGCCGGCCCACGCGAACGAGTTCGCCTTCGGCCTCAAGGCGGACAACGAATTCGCGCAGGGATTTGTAGCTCATGACCGTCGATTACTCGCGCCGGAGGCTCCCGTCGAGGCGGCCCCTCCGCGGCGAGCGCCCGACTCGCGCGATTGAACGCCGCCGCCGCGCGCGCTAACGATCGCTCCATGCGCATCGCCATCATCGAGACCGGCGCGCCGCCGGAACAATTGAACGGACGCCATCCGACCTATCCGGGAATGATGGAGCGGATGCTGTCGCCGCTCGCGCCGCATCTCTCATTCACGACCTATGGCGTATTCAGGGACGGCGCGCTCCCTTCGGTGGCGGATTTTGACGGCATGCTGATCACGGGGTCGGCCGCCGGCGTCTATGAAGGCCATGACTGGATCGCGCCGCTCGAAGCGCTCGTTCGCGTCGCCGCCGCAGCGGGAAAACCGCAGGTCGGCATCTGTTTCGGCCATCAGCTGATGGCGCAGGCCTTTGGCGGCGAAGTGAAAAAATCCGACAAGGGCTGGGGCGTCGGCCTTCACCACTATGACGTGACTTTGGGCGCGCCGTGGATGACGCCGCATCAGGGGCGGATTTCCTGCGCCGTCTCGCATCAGGATCAGGTGACGGCGCCGCCGCCGGGAGCGAAAAACCTCGCCGGCTCCGGCTTTTGCGAATATGGCGCGTTCGCCTATGCGCAAGGGCCGGCGATTTCATTTCAGATGCACCCGGAATTCGAACACGACTACGCCGCCGATCTCATCGGCCTCCGCCGCAACCGCTACGGCGAAGCGCTCTCGGACGAAGGCCTTTCGGCCTTGAAAAATCGATCTGATCGCGGCGTCATCGCCCAGTGGATCGTCAATTTCTTCAATGGGAAGCGTTGAGGCCGGCATGACGGGCGCAGCCCTCAATATCAAAATCGGCGGATATCTCGGCGGCCGTTCGTTCGCGGACGCCCGCCGCGCGTTCGACCGCGACGGCTATATCATTTTCGAAAAGGTCCTTGCCGTAGAAGAAATCGCGCGGATACGTGCGGCCTTAGCGCCCTATCTGGGCGAGAACCTTCGCGGCCGCAATGATTTTGAAGGGCTGAATACGAACCGCGTTTACGCGATGCTGGCGAAATCGCGCGTGTTCGCCGACCTTGTCGCGCACCCCCTTCCGATCGCTTTCGCCGAAGCTGATCTTGGTCCCGACTGTCTCCTGTCGGCTTGCCTTGCGATCAATCTCCATCCCGGCGAGACGGTGCAACCCTGGCATTATGACGACAGCCATTATGGCTGGCCGCGGCCGCGGCCGTCGCTCGGGGTCAGCGCGTTCTGGGCGATCGACGAGACGACGGCGGAGAACGGCGCCACGGAGATCCTTCCCGGAAGCCATCTGTGGGCGGATGAAACCGTCGAAGGCGCGGTCAGCGAGGATGTTTTCACAAAGACGGAGATCGGCGGCGCCGATGTCGATCCGGGCGCGCGGGGCGACGCCCTGAAGGCTCTAATGCCCGCCGGCTCCCTGATGCTCGCCAAGGGAACCTTGTGGCACCGCGGCGGGGCGAATCGGTCCTCGAGCCCCCGCCTCATCATCACGCCGCAATACTGCCCCGGCTGGACGCGGCAGCTTGAAAACATGGCGCTGGCGGTCCCGCCCGACATCGCAAAGACCTTGCCCGAGCGGGCGCAGGCGCTCATCGGCTATTCGATCCGCCCGCCTTTCATGGGCTATGTCGACGGGCGCCATCCGCGCCGGCTGCTGGAGACCGACCATGACTGAGTTCAAACTTTTCATCGGCGACAAGAACCTCTCCTCATGGTCGCTGCGGCCGTGGCTTGCGCTGAAACAGACCGGCATTCCGTTCGCGGAGCATCTGATCAGGCTCGACCGGCCGACGTCGAAAACCGATCTCCTGAGAGTATCGCCATCTGGCCGGGTTCCGTGTCTCGTCGACGGAAATCTCGTGATCTGGGATTCGCTAGCGATCTGCGAATATCTGGCGGAGAAATTTCCGCAAGGCGCGCTATGGCCGGCGGACGCCGCCGTACGGGCGCGGGCGCGGTCGGTGTCGGCGGAGATGCATTCGGGCTTCACGAATTTGCGCAGCGCGTGGCCGATGAATTTCTCGCGCGAAGGGATGAGGCATCTGACCTCTGGCGCCCGGCCGGACATCGAGCGCATTTCGGAAATCTGGGAAAGCTGCCGCCGCGATTTCGGGCGCGGCGGCCCCTTCCTGTTCGGCCAATTCTCGATCGCCGATGCGATGTATGCGCCGGTCGTCTCGCGATTAGTCACCTATGGGCCGGTCGATCTCTCCCCCGAAGCCGCCCGCTATCGCGATCACCTCTGGGCGCTGCCCGCGATGCGAGAGTGGGGCGAAGGCGCAAAGGCCGAGATTGCCTGAGCCGGTTGCGGCTGAGGCGCTGAACCTCTATCTCCGGCGCCATGAAGCCCCCGGAAGCTGAAAAGATCCTCGGCGCGGTCCTCTCGCAGGCCAAGCGCGCCGGCGCCGACGCGGCCGACGCCATTCTTTATCATGCCGTGTCGCACGGCGTTTCCTGGCGGATGGGCGCGCTTGAAGATGTCGAACGGTCGGAAGGACTGGACCTCGGGGTGCGCCTGATGTTCGGCCGGCGGCAGGCGAGCGTTTCGACGACCGATATTTCAAAGGACGCGATCGGCGCCTTGGTCGAGCGCTGCGCGTCGATGGCGAAAGCCGCCCCGGTTGACCCTTATGTCGGGCTCGCTCCCGCCGATCGCCTCGCGAAAGCGCCTTTCCCCGATCTCGATCTCGGCGATTATGCCGAACCCGGTACGGAAAACCTGAAAGCGCGCGCGAAACTCTGCGAAGAGGCCGCGCTCGCCGTCAACGGCGTCGTCAATTCCTCGGGCGCAGGAGCGAGTTATGGCGACGGCCACAAATGGTTCGCGACGAGCCACGGCTTTTTCGGAGAATCCGGCGGCTCGCACCATTCCGTATCGGTCAGCGTCATCGCCGAGGACGGGAACGGCATGGAGCGCGATTACGATTACGATTCGAAAACGCATTTCGCCGACATGCGCGAGCCGGAAGCGATCGGCGCGCGCGCCGGCGAGCGCACCGTTGCGCGGCTGTCACCCAAGCGCGTCAAGAGCCAGACAGCCTCCGTCATCTTCGACAGCCGGCTTTCGAATTCGCTGATCGGGCATCTTGCAGGCGCGGCGAACGGCGCGGCGATTGCGCGCGGCGTCAGCTTTTTGAAATCAAAAAAGGGCGCGCGCATTTTCCCCGCCGGGATGGACGTTGTCGATGATCCGCATATCAGGCGCGGTCACGGCTCACGCCCCTTCGACGGCGAGGGCGTCGGCGCGGCCGCTTTCAATCTCATCGATGGCGGCGTTTTGACCGAATGGTTCTTGAACTCGGCGCAGGCGCGTCAGCTGAAGCTTGAAACCAATGGCCGCGCGACAAGGGGCGCAAGCGGCGGACCCGGCTCCGGCTCGACCAACCTTTATCTGAAGCCCGGCGCGCATTCGGCGGCGGCGCTGATGCAAGAGGCCGGAACCGGCCTCCTCGTCACCGACATGTTCGGGCCGCAGGTCAATTCCAACAATGGCGATTATTCGGTCGGCTGTTCGGGCTTCTGGTTCGAGAACGGCGAGCGCCAATATCCGGTCAGCGAGATTACGATCGCCGGCAACCTGCTCGACATGTACCGGAACCTCGTCGCGGCGGACGACCTCGAATTCCGCGGCTCCACCAACGCGCCATCGCTCCTCGTTGGCGCAATGACAATCGCCGGGGACTGAATTTTCTCGGGGACGATCATGACAGACAGACAGCTTCTTCACCTCGTATTTGGCGGCGAGCTTGACAATCCCGACACAGTGCAATTCCGCGACCTCGATAAACTCGATATTGTCGGCGTCTATCCGAATTACGCTGAAGCCGAAAAAGCCTGGCGGGCGAAGGCGCAGGCGACCGTCGATAACGCGCATATGCGCTATTTCATCGCGCATATGCACCGCCTCCTCGATCCCGACGGCGACGGAAAGTTTTGATTGGCGTATAGTCCGCTGGTATTGGGCCGCAACAGAAAGGGCCGCTCGATGGCGATCGTCAATTCGAAATCCCGCGCCAGCGTCGACGAAATCGCCGCCGGCATTTACCGCATCAGCACGCCTTTGCGGCCAAGCCCCGACATGCCGGCCGGATTCACCTTCAATCAATATCTGATCGCCGATAAGGAGCCGCTTCTCTATCACACCGGACTTCGGCGGATGTTCGAGGTCGTGTCAGGCGCGGTCGAAACGATCCTTCCGGTGAAGTCGCTGCGCCACATCGCTTTTTCGCATGTCGAATCGGACGAGTGCGGCGCACTCAACGATTTTCTTGCCGCCGCGCCGTCGGCGGCGCCGCTGTGCGGCGAGATCGCCGCGATGGTGTCGATCGGCGACATGGCGGACCGGCCGCCGCGGGCGATGGCCGATGGCGAGACCGTTTCGCTTGGTAGTCACCGGGTGACCTGGATTGCAACGCCGCATCTGCCGCACGGCTGGGAATGCGGCCATCTTTACGAAGAGACAACGTCGACGCTGTTTTGCGGCGATCTCTTTACGCAATTCGGCGCCCAGCATCCGCCAATCACCGAAGACGACATACTGGAGCCGAGCGAAGCGGCGCGAAGCGCGCTCGATTATTACGCCCACTCGGACAAGACTGCCGAGCTGTTTGAAAAACTCGCGTCCCGTGAGCCAAGAGTTCTCGCCTGCATGCACGGCGCGGCTTGGCGCGGCGACGGCGCGGCGCTCCTGCGCGCGTTAAGCCGGAGGCTCGCGGCCTGACGCATGACGGCCGCAACCTTGACCCGGGAGGAATTTGCAACGCCCGAGGGGCGCCGCCGCGCTATGCGCGAATTCCTCATCGACGATCATGAGATCATCCGCGCCTGCTATGACAATACGCACGAGATCGCGCCGGGCGTTTATCGCAGCTTCCAGCCCTCGCCAGCGCGGCTCGAACGCTGGGCGCGGCGCGGCGTAAAAACTGTCGTTAATCTGCGAGGCGGGAAGCCTAGTGCGGCGCTCTTTCTCGAAGAAGAGGCATGTGCGCGATTGGGGATGTCACTCGAAAACTTCCGCGTGTTCTCGCGAGAAGCGCCGTCAATAGAAGCTCTCAACGGCGCGCGCAATCTTTTTGAGCGAATCGAGTATCCCGCGCTCTTCCACTGCAAATCCGGCGCGGACCGCGTCGGACTGATGTCGGCGCTCTATCTATTCTTCCGCGAGAACCGCCCGCTCGATGTGGCGCTGAAACAATTATCGTGGCGCTATGGCCATGTGAAGCACGGAAAGACCGGAATCATCGACGCCGCCTTCGCACGTTATCTGGACCACGCGCACGCAAATAAAGTTTCGCTCTGCGATACCGATGGCTTTTTGGCATGGGCGGCAAGCGACGCCTATGACCCCGCGCAAATCAAGCGCCAGTTTATGGGCAATTGGTGGGGGAATTTTTTGACGGAGAGGGTGCTTCGGCGGGAGTGATCCTAGACTCCCTCAAACTGCAACCTCGCCACCCTTGCGTAATACCCGCCCTTCGCCAGCATCGCATCGTGACCGCCAATTTCGATCACACGCCCCTTGTCCATGGCGACAATGAGATCGGCCGCGCGGATCGTTGCGAGGCGGTGCGCGATGATGATTGTGGTGCGGCCCTTAGCAAGGCGCGCCAGTGCTTCCTGAATAAGGCTTTCCGATTCCGCGTCGAGCGCCGAAGTCGCTTCGTCAAGAAGCAGGATCGGCGCGTCTTTCAGGAATGCGCGGGCGATCGCGATGCGCTGGCGCTGGCCGCCGGAGAGATTGCCGCCGGCCTCGCCGACTATCGTCTCATAGCCGCCCGGTAGCACGCGGATGAAGCCGTCGGCGGCGGCGGCTTTCGCGGCGGCGACGATTGCCTCGCGCGTCGCGCACTGCTTGCCGAGGCCGACATTCGCCGCGACGATGTCGTTGAAGAGTATGGTTTCCTGACTGACGACAGCAACCTGCGCGCGCAAACTCGTCATTGTCACCGCGGAAATATCCTGCCCGTCAATCGCGATTCGGCCCGATTGCGGTTCGTATAGCCGCGTCAGCATGTTGAACACGGTCGATTTACCCGCGCCCGACTCGCCGACAAGCGCCACGGTCTTTCCGGCCGGGATCTCGAGCGAGAAATTGTCGAGCGCCGCCTCGCCGCCGTCATAGGCGAAGACGACATTGCGGAACGAAACAGCGCCCGCCTTGACGTTCAGCGGCGCCGCATCAGGGCGATCGGCAATTGTCGGCACGGTGTCGATCAGCGCCAGCATCCGCTCGAATGCGCCGAAGCCTTCCTGCGCGACGGCGTTCAACGTCGACAAGCCCCGCGCCGGCTGCGAGAGCATCAGCAAGGCAATGATGAAAGAGATGAACTGCGGCACGGTGAGTGCGCCGGCATCGATCCTCAAGGCAACAACGGCGATGACGATCGCCATCGCGACCGACCCGACAAGGAAGATGAACGGCTCGTTCAAGGCGCGGAGCCGCGCCATCCGCTGCAGGGTCGCAAGACGCGCGTCAAAGCGCGCGCGCGCGCGCGCAGCTTCGCGGGCTTCGAGCGAATAGGCGCGGATCATCCGCGCTCCGGCGACCGCTTCCGACGTGAGGCTGGCGATGTCGCCGGTTTGCGCCTGCGCCTCACGCGAGCTCTTGCGCAAATGCGCACCGATCGTCGCAACCGGCCAGCCGATAACGGCGTAGATCGCAACCACGACAAGAAAGAGAACCCAGTCGTACCAGACCATGACGGCGCAGAGCGCAATCAAGGTCAGGAGATCGCGCACGGCGGTCAGCGCGCGCGTCAAGGTTTCGCGGAGGACGCTCGCGTCATTCGTCAGCCTGCCGATCGACTGCCCGGCGCCGAAGCTGCGCAATTGCTCGTCGTCGATGGTGAGGAGTTTGCCGAACATGTCGGTTTGCAGATCGCGGAGCGCCGACAAGGCTGCGGACGCCGACAGCCTCGCCTGCACATATTGCGCGCCGGCGTTGACGAGACCGAGGGCGACGATGACGACCGGCCCCCAGACTGCGACCGCCCCCGGCAAACCGCCGAGCGAGGACGGCTCACCCGCAAGGCCGGCGCTGATCCATTCAACGCCCGCAGGGATCGCCGCCGCGGACGCGGCGTATAGCCCCATGGCGAGAAGCGCAAAGAGGAGCTTTCCCGCGTAGCGGCCGAGATAATCCCGCCACAGCCGGCGGGCGAGCGCGAGTGAGGATGCGTTTTCGGTATGGCGGGCCAAGATATTTCCAGCGGTTTTAAGGTTGCCTCGCCCTTCGTGACGAGCCTAAAGGCGCTCCTAAGGGTGACGCAGCCGGGCGCGTCCTATTCTCAGGGCATGCGCCCGGCTTCGCAAGCTGTTGACAGGAAACGGGTTTCAACAATCGACATGGCTGGCGGCTCGTTTATCAGGCGCGCGATGCGCTCCCCCTTCGCCGGCCGGCTCGCGAGCGGGGCGATCGCCACCTATATTCGCGCGGTTGAAGCAACGTCCCGCACCGAACTGATCGGCCGAGAGCATGCCGACGCGCTGGTCGCCTCCGGCAAGGGCTTTATCCTGGCCTTCTGGCATGCGCGGCTCCTGATGGGAGCGACGATCCGGAGCCAGACGAAAAGGCCCGTCTACATGCTGATTTCCGCCCATCGCGACGGGGAGATCATCGCTGAGGCGGTCAGGGGATTCGGCGTCGAGCTGATCCGGGGATCGGCCGCCGACCCCCAAAAGCCGGAGAAGAACAAGTCCGGCGCGCCGGCGGTCGCCGGCATGATCGCAGCCCTCGAACAAGGGTCTATAGTCGGCATGACGCCGGACGGGCCGCGCGGCCCGCGCCAACGCGCGAAGATCGGCGCGATCAAGCTCGCCGCCTTTTCCGGCGCGCCAATTCTTCCGGCGGCCTATTCCGCATCGCTGGGGCCGCGCCTTGACACCTGGGACCGGTTTCTTCTTGCGGCGCCGTTCTCGCGACTCGCCTTTGCAGCCCGCCCACCGATCCATATAGAACGGACGGCCGATGCTGCGGCGCTCGAGGCGGCCCGCGCGCATCTGGAAGCAGAATTGAAGGCGGCGGCGGCGGCGGCGGACAAGGCGGTCGGGCGGCGATCGCTGACAGGGGATGGCGCGTGACGACGGCGAGCCTTGATGAACCGGTCGGCTTGAAACTTTACCGCGCGGCGAGCTGGGCGACAGCGCCGGTCGCCCGGCTGTTGCTCCTACACCGCCTCCGCGAAGGAAAAGAAGATCCGGCGCGGATGCGCGAGCGCACGGGCAATGCAGGGCGCGCCCGTCCCAAGGGCGCGCTCACCTGGATCCACGGCGCCAGCCTCGGTGAATCGCTGTCGGTGCTGCCGCTGGTCGAGCGGTTGATGGCGGATGATCCCGGGCGGGGCGTGCTGGTGACGACCGGGACCGTCACCTCGGCGAAGCTGATGGCGGAGCGGCTTCCCGCCGGCGCCATTCACCAGTTCATCCCGGTCGATCATCCCCGCTTTGTCCGCGGCTTTCTCGATCACTGGCGGCCAGACCGCGCCATCTTCGTCGAGTCCGAATTCTGGCCTAACCTTTTGATCGAGACCCGCCGCCGCGCAGACTTTATGGCGCTCGTCAACGGCCGCGTCTCGCCGAAATCCTTTGACGAGTGGAAGTCAAAACCGCGGTCGATCCGCTATCTCCTCGCGCAGTTCGATCTCCTGATCGCGCAGGATCGTCAGAACGCGGAGCGATTGACTGAGCTTTCGGGACGGGATGTGGCCTCCTTCGGCAACCTGAAAAATGCGGCGCCGCCCCTCCCCGGCGACGCCCTGAAAGAAACGCGCATCCTTGCTGACATCGATGGGCGACCATTCTGGCTCGCGGCAAGCACGCATCCGGGCGAGGAAGAACTGATTTTCGCCGCGCACAGCACGTTGAAGGCGGAAACGCCGGGGATCGTCACCCTCGTCGCGCCGCGCCATCCAGAGCGCGGCGAGGAAATCGCGCGGCTCGCCGAGAGCGCCCGCCTCTCGGCGCGGCGCAGATCCAAAGGCGACGCGATCGACCGGACGACAGACATTTATATCGCCGACACTCTGGGCGAGCTCGGGCTTTTCTACCGGCTTTCGACGGTCGCCTTCGTCGGCGGCAGTCTTGTCGAGAAAGGCGGGCACAACCCGCTCGAGCCGGCGCGGCTAGCCTCCGCCATTCTGCACGGGCCGCACGTTTTCAATTTCGTCGAAACCTATGCCGAATTGCGCGGCGCCGGCGGCGCGGCGCTCGTCCGCAACGACCGCGACCTCAGCGCTGCGGTCAAGCGTCTTCTTGCCGACGAAAAGACGCGCCTCGCGATGGCCGAAGCCGCGCGCGCGTCGGCCGAAGCCAGCGCGAAACGCGTTCTTTCGGACATCGTCGGCGAAATCAACCGGCAGTCGCCAGTGCGGATTCGCGCGGCGTGATGAAGGAACCCTGGTTCTGGCGCGAAAGCGGCCTCGCCGCGCGCGCAGCGGCGATGACCTTGGCGCCCGCGGCGCTCCTCTACGACGCCGGGCAGCGAATGCGCGCGGCGATGACGCGCGCAGCTAAAGTGAGCGCGCCAATCATCTGCGTTGGCAATGCGACACTCGGCGGCGTCGGCAAGACGCCGTTCGCGCTGATGCTGCAATGCCTGCTCAGGGAACAGGGTGTCAATGCGCAATTTCTGTCGCGCGGGTATGGCGGGTCGCTGAAAGGACCAGTTCGCGTCACTGATCGGCACACGGCGCGTGACGTCGGCGACGAAGCCCTGCAGCTTGCGGCGGCGGCGCCGACCTACATCGCCAAATCGCGGGTCAAAGGCGCGCGCGCGGCAGCGCAGGCCGGCGCCGGGGCGATCATCATGGACGACGGTTTTCAGAATCGGGAGATCTGGAAGGACCTCTCTTTCCTTTTGCTGGACGCCGCCGATCCCGCCGGCAATGCCCGCGTGTTCCCGGCAGGCCCGTTGCGCGAGCCGCTTCGCCGCGCGATTGCGCGCGCCGACGCGATCGTTCTCGTTGGCGAAGGAGCGCCCGCAATCGATGCCGGCGAGCGGCCGCTCTTCCGCGCGAAGGGCGCCATCGCGCCGTCAATTGCGCCGCAGAAAATCATCGCTTTTTGCGGCATCGGCGGGCCAATGCGGTTCTTCGCAAGCCTTGAGGCGGCGGGGTTTGCGCTGGCCGCGCGCGTTGCATTTCCGGATCACCACGTTTACCGGCCAGCGGAGCTTGTGCGTCTCAAGGCGCAGGCGAAAAAATCAGGAGCCGCGCTGATCACGACAGAAAAGGATATCGTGCGCCTCTCGGCCGATGAGCGGGAGGGCGTCGCCGTCGCCCGGCTGTTGATGACGGCTGACGAGCCGCGCCGTCTCACGGATTTCACCCGGCAAAGCATCGGGCGCTCAAAATGACTGGCGAAGGCGCGGGCGTCGAAGAGATCGCGGAACCACCCGCGCGAGGGGGTCGTAAAGCAACGCTCGCCAATCATGCCGAATATGCTCTCGCTATTGCGCTTGGCCTCTTCTTTCGAACCGTCGGTATTGACGCGGCGTCCTCGATCGCCGGCCGCTTGACGCGCACCCTTGGTCCGCTGATCGGACCCATTTCGAATCGCGCGCGGATCAATCTCAAGATCGCCTTTCCCGATCTTTCGCGCCAAGCGGTCGAGGCTATCATCGGGGACGTCTGGGAAAATCTCGGCCGCACGACGGCGGAATTCGCGCATCTTTCTAAATTGGATCCGGACGCTGGGGATGCTCGCGTTGAGGTTGCCGGGCGCGACAAGATCGAGGCGGTCGCCAGCGGCGCGAAGCCGGCAATCTTTGTTTCCGGGCATTTCGCCAACTGGGAAGTGATGTCGATCGCGCTTCACGCGCTCGGCGTCCGCTATGTCGTTATCTACCGCGCCGCGAACAATCCGCTGATCGACGCCCTGATCATCCGCGAGCGCTCCAAAGTCATGTCGCGCTGGCAGATCCCGAAAGGCAAACGGGGCGGGCGCGACATCATCGCGGCCCTGAAAGCCGGCGCATCTCTCGGCATGCTCATCGACCAGAAACTGACGAGCGGCGGCGTCGCATCGCCGTTCTTCGGCAAGGACGCGATGACGGCGCCGGCGGCGGCGCGACTTGCCTTGAAATATTCAGCGCCCGTAATCCCGATCGAGATCGAAAGATTGGATGGGGCGCGTTTTCGCGTGACCGCGCGCGACGCCATCTCATTTTCGCCGTCTGGCGACATCAATGCGGACACGCAAGCGCTCACCGATCGCTTCAATCTCGAAATCGAACGGATGATCCGCAAGCGTCCCGGCCAGTGGCTGTGGCTGCACCGGAGATGGCCGAAAGAAACCTATCGGAAAACCTGAGAGTAAGCGCGCGGATATTCGTTCTGCGCAGATTGTATTTCACGCCGCGCCGGTGACCGCCCCTGGCGTGGCTTCTACTGCGATAGCGGGCGCGGCGCGCACTTCATTGAGTTGCGCCTTCAGATGATCGGCGAGGCGCATCGCGAGGCAGAATATTGTGAAAGTCGGATTGACGAAGCCAGAGGTAGGAAAGACCGAGCTGCCGGCGATGTAGAAATTGTCGAGCGCGTGCGCCTTGCAGTCGCGATCGACGACGCCCTCGCGCGGATAGTCCGACATCCGCGTCGTTCCCATGTGGTGATAGCCGCCGACGAGGTCGTCCGAAAACACCAGATCGTCGGTCCACAGCCATTCATGCGCTTCAAGCCAGCCAAGGCCGAGACGCCGCAATTCGCTATCGACCGTTTCGGCCATTACGCGCATCGTTTTCTTGTCGAGCGGCGTCAGCTCCCAATGCAGATGCGCGCGGCGCAGGCCGAACGGATCGGCGGCGGCCGATAGCGTCACGCGGCTGTCCGGATTGGGCGCCTGCTCGGTGCGCAATTCGAGGACGACCGAATCCGCCTTGAAGCGCTTGGGCTTGCCTTGCAGATGGCGCGCAATGTTGAGCGGAATACTGAACGGGTCTTTCAAAATCGCAGCGAGGCGTTCTTTCAGCCATTCATTTCGGTACCATTCGAGCGACAGCGGAATCCGCCGATGTTTTGCGTTCCAGATGATTTCCCGCAGCGCCTGCGTCGCGTCGTCCCTGACAATCGGCTTTATCCGCGCGACCGCGTTCAGGATCTGGCGGTCGCGCTGAGAGGCGGGCGACGGCGCGACGCCTGTCTCGACATAGCGGTCATCGACAAGACCTGGCGAAAAGGCGTCGCAGAGCGACTGCCAGTCTTTGGCGTGGACGACCCCGGCGGTCAGCGTCGGATGCTCCATGAACATCCGCCCGACGAGACCGCTGTCATTGCAAAGTTCGCCGCCGTGACGCGCGTCCCAGTTCAAAAGCAGGCGCGCATTGTCGATGCCGCCGCAGGCAAGGACAAAGACGTGGGCCTTCGCCGTGATGCGCTTGCCGCACAGCGTCCGCACGTCCGCGCTTTGAACGCGGCGACCGCGTTCGTCGAGCGCCACATCCGTCACATTGGCGTTGAGATACACATGAACGTTCGGCGACGCGGCGAGGGTTTCCGCGTAGGCGTCCCCGAAGATAAGATTTTTCCCGAACTGAAATGCGGTAAACTCGAAGCGCCGCGGATCGAAATTCGGGCGCGAGGGGCCGCCGAAAGTCGAGAAAATTTCGCCGTCATAGGCGAAGGGCTGATGGAGACCGATCAGATCGTGAACAGCATCATGGTAAGGCTCAAGGACACCGGGCCCGATCGGCCAGCCGCTCCACGGAACCCAGCTCCGGCGCTGCAGGTCGATCGGCTTCATCGGCGCCGAGCGCGCGCCCCAGCGCCACGTCGAGCCGCCGAGCGTCCTGACCCGGCTGTCTTCGAGATCGAAATAAGGAAGCCCGCTGCGCTCTCCTTCAGCAAGCGCGGTCGTTTCGGCCCCGGGCGCCCGCCCCGCCGATTCAAAGATTGCGATCTTGAGCTGAGCGCCTTTAAGCCGCAGCGCCATCGCGATCGCGGCCGCGCCACCGCCGATGATGCAAAGATCGGCCTCAATGACCCGCCCGTCGGGCGCCGTGCGAAGATCCGAAATCATCAGGCTGCGGGCGTCTCCAGCGACTGAAATCACGACGCGAGCGAAAGCACGCGCCAATCCGGTTTGACTTGTGGTTATTACCCGGCGTCTGACAGGCTTGTGAAGCCGCCCGCCCGCGAAGATCGGTTAAAAACACGGCGACCCAGGGAGCGCTTCCTTGACCCTTCGCCGCCTGACGCCTTTTCTCGTATTTTCGGCGCTTCTCGCCGCTGCGGTCGTGTTCGCCAGACCGCCGGCAAGGAGCGCGCAGGCGTTTGCAGGGAAGCCGGAAGTCGTCGCCGCGACTTTCGCTTCCGCTTGGTGTTCCTCCTGCAAGATCCTGCAGCCGACCCTGGCGAAGGTCATGCCGCTATTCGCCGGCGAACCGATCGCCTTTGTCGAGTTCGACTTCACCTTCGGCGGCCGCCCCGAGCTGAAAAAGGAAGCCGAACGCTACGGCCTCGCCGGCCTTTATGAGCGCAACAAGGGCGCGACCGGCTTCACCGTTCTCGTCGATCACGACACCGGCGATATCCTCGATACCTTGACGATGAATTTCTCCGGGAGCGACATGCGCGCGGCAATTGAGCGCGCGATCGCTGTCGCTTCGTATACGGAAGAAGAAGCCGCGCCCGCCGCCGCCAACTGAAGCGCGTGAGAACCGACGAAAATTGAATCCCCGGTCGATTTTGCTTGCCGGAAGCGAAATTTTGGGGCACGATCCGAAGTGTTCCGAGGAGCGTCCCGCCTGTCGCCATTCGACGACAGCTCGTGCGACGCGCAACCTCTCCGGCCCTCCTTTCCGAAGCGGGGCGAAGAGAGCACTACGCGCCAGGGAGCAAGGGCATCAGGGACTGAGAAGCATCCTTCGAACCTGATCCGGGTCATGCCGGCGTTAGGGACGGGACACCTAGTCGACTTCCTCGCCGCCGAGCCCAAAGCAAAGCGACGGTGAGGAAGCCGGCTGCAGGTCGGGCATTGTTTGCATGGCCCAGCACGAAAGCGCCGCACGTATCTACGAAAACAGGAACATTGCCGGACGGTACCGGAACGGATCAGCAGTTCCGGTGTTGTTTGGTCACGCCAGCAGATCGAAAGCTCAGCAGAAGGCCGCCGGCGCGGCGCTCTCCGCGAAACGGGGCGAGACCGCGCCGCCAAAGCTCAAAGGCGCGTCGGGGGAAATGTACGAGTCCATGTCGGAAAAGGAACTCGACGAGTTAGGGTGTAGACTCAAATCAGGAACCACATTCTGAGGGCGACGAGAGCGACGGCGGCCTCGAAGTTGCGTTTGAGTTTATCATATCTTGTGGCGATGCGCCTGTAGTCCTTGATGAAGCAGAAGGCGCGCTCAATGAGAT
>JBGTLL010000005.1:0-19228 GCA_041744115.1 Parvularculaceae bacterium | reverse complement strand
AACGTGCTCGCGATCGCGTGCGGGGTCGTGGAGGGGCGAGGCCTCGGGCAGAATGCGCGGGCGGCGCTGATTTCGCGCGGGTTCGCGGAGTTTCAGCGGCTCGGCGTCGCCCTCGGCGCCAAAGCGGAAACCATGGCGGGGCTTTCGGGGCTTGGCGATCTCATCCTCACCGCGACGTCGGCGCAGTCGCGCAACATGTCGCTCGGGATCGAGCTTGGACGCGGTCGAAGTCTCGATGATATCCTCCGTGAACGGACCGCGGTGACGGAAGGCGTTGCGACCGCGCCCGCCGTCGTCGCGATGGCGAAGCGCGCCGGCGTCGAAATGCCGGTCTGCGCCGCCGTCGCCGATCTCGTTTCAGGCGCGCGCGGGCTTGATGACATCATTGCAGCGCTTCTGGCGCGGCCGCTGAAATCCGAAACATGGTAGCTGTCAGCCTCGACGGAGCCAGGCGCCGCAGCTTGCCTGAAACGGCTTTGCGGAAATCCGCGCGTTCCAGCCGGCGGTCCAGGCGTCGCCGCCTCTGGGTCCGCCGACGGCTCTGCAGGATTCAAATCCGGTCCGATACTGCGAAGACATCACATCGACATTGGCGCCCGCGAGATCGAAGGCCTGGTCGTAGCACTGGCAAAGAACCTGATCGGCCGACGCCGGGACGACCGGGCCGCCGACCCCCGGCGTGATCACCGGCGCGGTCGGAAGCGGCGCATTGCCGGATCGCCAGTCAGCGCCGGCGACCATGAAGATCGCGGCGCCGAGAACGATCAGCGCCAGTACGCCGCCAAAAATCGCTTCAATCCCCCGCATGACGACCCACCCTCGATTACACCCGAACGGCCGCAGCATAGCCGATCAGGGAGCGCTTGGGAAACGCTGCATCGATAACCAGAAAGGGCGGCCGCAACGCCCGCGGCGCATCCTTCGAGACGCCGCCCAGGAGCAAAGAGCAATCTCTCAGAATCGAGGACGACGTCACCCTGACGCAAGTCAGGGTCCAGAATGGCGGGCAAGGCCCTCGCGGCTCTGGATGCTGACTTTCGTCAGCATGACGGAACGAGGTTCGTGTCCCATGCGGATTAATTGCGCCCCGCCCAAATGGGCGCTCCTCAAAGTCCGGCCGAAAACTATTCCCGCATGGCGGGTTCCGGCAAGAGGCGGCCCCGGAATGACGACGCCGGAATTTGCTGCTTCAATTTTCGGCCAGACTCTGGCGCCGCCTCCTTCACGCGGCGTCTCGAAGGATGCGCCGCACACGGACGACACAGCTACCGCCGGTTCCGCCGGGCCAGCAGTTTCAGGCGCAGCGCGTTCAGCCTGATGAAGCCCTCGGCGTCCTTCTGGTCGTAGACGGCGTCTTCCTCGAATGTCACATGCGCCATCGAGTAGAGCGATTTCGGCGAGGTCCGGGCGATGACATTCGCCGATCCCTTGTAAAGCTTCAAGGTCACCGTCCCGTCGACGTGCTCCTGGCTTTTGTCGATCAGCGCCTGCAGCATGTCGCGCTCGGGCGCGAACCAGAAGCCATTATAGATAAGCTCGGCGTAGCGCGGCATCAATTCGTCCTTGAGATGCCCGGCGCCGCGATCCAGTGTAATCTGCTCAATGCCGCGATGCGCCGCGAGAAGAATGGCGCCGCCCGGCGTTTCATAAACCCCGCGCGACTTCATGCCGACAAACCGGTTCTCGACGAAATCGAGCCGGCCGATCCCGTGCCTGCCGCCGAGATCGTTCAGCGCCGCCAGCAAGATCGCCGGCGACAGCGCCTTGCCGTTGACGGCGACCGCGTCGCCGCGCCGGAACGCGATCTCGATCGTCTCGGGTTTGTCCGGCGCGTCTTCGGGATCGGCCGTACGCTGATAAACATACGCCGGCGCTGGTTCCGCGGGGTCTTCCAGCACCTTCCCTTCGGACGACGTATGCAAAAGGTTTGCATCGACCGAGAACGGCGCTTCGCCGCGTCTGTCTTTCGGGATATCGACCTGATGCGCCTCGGCGAAGGCGATGAGTTTCGTCCGGCTTGCAAGGTCCCATTCGCGCCACGGCGCGATCACCTTGATGTCGGGATCGAGGGCGTAGGCGGAGAGTTCAAACCGCACCTGGTCATTGCCCTTGCCGGTCGCGCCATGAGCAACGGCGTCGGCCCCGGTTTCCTTCGCGATTTCAACGAGGCGTTTGGCGATCAGGGGCCGCGCGATCGAGGTGCCGAGCTGGTACTGGCCTTCATAAAGCGCGTTCGCGCGCATCATCGGGAAGACAAAATCGCGGACGAATTCCTCGCGCAGATCCTCGATGTAGATTTCCCTGACGCCGCCGCGTTCAGCCTTGCGGCGCACGGCATCGAGTTCGTCGCCGGAGCCCTCGTAGAACTGGCCGAGATCGGCGGTGAAAGTGACGACCTCGCATTGATATTCGACCTGCAGCCATTTCAAGATGACCGAGGTGTCGAGACCGCCCGAGTAAGCGAGCACGACCTTCTTCACGTCTTTCAGTTTCGCCATCGGTCAGCCCTTCACCACGCCAGTTTCACATCTTCCCCGGCGCCCGGGCGGCGCGCAAGCGCGCGCCGGCCCGCCGTCGTTGCGGACTTTGCGGATTATCCCCGGCCCGCGCCTCTCGACGAAGCCAGCTTTCATGCGGGTCGTCGCGATAGTCTCCGCATTTTCCGAACGCGCCCGTCCGGGGAAAGACGCAACCGACGGGGGAAGTCCGGCGTTGGCGGGGGCAGGCATCGGGCGCTCCTTTAAAAAAATGCGACAAAGCCAGTGTAAAGCCTCCGGCAAGGTGTAGGACGGATTTATGTTTGCCTGTGGAATCAACAAGTTAGGTCGTTTTCGCGAAAACAGGGAGGCGGCGCGTTTTCGCTCGCCCGGAGGGCGAATTCACGATTGTCCGTATACGGAGCGCTGTATCCTTCCCGCTCAATGCCGCGCGTTTCCGCGACGGGAGAACCCCTCCCTGAACAGAATTTCATAGGAATTTCAAGGCGTTGGCCGCCATGGAACCGCGCCGGTCCCGGCGCTGTTTTATCGGCATCAATCTGAAGGGATCGACCTATGCGACCTGTGGTATGGATTATCGTCGCCATCATCGTCGTCGGCGGCATCGTCTGGTTCATCAACGAACAGCAGAAAAGTCCGATTGAAAACGCAGCCGACGATATCGGCGACGCCGCCGAGGAAGTGGCGGACGAGATCGACGACGGGACCAATTAGGGTTTCAGGCGTTCCGTTGGCGGCATCACTCTTCGCCTCCGTCCTATTCTGTGCACGGATGGTTCTCGTCGCCCATTCTTCGAGACGCGCGCCAAGGAGCGCGCTCCTCGGGATGAGGAATTTATCCGTTTAGAGCAAAGAGCAATATCTCGGAATCGAGGACGACGTCACCCTGACGCAAGTCAGGGTCCAGAATGGCGAGCAAGGCCCTCGCGGCTCTGGATGCTGACTTTCGTCAGCATGACGGAACGAGGTTCGTGCCCAATGCGGATTAATTGCGCCCCGCTCTAAACAAGGACTTCCTCATCCTGAGGAGCCGCGTTCTTCACGCGGCGTCGAAGGACAGGCGGCGCGCGGCTGCGCTGCCGTCTGATCGCGGCTAATCCTCGCCCGTCACCCGCGCGCGGCCCGCTTTGATTTCGCTGCGGCGCGCCTTTCCTTCAAGGCGCTTGCGTTTCTGGGAACGCGGCGTCCTGGTCGCGACGCGCTTTTTCGGCGGCGTCGCGGCGCGCCCGATCAGCGCGGAGAGCCTTGCGCGGGCGTCGGCGCGGTTTCGCTCCTGCGTCCGGAAGCGCGAGGCCTCAATGAGGATGACGCCGTCCTTGGTCGCGCGTGCGCCAGCCAGTCTGATCAGTCGCGTTCTGACCGCTTCCGACAACGACTTGGAACTTGCCGCGTCAAAACGAAGTTGGACGGCGGTCGCCACCTTGTTGACGTTCTGGCCGCCCGGACCCGAAGCGCGGATGAACTTTTCTTCGAGGTCGCGTTCGTCGATGCAGAGGGAGCCGACGCGCATATGTTCCTTCATCCTGAAAGCCAAGAGCAACGAGCAATATCTCGGAATCGAGGACGACGTCACCCTGACGCAAGTCAGGGTCCAGAATGGCGAGCAAGTCCCTCACGGCTCTGGATGCTGGCTTTCGCCAGCATGACGGAACGAGGCATGACGGAACGAGGTTCGTGTCCAATGCGGATTAATTGCGCCCCGCTCTGGCCGAAACCTATGCAGCAAATTCCGGCGTTGTCATGACCGGGCCGCCTCCTGGCGGAACCCGCGATCCATCGCGCACCGTGCGATTGGCCGGGAAATGCACCCCGGCTTCCGCGTGAAGGCGCGCGGCCCGGGGTGACGGCGGGATTTTTTGGCCTCGCCCGCGACCGCGCGCGGTTCTTTTGCGGGGCGGCGCGTTCTATGTTGTGCGCCGTCATCCGGGGAGACTGGCCTGATGCAGATCGAAGGCGTACTCGACCAGCGCGTAAACGCGCCGAGCGTTGCGATTACGCTGGCGGCTTCGTGGCTGGCGCCCGCCGAGACGTCCGCGATTGCGCCCGAATGGTCCGACCTTGCCGCCAATGCGGCGGAACCAAACCCCTTCTATGCGCCGCCGCTGCTCGCGCCCGCGCTTGCGGCGTTCGCGGACGGACGGGTGAAGATCGCCGTCCTGCGCGGCGACGGCGGCCGCCTCCTCGCGCTGGCGCCGATATCCCCGATGCGCGGCTATTCACGGCTGCCGGTCGGCTATGGCGCCACATGGATGCACCAGCATTGTTTCTTCGCGGCGCCGCTGATCCGGCGACGTTGCGAGCGCGAGGCGCTGCGCGCGCTGTTTGATCTGGTCGAACGAGAAGGCGCTTTCTTCCGGCTGCGCCATCTCGATCGGGATGGCGCCATATTCAAGGCCGCGCGCGAAGTCGCCGCCGAGACCGGACGCCTCTCGGCGCCCTCCGCCCTTTATGAGCGCGCGCTGCTGAGGGGAGGCTACCGTACGGACGTCTATCTCGAAGAAGCGCTGCGCGGAAAGAAGCGCAAAGAACTGCGGCGTCTGCGCGCGCGGCTTGAACAGGAAGGCGCCGTCGTCTTTGAGGCGCTGACGGACAAAAACCAGCTTTCGGCATGGACCTGCGAATTTCTGGCGCTCGAAAGCGCCGGCTGGAAAGGCCGCGAAAAGACGGCGCTTGCGAGCACGCCAGAAGGCGCCGCGTTTTTTTGCAGAGCGCTGGAAGGCGCGTTCGACGCCGGCTCGCTTCTTTTTTACCGGTTGACCGTCGGCGGGCGCGCGATTTCGATGATCGTCAATTTCATCGGCAGCGGCGCCGCCTATTCCTTCAAGATCGCGCATGACGAATCCTATGCGCGCTATTCGCCGGGCGTGATGCTCGAAATTGAAATGATGAAGGCGCTGGAAGGCAACACGGATCTCGCGTTCATCGACTCCTGCGCAAAGGCCGATCATCCGATGATCAATTCGCTGTGGCGCGACCGGCGGGCGATTGCCGCGCTGAATATCAGCCGCCGCGACGCGCCGTCAAAACTGTTGTTCCGGGTGCTGATGGGCCTTGAACGCTTTGGCGAGCGGCGCCGCAACGGGGGAGCAGGCAATGCCGGTCTTTGACAGCGCCGAGGCGCTTGAAGGCGCCTATCCCGGCAGGCCCGCGCGCCTCACGCACAGCCTTTCCGACGATTCGCTGTTTTCGCTGACGGCGCTCGCCGAACTCGCGGCAAGGCTCCCCGCATCGAGCGTTGAATACAACGCCGGCGACCTCGACATCTCGCAGGATGCGGCGAAGACGCCGTCGAACGGGCTTTCGGTCGAGGAAACCATCCGTCGCATCAGGGTTTGCCGGTCGTGGATGGCGCTGAAAAATGTCGAGGCCGACCCGCTTTACCGCGAGGCGCTGGACCGGTGTCTTGCTGACATCGGGACGGTTGCCCGCCGCGCAACAGGGCCGATGGAAAAAAAGCTCGGCTTCATCTTCATCTCATCGCCGGGCGCGGTGACGCCGTTCCACATGGACCCCGAGCACAACATCCTGATGCAGATCGAAGGCGCAAAACGGGTGCATGTGTTCCCGGCCGGCAATGCCGTCGTCAGCGACGAACAGCACGAGCTTTATCATGCGGGCGACGCGCACCGGAATCTGCGCCACGAGCCGCATTTCGACGCGCTCGCGGAAGTCTTCGATCTTCAGCCGGGCGACGCCCTGTATGTGCCGGTGAAGGCGCCGCACTGGGTGATGAACGGGCCGGAGCCCTCGGTCTCGTTTTCGATCACCTGGCGCAGCAGGGCTTCGCTAGATGAAGCGCGCCTGCGGCTCGCCAATCACTGGGTTCGCGGACGCGGCGGGCGCCCGCCTTCGCCGGGCGCCGCGCCCTTGCGCGACCGGGCGTTGATCTTCGCGCAGCGCGTCGCCGCAAGAATGGCGCGGCCACGACGCTGAAGCTTCGGCTGGCGCGCGCAATGAACCGCTGTATGGTCGATGCCGGTCGATTTCAGGGACTGACGCATGTCGCATAAACCGCCGGCTGGAGCGCCGGCCGACGATCTCGCTAATTGCGCAACGCCAGCGGCCGCCGTCGAGCGGCTCGTCGCGCTTTATGACGAGGCGATCAGCGGCGTCGAGGCGCGGTTCCGGCAATACGCCGCGGGCAAGCTCAGAGCCGGCGCGGGGGCGCAGCCGACCTATCCGTATCTGTGCGCGGAAGTGCCGGCGGAACGCGCGGTGCAGACCGGGAGCCTTGCGCTCGGCCGCATCGCCTCGGCGAGCCTTCACGGAACGACGATCACCGCGCCTGCGCTCTTCAGCCAGTATCTGACAGAGCAGTTGCAGCGGATTTCCGAAAGCTTCGAGGCGCGGCTCTTTGTCGGCCGGTCACGGACGCCGATCCCGCTCGCCTTCGCCCTCGAACACGCGACCTTGAGCCTGACGCCCGGGCAGCGCGACGATTTGCAGCAGTATTTCCACACGCCCAATCTCATTTCGACGAATGACGTGATCGTCGACGGCGGGATGATCTTGCAGCGCGGCGGCGCGCTTCCCCTGTCGCTGTTCACGGCGGAGCGGACCGACTATTCGCTGAACCGCATCCAGCATTATACGGCGACGAGACCCGGGCACTATCAGAATTTCATTCTGTTCACGAACTATCAGCGTTATGTCGACGAGTTCATCGAGCATGGGCGCGAGGCGGTCGAAGCCGGGGAGGCGGACGCCCTCATCGAACCCGGCGACCGCATCACCAGGAAAGGCGCGCCGCCTTCAATGCCGCCGCTGCTGAAAATGCCGCAAATGCCGGCCTATCACCTCGTCCGGGGACGGCATCAGGGCGTCACCCTCGTCAATATCGGCGTCGGCCCGTCGAACGCCAAGACGATCACCGATCACCTCGCGGTGCTGCGCCCGCATGTCTGGCTGATGATTGGCCATTGCGGTGGCCTGCGCCGCACGCAAAAGCTCGGCGACTATGTCCTGGCGCACGCTTATCTGCGCGAGGACAACGTGCTCGACGAGGCGCTCCCCCCGTCGATCCCGCTGCCGACGATCGCCGAGGTGCAGCTCGCGATGACGGCGGCGATCGAGCAGGTGACCGACATCCCGAAAGCTCAGCTGAAGGAGCATTTGCGGACCGGGACGGTCGTCACCACCGGCGACCGCAACTGGGAACTCAATTTCGAAAAGATCGCGGTGCGGCTCAATCAGAGCCGCGCGATCGCGATCGACATGGAATCGGCGACGATCGCGGCCAACGGCTTCCGCTACCGCGTCCCTTACGGGACATTGCTCTGCGTCTCCGACCGCCCCCTCCACGGCGAGATCAAACTCCCCGGCATGGCCGACGCCTTCTACCAGGCGCGGGTTTCTCAGCATCTCGAGATCGGCCTGCGCGCGATCGAACTCTTGCGCGCGGAAGCGGAGGCGGGGACTTTGCACTCAAGGAAATTGCGGAGTTTTGATGAACCGTTTTTGCGGTAGACGCCGGACGCCGTGACCGCCCAAGGTGTTTCGCTTGGTCGCGTATAGCGCTATGTTGGCGTTATGGACCGCGCCACGGCACTTGCGACACTGAAGACGATCAGACCCGGGCTCGAAGCGCGCGGCGTCGCCCATGCCGCGCTCTTCGGCTCGGTCGCGCGCGGCCAGGCCAGCATGAAAAGCGATATCGACATTCTCTTGACGCCGAAGCCGGGCGCTACGCTCAGCCTGTTCGATTTGGGGGCCGTACAGACGATGTTGGAGGAGGCGTTCGCGGGAACAAGCGTCGATATCGTGTTGGCGCCCGTGCGCCGGCAGCGCCTGCGGGAGACGATCGATCGGGACGCGGCGCATGCTTTCTGAGCGGCTGAAAGCGGCGTTCGACGACATTCTTCGCGCCATCGATTTGATTGAAATATGGGTCAAAGAGGCCGGCGGCGTCGATGTCGCCCTGCGCGAAAATTCGCAATCGCGAAGCGCCATCGAACGGCAGCTTCTCGTCATCAGCGAAGCAGCCGTCAGGATCAACAAGATCGACCCGGCCGCCGCGGCGCGCTATGCGCCCGCCGTCGATTGGCCGGGCGCGCGCGGCATCGGCAATTTCATCCGCCATAAATACGACGACCTCGACGCGGCGCTTATTGCCAGTGTCGTCGGCGCAAAGCTCGCGTTGATGCGAACCGCCTGCGCGGCGGCCATCGAGCGGCTCGCCGCGCAGCCGTGACTGGCGCGCCGCATGGCGAATGTAGAGATAGGACGTATCAAGAAGAACGCGCATGCGCCTATTCGAGACCGAGGACCTTGCGCGAAAACGCGGCGTCGTCGAACTCCGGCGGCCAGCCGGGCCCGTCGCCCGTCAGGCCGAGGCGCGCGCGGGAAGCTTCGAGCTTTTTGAAGTCGATGCCGCCGCGAAGGTGAAACCTGACGAGTTCGACCGCGGGCTGACCGTTCTTTGTAATGACCACGCGCCCGCCAGCCTGAGCGGCGGCGATCAGTTCGGAAAGCCGCGCTTTTGCGTCCCTTAAGGCGTATTCCAACTTACGCTCCGGTTGAAACATGATATGGCCCACACTGTGACTACAGTCCCCGCCCGTAAATCCGGTAGGTCTTGTAAATCTCCGCGCCGATGTCGGTGAGCATGGTCAGCATGTCCTTGTTGGTCTCCAAAATCCACGAAAGTTCGGACGAAATGACGCCGGTATCCATGTTCGCCGAATTCACCATGTCGATGATCTTGTAGGCGAAGGCGGCGCCGAGGGGCTTGCCGTGGAGTTTCTTCCGGACCCCCATCAAGGGCATCCGCGCCTGCGTCAGTCCCTTCACTTTCAGCCGCCACAACAGTTTCGCCCAGTTGAACGGCAGCAGTTTCCCGTCGAAATCGCGGACCGCCTCCATGATGTTGGGCAGGACGAGGCCGAAGGCGACCGGCTCGCCGTCATATTCGCAAAAGACGATATTGTGCTTCCTGACGATCGGCCGAAGCTCCTTCGCCATGTGGCGGATCTGATCTTCCGTCATCGGAACAAATCCCCAATTGTCCGACCACGCGTCCCTGAAAATATCGACCAGCGTTGCGATGTCGCGCCCGAAATTCTTCATGTCGAGCGTCCTCACGGACACCTTCGGCGACGACAGCGCGCGCTCGACGAACTTCATCCGCTTTTCGGGGATGAACTGCCGGCGCGGGATATAGCGCAGCGCGTGCATGTCCATCGTTTTTGTGTAGCCCGCCGCCTCGACATGGCCGGCGTACCAGGGCCGCCCGTGCGGCATCATCACATAAGGCGGCGTGTCGAACCCCGATACGAGGAGGCCGCATTCCTCGTTCACCGAAAACGAGAACGGACCCGCGATCCGCGCCATCCCGCGCGCGCGCATCCAGTCTTCCGCCGCTGCAAGGAGTGCGGCGAACACCTCCGCGTCGTCGATCGCGTCGAGAAAGCCGAAATGTCCGGTCGCGTCGCTGTAGCGCTGCAAATGCAGCGGATTGATGAACGCGGAAATCCGCCCCGCCGCCGCGCCGTCCTTGTTCGCGATGAAAAGCTGGACCTCGGCGCCGCTGAGCGCGGGGTTGGCTTTCGGATCGAGCCGCGCGCCGACTTCAAACGCGAGCGGCGCGACGTAATTTGGATCGCCCTTGTAAGCGGGCTTTGCCGCGGCGATGAACTTTTTGCGGCCAGCGGGACCGCCGACAGGTTCGACCGTAACGCGACCGGATTTTATGGCATTGGCGCCGTCGGCCATGGCGATCTCGCGTTAGCGGCTCCCGTTCAACGGAGGCAGAAAGGCGAAGCGATCAATGCTTCAGCCTGATTTCGACCGAAGCGCCCGCTTCCGCGACCTCGATCAGCGTTTCCGAAATCGGCGGCGGCGCGAGGCGGATCACCGGGTTTCTTGAGGCGCCATAGGGTTCGGCCGGAAGGCCGAACGGATTCTTGTCGAATTTCTGGTTGGCGTTGGCGTCGTGATAGACGACGACCGCGAATTTCCCCGCCGACGGCGCCGTCATGCAGAACTGTGTTTTCGGCGCCCGCGCGGCAAAGCGCACGCGGTATTCGCGGCCGGCCTTTTTCAGGAAGTTCTCGGGCTCGTTCCGAAAGAGTTCCGCCGTCATCAGGCCGGCGTCCTTTTTGACATTGGCGACGGTGACGCGGATCTCGTTCGGCGCGCCCTTGCAGCTGACATGGGTGAACGTCGGCTCGTCCGCCGCGACCGCCGGCGCCGCTGTGATGATCGCCGCCGATAAACCGGTAACCGCCTTACGCAACATGGCGTTGTTCCCTTCAATCTGGGCAGCCCTGGCAAAGCCCGGGCCGACCTTTGCGTTCCGAATCTGGCCGGAATGTGAATAAGGGTCACTGAACAAGGATTTGTGACATTCAGGAGACGCCGGCAACCCGGGCGCCGGGAAAGGCTTCGGCCATCGCCGCGTAGGCGTCGGTGATCGCGTCAAGATCGGCGTCGGTCTGCGCCGCCGACACGGACAGCCGCAGCAGCGAGGTTGCGTTCGGGGTTCCGGGCGGGATCGCCATGTTCACGTAAACGCCGTTTTCGAGGAGGAAATTCCACGCCATGAACGCGGTCTCGCGGTCGGGGAGGAGAACCGAGATCACCGGCGCCGGACCGGACGCAAGGTTCAGCCCGAACTGCGTCAGCGCGCCGTGCAGCCGCCCGATATTCGTCCACAGACGCTGACGCAAAGCCGGCGTCGCCTTGATGTTGGCGAGCGCCGCGGAGGCTGACGCAATGGTCGCCGGCGAGGGCGAGGCGGTGAACATATAGGGACGCGAGGAAAAGCGTAAGGATTCGAGCGCCTGGTGGTTCGAGGCGACAAAGCCGCCGATCGCCGCGAGGCTTTTCGAAAATGTTCCCGAATAGAAATCGATGATGTCCATGGCGCCGTCGGCTTCGGAAACGCCGCGGCCATTGTCGCCGTAGACGCCGAATGAATGCGCCTCGTCGACGAAGAGATGGGCGCCGTGCCGGTGCGCGACCTCGGCGAATTCCTTCACCGGCGCGATATCGCCGAACATCGAATACATGCCTTCGATGCAGACGAGCTTGCCCTCGTATTTCGGGTCGAGCCGTTCGAGCCGCCGGTCGAGGCTTTCGGGATCGTTGTGACGGAAGCGGACGGTCTCGCCGCCGGAAAGGACGCAGCCGTCATAAATGCAGGCGTGGCAGTCGGCGTCGATGAGGATCGCGTCCTTGGCGCCGACGAGCCCCGCGATGCCGCCGAGATTGGCCATGTAGCCGGTCGAAAAGACGAGGCAATACTCAAGGCCGAGAAATTGCGCGATGCCGGCTTCGAGCGCTTTATGCCCGGCGAAAGTTCCGTTGGCGAAGCGCGAGCCGGTCGTGCCCGTGCCTTCTTCGGCGAGCGCCTTTTGCGCGGCGGCGATCGCTTTCGGCTCGAAGGTCTGTCCGAGATAATTGTGCGTGCCGGCAAGGACGGTCTCGCGTCCCTTGATGATGGCGCGCGTCGGCCCGAGGACGCGCTCCATCACGACCGCGAACGGATTGCGGCCGGTTTCCGAAAGCTCGTTGAAGAGCGCGGCGTTTTTCTCGAACTTGTCGAACAGACTCATCGCGTCAGCCCTGCTGGCCTTTGATGGCGTGGATGGCGTCGACCAGCTGACCGATCGTCTTGGTTTCGGAAATCGTGTTCACCGGGATCGAGATGTCGTAATAATCTTCGATATCCATCACCAGATCGAGGACCGAGACGCTGTCAACCTCGAGGTCGGCGACGAGGTCGAGGTCGCGCGTCAGCCGCGCCCGTTTGTGATTGAGCGGCTCCAGAAGGCTGCAGATGCGGCGGAAGACGAGATCGTCGTCCTCCTGGATTCCCGATTGCTGAATGCCGGCCATGATCGTGCTCCCGGATTAAACGCTGAACGGCCTATAACAGTCCCTGTTCTTGATACCAGCGGACGGCTTTTGCAAATCCTTCCTTGAGCGGCGTTTTCGGCGACCAGCCGGCGGCTTCATTGAAAAGGTTTTCGCGCGCGACCCAGTCCGGGTGGAATAATTCGTTGACCTGCCCCTCGCGCACGCTCGGCGTTTTGCCGAAAATACTTTCGGCGGCCCGCACCCCCTCATGCAGCAGGGCGACGGCGGGTTTGGGAATGCGAAGGACCTGGACGGAATTCCCGAATACGCCGCTGAGGGTTCGCCCGATCTCGGTCCAGGGGCGGCCTTCCGGCGTATCGTCGCCGACATCGTAGACGCCGCCCGGCTGCCCGCGCGCCATCGCCGCGACCAGTGCGCCGGCGGCGTCCTCGACAAAAAGCAGCGAGGCGCGCGCCGGCGTCGTTGTCGCCGGCTCGAACGCAAAGCCGGATTTCAGGAGTTTGAAATAGGGAAGCGTCACCAGATCGCCCGGTCCGTAGATCGCGGGGAGGCGCAGCACCACGAACGGATTGCTGGCGGAGGCGCGGGCGACGGCTTTTTCGCTGTCGAATTTGCTGCGGGCGTAAGGAGAGGTTTCCGGCTGGCGCGCCGACAGCGATGATGCGTGGACGAACCTTGCGCCGGCGTTCGCCGCCGCCGCCGCCGCGCGTTCGGCCCCGGCGACATTGATGCGAGCGTATTCCTGTTCGGTGCGCGCGTGGGTCTCGCCGGCAAGGTGAAGGAAGGCGCCAGCGCCTTTCGCCAGCGCCGCCAGCGCCGCGGCGCTTTCAAGATCGCCTTCGACTATTTCGATCTCGGCCGCGCGCTTCAGACGCCGCGCATCGCGTGCAAGGGCGCGGACAGGAAATCCTTCCGCCAGCAATTGGTCGATCAGGGCGGCGCCGATAAATCCGCTGCCGCCGGTGACGGCGACCGTCGCAGTTCTGGGATTCACACGCGCGCTTCTGAAAACGCCTTCGGCGCTTCGGCGTCAATCAGGAATTCGTCGAATTCGCCGGCGAGATATTTCTGCTTCACCTTGGCGCGGGAGAGCTTGCCCGACGAGGTCAGCACCATCGAGTGCGGGCGTGCGAGAACGACGATTGCCGGCGCGCCCGCGGCGCTCTGGATCGTGCGCGCGACTTCGCGGTGAAGCTCGTAAAGTTCGTCGGCGGACAATCCGCGCCGTTCGGCGACGACGACGATACGCTCGCCAAAGCCGTCATCGACCGAGAACGCGGCGACGCCGCCCTGGCGGACGCCATCGACCTTTTCGACCGCCCATTCGATGTCCTGCGGCCAGATATTGCGGCCGTTGATGATGATCAGATCCTTGGCGCGACCGGTGATGACGATTTCGCCTTTGAGGAAATAGCCCATGTCGCCAGTGTCGAGCCATTCCCCGTCAAAGAGGCGCGCCGTCGCCTCGGCGTCAATGAAATAGCCGGGCGTCAGGCTCGGTCCCTTGATGAAAATCCGTCCGACTTCGCGGTCTTTCAGGGCCGATCCGTCGTCGCCGCGGACTTCGATTCCGTGGCCAGGCAGCGGCCGGCCGCAAAGGACGAAACCGCGCCTGTGCTCGGGCGAGGTGATTGCCGACGCCGGCTGTGCGACGCCCGACCGGTTGTAATGGCGCATATCGACATAATCGACATCGACCATCGACCCGATTTCGGTAAACGAGATCGCGAGCGTTGCTTCCGCCATGCCGTAGCTTGGCAGAAAGGCCCGGGCGTCAAAGCCCGCCGGCGCAAATGCTTTGGCGAAAGCGCTCAGCGCTTCCGGCCGCACCATGTCGCCGCCGATGCCGGCGATCCGGACGCGCGACAGGTCGATGGCGCCGTCTTCCGCCTTGGCGGCGCGGCGCGCGCTTAATTCGTACCCGAATGAAGGGCTGTAGGTGATTGTCGCCTTCTGGTCGGACATGACGCGCAGCCACAGGAGCGGCCGGCGCACGAAATCGGACGTTGCAATGTAATCGACCGAGCGCTGTCCGTACATCGGGCACAGCGCAAACCCGATAAGGCCCATGTCATGATAAAGCGGCAGCCAGCTCGACGCGCGATCGGTTTCGGTAAGCTTGAGGCCGTATTTGGTGATGCTGTGAAGGTTGGCGTTGACCGACGCTTGGGTGCCGATGACGCCTTTCGGCGCGCTCGTCGAACCGGACGAGTATTGGATATAGCAGAGTTCGTCGGGGCCGAACGGCGTTGCTTCGCCTTCCGCGTCAAGCGTTTTCAGCTCGTCGAAATCGAGAACCTCGATGTCGCTGACGCCGCTGAGCGCATCGACGAGAAAATCCTTGAGCGAGGCCGGGCCGACCGCGGCCGCCGCCTTTGCGCCCTGCGCCATCAGCCGGACCTGCGTCAGATATCCGTCCTTGCCGCCGAGATTGACCGGAAGCGGCACCGGCGCCGGCACGAGGCCGGCATACTGGCAGGCGAAAAACGTGATCAGGAAATCCGGGCTGGTCTCGGCGACGATCGCGATCCGCGCGCCGCGTTCGAACCTGCCGGCAAGGCGCCGCGCCAGCGCGCGCGCTTCGTCGCGGAGTTTGGCATAAGGCACCGCCGACGTGAGCTCGCCGCGCAAATTGTAGAAATTGCAGCCCGTCTCGCCGCGCGCCGCATAATCGAGTGCGTCCGTCAGCGTCGCAAAAAGCTGAAGATTCAACGGCAGCGCGCCGCTGATGGTTGGCGTCGGCTGAGCATTTTCAGGGTGGATCGGCATCAACGCCCCCGGCTGTCGCCGGGCGCCGCCCGGCTGTACACAAGTGTTTTCCCCAACCGATCAGACATATCCCAGCCTCGCCAGCAGCGGAAATAATATGGGGGGTTCATCGGAAGGCCGCAAAGGATCCCTTCCGCCAGCGTCCCATCCCCCGAGGGATCGCATTGGCGTCACTCACCGCCCGTCCGATAAACCCGCCGCCCCGCCAACTTCCATGCCGGCGGGGATCTCAACCTTGGGCGGATACCGCCCCCAGGGCCGGCGGGCAAGCCGACGGCTTCCGCCGGCATTTCAAGAATTGCGGACCGATATTACAGTGCGGTCACAAGTCCATGACGCCGCGAGCGAATTCGCGAACGACGGCTTGCGTCATCGCCGCGGACTTCCCATTTTGCCCAGACTTCCCATTTTGCAAGGCGCCGTGGTATCGACGGCGCTCCTCTCGTCGCCGGAGCCCCGCATGCGTTTGGTCGTTGGATTTAAAGCGTGGAAGGAAGAGGAATATCTCCTCAACCGGATGAATTTCAACGATCTGGTGCGGGCCTATTTCACCTATCCCGCGATTCAGGCGTATCTGGTTCTGATCGCCGCCACATTGATTTTCGGCGCCGTAACGACCGTTTCGCCAGTTCGGTTTATCTCTGCGTTCGGAGCCGGCGCGCTGCTGTTTCCGGCGGCGTGGTATCTGGTCCACCGTTTCGTGCTGCACGGCTCGTGGATGTACAAATCCCCTCTCCTCGCCGCGCTGTGGAAGCGCGTGCATTATGACCACCACCGTTTTCCGAACGATCTGTCGGTTCTGTTCGGCGGCCTGCATACGACGCTGCCGACGATTTTGCTGGTCGCGGGGCCGGTCGGCTATCTTATCGACGGCCTTGCCGGCGGCGCCGGCGCGATCGCCGGCACTCTGGCGATGACCGCCTTCACCGAGTTCATGCATGCCGGCGAGCACCTCGCCTTCGAGCCGAAATCGCAATTCTGGAAGGACATCAAGCGGCGCCACCTCGCGCATCATTTCCATAATGAACACGGCAATTTCGGCATCGCCGAATTCTTCTGGGACAAGGCTTTCGGCACTTTCTACGCCGAAACCGCCGACCGTCCGCGCAGCGCGACAGCGCGCAATCTTGGCTACACGGACGAAACGGCCAAGACTTATCCTTGGGTGAAGGAAATCACCGACCAGGAACCGGACCGCGTGCGGAAAATGCGCACCGCAGCTTAAGGGATCGGCGCCCTCGGCAAGCTGACGAATGTCAGTATTCCGGCGCCGCAAGAGAAGCCGCGCCTCGCTGGACCCTGACTTGCGTCAGGGTGACCGCTGCCGCGCCTGATGAAAAAGGCCTGCCTGCTGCTCGTCATGCTGACGGAAGTCAGCATCCAGACGAGCCTCCGAACGCCGGTGGGCCCTTATTCTCACGAGAGGCCGCGGCCAACTTTGCAGTTGATTTTAACCCCGGCCTTTGCCAGTGATCGCGCCGATCTCCGTTCGGGGTCTGATTGAAGCGCGAGCCCGCCAAAGGCCTCGCGGCCATATCGGCGTTCTCCCCCGTTCAATTCCAGTCAAGGGGCCGCAAAGGCCGAGGGAAGGGTACCAATGAGCACAAGCTTGTGGCTGGTCGTCGGGGCCGGCATGCTCGCCATCTTGTATGGCGTCGTCACCATTCAGCAGGTGATGTCCCTGTCAGCCGGCAACGCCCGGATGAAGGAAATCGCCGCCGCGATCCAGGAAGGCGCATCCGCCTATCTGAAGCGCCAATATACGACGATCACCATCGCCGGCGCCGTCGTCTTCGCCATCCTGCTGTTCGTGCTTGGCCTGACGACCGCGCTCGGCTTTGCCGCCGGCGCCATTCTTTCGGGCCTCGCCGGCTTTATCGGGATGCACGTCTCGGTGAGGGCGAACGTCAGGACGACGCAGGCGGCGTCCGAAAGCCTTGCGAAAGGCCTCTCGGTCGCCTTCAGAGCCGGCGCCGTCACCGGCATGCTGGTCGCCGGCCTCGCGCTGCTGGGGCTTGCCGGGTACTACGCGATCCTGACCGGCCCTCTTGGTCTCGCCCCGGAAAGCCGCGGCGTCGTCAACGGCCTGATTGCGCTGTCGCTCGGCGCCTCGCTGATCTCGGTCTTTGCAAGACTCGGCGGCGGCATTTTCACCAAGGGGGCCGATGTCGGCGGCGACATGGTCGGCAAGGTCGAAGCCGGCATTCCGGAAGACGATCCGAGGAACCCCGCAACGATCGCCGACAATGTCGGCGACAATGTCGGCGACTGCGCCGGCATGGCGGCGGACCTTTTTGAAACCTATGTCGTCACCGTGGCGGCGACGATGGTTCTCGGATCGATCCTGTTCACCGCGAACGCCGCCGAATTCATGTTCTATCCGCTGGCGATCGGCGCCGTCTGCATCGTCACCTCGATCATCGGCACCTTCGCCGTGCGCCTGCGCAAGGGATCGAAGAACATCATGGGCGCCCTTTATCAGGGGCTGATTACGACCGGCGTTCTGTCGCTGGTCGCGATCGGCCTCGTGACCAATGCAATCTTCGGCTTTGGCGAGCCGATCGGCGAGACGGCGGCCGGCGTCTCGTTCAGCGGCATGAGCCTCTTTCTTTGCGGCATTGTCGGCCTCGCCGTCACCGGCCTCATCGTCTGGATCACCGAATTCTACACCGGAACGACCTTCCGTCCGGTGAAATCGGTCGCCGCGGCTTCGGTTTCGGGCCACGGCACCAATGTCATCCAGGGCCTTGCGGTCTCCATGGAATCAACCGCGCTGCCGGCGCTCGTCATCGTCACCGCGATCATCATGACGTCGAACCTCGCGGGGCTCTACGGCATCGCGACCGCGGTGACGACGATGCTGGCGCTCGCCGGCATGATTGTCGCGCTCGACGCCTTTGGTCCGGTCACGGACAATGCGGGCGGCATCGCCGAAATGGCGGGGCTTGAAGGCTCGGTGCGGGTGACGACCGACGCGCTCGACGCCGTCGGCAACACAACGAAAGCGGTCACCAAAGGCTACGCCATCGGGTCGGCGGGCCTTGGCGCGCTTGTCCTCTTTGCGGCGTATACGGAAGACATCAAGCACTTTGTCGCGCGTCCCGATCAGTATCCGTTCTTCGCCGACGTGAACGTCAACTTCTCGCTGTCCGACCCTTACGTCATCTGCGGCCTCTTCGTCGGCGGGCTATTGCCGTTCCTTTTCGGCGGCATGGCGATGCAGGCGGTCGGGCGCGCGGCGCAGGCGGTCGTTGAAGAAGTCCGGCGCCAGTTCCGCGAAGATCCGGGCATCATGACCGGCGCTTCGAAGCCGAACTACGCGCGCGCCGTCGATATGCTGACCAAGGCCGCGATCAAGGAAATGGTCGTCCCCTCGCTGCTGCCGATCCTGTCGCCGATCGTCCTTTATGTCGTGATCGGGGCGGTGGCCGACAAATCCGCGGCGCTTTCCGCCGTCGGCGCGATGCTGATCGGCGTCATCCTGACCGGATTGTTTGTCGCGATCTCGATGACCTCGGGCGGCGGCGCCTGGGACAACGCCAAGAAGCTGATCGAGGAAGGCTTCACCGACGCTTCCGGCAAGCTCCACCAGAAGGGCTCGGACGCGCACAAGGCGGCGATCACCGGCGACACCGTCGGCGATCCCTACAAGGATACGGCCGGCCCCGCGGTCAACCCGATGATCAAGATCACCAACATCGTGGCGCTCCTGCTGCTGGCGGTGCTGGCGGGGGTTTAACGGGATAAGAAAAAGAAAAGGCCGGCCCCTCGGGGCCGGCCTTTTTCAGTCCTGATGCGGATCAATTACCCAAGGCAGTTCTGCAGCGCCGCGTCGTAGGCGGCTTTTTGCTGCTGATAGGCCGCGCTGTTTCGTTCATGGACGGCGTCGGCGTCGTTCTGCTTGTCGGCCTTGATCGCCTGGCCGCCGGCGGCGCCCGCGATCCAGTAGATGACGACGAACACCACGATCGGCGACAGCACCGGCAGCAGCGAGGGGACGATCATTTCCCGGATCGCGGCCTTGGTCAGCATGTCGACCGCACGGGCATAGTCGGGCTTGTCGGTGCCGGCCATGATGCACGGCTTTTCCTTGAACTGCCGCCTCACTACGACCACAACCGACTGCGCGGCGCGGCCTACCG
>JBGTLL010000004.1:0-25257 GCA_041744115.1 Parvularculaceae bacterium | reverse complement strand
CTTATGCGGGCGACGCCAAAGCGTTCGCGGCGCACGCCGCCGACGCCAAGGCGTTCAACGCGATGTCGGCGAACGCGGCGGCTTTCAATGCGCTCGCGGCGGACGCCAATGCGATGAACGCTCTTGCGGCTGACGCCGCTGCGTTCAACGCGCTGTCGGCTAATGCGCAGGCGTTCAGGGCGATGTCGGCGAACGCCGCGGCTTTCAACGCGATGTCGGCGAACGCCGAAGCCTTCAAGGCGCTCGCATCGAACGCGGAAGCCTTCAAAGCGCTCGCCGCCAACCCCAAGGCGCTGGCCGGGCTCGCCGCCAACGCGGAAGCCTTCAAGGCGATGGCCGGCGACGCCAAAGCGCTGAACGCGCTCGCCGCCAACGCGGAAGCGTTCAAAGCGCTCTCCGCCGACGCCAGCGCCTTCAAAGCGCTGTCCGCCAACCCGAGCGCCTTCAACACGCTTGCGGCGAACGCGTCGGCCTTCCAGGCGCTCGCGGCCAACGCCAAGGCGCTGCACGCCGTTGCGGCGAACGCCGAAGCCTTCAAGGCGCTCGCCGCCACCAACGCCTTCCAGGCGCTGGCGCAAAATCCGAAAGCCTTGTCGGCGCTCGCGAGCGAAGCCGGCATGAAGGCTCTGGCGGCGCGCGACTGATGTGTTAGAAAACCCGGTCGGCGCTTGCCGGCCGGGCTTCAACTGCCGGGGGGCGGCATGCGGGCAATTGCGGCGGGCGTACTGGCTTCGTGCGCCCTTGTCGGCGCGGCGGACGCTGAATCCTTCAAATTGCGGGCGCAGGAGTCGGAAGACCTGCGCCTTCTTTATATCGACCCGACGCAGACCTATCTGACGCCGCACGTCACGCGCACTTTCTACAACGCGCTTGACTTCCAGAAACGCACATTCGGCTGGGAGCCATGGGACAAGACGACCGTCCTCCTGATGGATTTGTCCGACTACGGAAACGGCGCGGCGTTCTCGTCGCCCTCGAACGGCATTCATCTCGAAATTGCGCCGGTCAGCCGCGCCTTCGAAGCGTTCGTCGCCAGCGAGCGGATCTATTCGCTGATGAATCACGAGACCGTTCACGTCGCCGCGCTTGATGTCTGGAACGAACGCGACGCCTTCTGGCGCCGGATTTTTGCCGGAAAGCCGATGCCGGACGGCGAGCATCCGGAAACGATCCTCTACAATTTTCTGGCGACGCCCCGCGTCAACGCTCCGCGCTGGTATCATGAGGGAAGCGCGGTCTTCCTCGAAACCTGGATGGCGGGCGGTCTTGGCCGCGCGCAGGGCGCCTATGACGAAATGGTCTTCCGCTCGATGGTGCGCGATAACGCGTATTTCTACGGCCCGCTCGGCCTGCTTTCGCAAGGGACAGAGATCGATTTCCGCGGGATGGCGAACGCCTATCTCTACGGCACGCGGTTTTTCAATTACCTCGCGCTCGCCTATACGCCCGAAGAGGTCATCGAATGGCTGTCGCGAGGGCCGGACAGCAAGGCTTATTATTCGAGCCAGTTCAAACATGTATTCGGCAAGCCGCTGAATGCGGTGTGGAGCGACTGGATCGGATTCGAGCAGGAATTCCAGCGGAAGAATCTGGCGGCCGTCAATGAATTTCCGACCACCAACGCCGAGCGATTGTCGCCGCGCGCATTGGGGTCCGTTTCGCGCGCTTACTATGTCGAGGACCGCAACAGCATTATCGCCGCGTTCCGTTATCCGGGGGTCGTCGCGCTGGTCGGCGAGCTTGATCTCGATACGGGAAAAATCCGTCATCTGACTGACGTGAAGGGATCGATGCCGCACCGCGTTGCGTCATTGGCCTATGATCCCGATACCGACACCGCGTGGTACACAACGGACAATTACGCTCTGCGCGACATTGTCGAAATCAATGTGGCGACCGGAAAAAAACGGACGGTCCTGCGCGACGCGCGCATTGGCGATCTCGTGCTCAACCCCGCCGACAAATCCTTGTGGGGCGTCAGGCACCTCAACGGCGCCTCCGCGCTCGTCCACATTCCTCCGCCGTACGACAAATGGAGTCTTGTTTTCGCCTCGACCTTTGGCAATGATTTCTTTGATCCGGCGATATCGCCCGACGGGTCGCTCATCGCCATGACCGTAGGCGAGGTCAGCGGCGCACAAACGCTGAAGGCGTACCGCACGGCGGACCTTCTCGCGGGAAAATTCACTGAAGTCCTCAGTCACAAGCCAGGCCAGGCGCAGCCGGAAGGCGCCGCCTTTTCGCCGGACGGAAAGCACATCTATTTCAGTTCCTATTACACCGGCGTTTCAAACATCTTCCGGCTCGACGTGGCGACGAACGATCTCGAGGCGGTCAGCAACGCCGAATCCGGCTATGTCCGCCCCATCCCTCAATCGGACGGATCGCTGATCGCCTTTGAATATACGGGAGAAGGCTTCACGCCCGTGCGCATCGATCCGCAACCGATTGAGGACGTCGGCGCGATCGCGTTTCTTGGCGCTGAACTTGTCAGGAAGCATCCCGTTATCAAGACATGGTCAGTCGGCTCGCCCAGAAAAGTCGATCTGGAGAAAGTCGCGGCCATCGAAGGAGATTACCGTCCGCGCCGCCGCATCCGCCTCGGTTCGCTCTACCCCGTCGTCGAGGGTTACAAAGGCGGCGCCGCCGGCGGCGTGCATTTCAACTTCGAGGACCCGGCCTATTTCAACCAGATCGACGTGACGCTCTCCTATTCGCCGGCCGGCCGGCTTTCCGGCGGCGAAAAGTTTCACGCCGATCTTCGCTATCAGGGCCTCAACTGGCGCGGGCGGTACTGGCACAATGACGCCGATTTCTACGATCTGTTCGGCCCGACCAAGCGCGCCCGCAAGGGCGACGCCTTCATCATCGGATATGACCGCGCGCTGATTTACGATTCGCCGCGCGAGCTGAAAGCCGGCGCGGAGATTGCTTATTACACGGGGCTTGACGCCTTGCCGGCGAACCAGAATGTCGCGGCGCAACTGAGCGAAATCCTGTCGACCGAACTTTCCCTGCATTATTCGAACGAACAGGAATCGCTTGGCAGCGTTGATCATGAAAAAGGGTGGAGCTGGGGCGTGGTCACCAATGTTGACCGCGCCGACGGCGATACGATCGCCCGTTTTCAAGGCGGCATCGATTTCGGCTTCGCGCTGCCGATCGGCAATTCTTCGATCTGGCTATATAATTCGGGAGGCGTTGCGACAGGCAATCCGCTCAATCCGCTCTCGAGCTTCTATTTTGGCGGCTTCAAGAACAATTATGTCGATGACCGCGAAGTGAAACGCTATCGCCAGTATGAAACAATGCCGGGCTTTGAAATTGACGAGATCCCGGCGCGAAGCTTCGCAAAATCCGTCGTCGAATGGAATCTTCCGCCGTTGCGCTTTGAAAGTGTCGGGACGCCGAGCCTTTACGTCGCCAACGCGCGGACCGCGATCTTCGCCGGCGCCTTGCTCGCCAATCCGGCCTCGTCCGCCAACGACCGGAAAGTCTACACCGCCGGTTTCCAGGTCGATTTCAATTTCACGCTGGCGCATCGGCTGCCGATGACATTGTCCGCCGGCTTTGCGTCCGGGTTCGAAAACGGCCAGAAGAGGAACGACGAGGTTCTCATTTCGCTAAAGATCATGTGATGTCCGCCCTCTTTTTTGCAAACGCGCTCCTCGGCGCGCTTCCGGTTCTGACTTTTCTTGCGGCACTGGAACATTTCGATACCTTCAAACTTGTCCGCGGCCGTGCAATTTTCCAGGCGATCGCCGCAGGGGCAGGCGCCGCAGGCGTCGCCTGGCTGATCAACAACGCCCTGCTCGAACGGATGGCTGTCGATTTCACCGCCTACACGCACCTTGCGTCGCCAGCGGTCGAAGAGGGACTGAAGGCGCTCCTCATCATCGCGCTGATCCGGACGAACCGCATCGGATTCATGTTTGACGCGGTCATTCTCGGCTTCGCCATCGGCGCCGGCTTCGCGCTCGTCGAGAACTTCTATTATCTGAAAACGCTCGGCCTTGAGCATCCCGCGGTGTGGGTGATCCGGGGCTTTGGAACGGCGATCATGCACGGCGGCGTCGCCGCGATTTTCGCCGCCGCCGGGCACTTCCTGACGCTTAGGGACGACCGCGCGAGGCTTCTCCATTTCGCTCCCGGATTCATGCTCGCGATCACGCTGCACTCCGGCTTCAATTTCTTTCTCGACTTTCCCGTGTCATCAACGATCGCCATGATGACACTGCTTGCCTTGGCGCTATCGATTGCGATGACCCGCGACCGCAGCTCGATCCATGACTGGATCGCGATCGACTTCGACCATCACCGCAAGCTGATCGAAGCGATCGACGCCAAACGCTATGGCGAATTCAAGCTCGGCCGTCTTCTCGAAGAGATGCACGTACGCGCGGACGACACAGTCGCGACGGATGTGATTGCTTATATCCGCACTCATACCGGATTAATCCTGAAGGCCGAAGGCGTCTTGCTTGCGCATGAGCGGGGCGAAAAGCCGGCGATCGACGACGCGACCAGAGCCGAACTTCATCGCCTCAAGGACCTCGAAGAGAGAATTGGCAAAGCGGCCCTGATGGTTCTCGGCGCACACCTGAAATTCAACCGGCACGAATTCTGGGAATTATACATGCTGGAGAAGGAAGCCGGCTTCAAACACCCGCACGTACATGGCGTTTGAGTGCGCACCCGGGATTAGTCGGGATTAATATCGGCGTGCGTTGATAATGAGCGCCGCGCCTGCGACAAACGGCGAAAGCCCGTGCAATCGCTGCGCGCCGTCGCGAGAATCGAAGATGAAGAGGGAGAAGGCGGATAACGCGGCCGGGCGGAGCAGCGGGCCTGCGCCCGTGTTCATTCCGGCGCGTCAGATCGAGCCGCTGATCGACATGGCGCTTGCCCGCGGCGTGCGGGTTGAGGAGATCCTCGGCGGGCTCGGCTTGGAGAAAAACCTGTGCGCGAGCCCGGAGACGCCTGTCCTCCTTGCCGACTATTACCGAATTCACAATCAGATCTCGGCGGCGCTTGAAGATGAAACCTGCCAGCTCTCAACGCGGCAATTGCTGCCGGGAACGACGGATTTCATTTTGTCACACATGACGGGCGTGAAGTCGCTCGCGGATGCGATGAAGATAATTGCGCGCTCATACAATCTGTTGCACGGAGGCGAATTCAACACTGTCCGGCGGCGCGGCGACGTCATTACATTTGTCATCGACGATCGTGGTTTTCCCTACACGATCAAGGCCAACCCGGCTTTCATCAACTTTTCGCTCGAATGCGTTCTCATTTTCCTTCATTGCATGCTGAAAGTGATATCGCCGTCAAATGCAGAGCAGGCGCTGCGAAAAGTTTCCGTGACAAGAATGCATCGGGACGGCGACGCCCAGCACCTCGCCTGCTGGGCGGCCCCGATCCGGTTCGGCGCGCCTGCATGTTCAATCGATTATGGCGCGGATCAGGCGCTCGCCAGGATCACGCCGCCGCTGCCCGAAGTGTTGACCGCGGCCCGCGTCCACGCGGAGATCATCGCGATGGCGGACGAGGGCGCGCGTCACGGCCCGATCAATCAAACGGAGGATTTCGTCAGAACCGCGCTTGGCCGCGGCGTCATCGATCAGACGCGGATTGCGGCGCTTCTAGGCGTCAGCACGGCGACCTTGCGCCGCCGGCTCGAAGAAGAAGGAGCAAGCTTTCGCGATCTTCGACAGGAGGTGTTGAATGAGGCGGCCAAGAAATTGCTGCAGAAACGTCTCGCGCTGACCGAAGTCGCAGAGGAACTCGGATTTTCGGAATTCCGCAGCTTCAATCGGGCATTCAAAGCGTGGAATGGCGTGACGCCCAAGGAGTTCGCTCAGCGGGGCAAAAGATCAAATTGAGCGAAAATGCCCACCTCCGGCGATCGGCCCTGTCATGTTGGACGCGTGGGCGGCGTCATAAACTGCCCCAGAATGCGTTCAGGGAGGGTAGTCATGATCAGAAAAATCAAGGGGCCGGCGATCGGCTTCCGGCGGGCGTGGGCATGCTGTTTCTCGTCGATCGCTGCTTTGACGGCTGGCGCGCCAGAGGCTTTCGCGCAAACTGGCGAGGCCGGCGCCTATGACGACGAGGTCGTCGTCACGTCTCGACGGCGCGAGGAGTCGCTGAAAGACGTTCCGATCGCGGTGTCCGCATTCAGCGGCGACAAGCTTGAATCGATGGGCGCGGTCGATCTGACTGACATCGGCGACATCACGCCCAACGTGACGCTCGAGACGACGCGCGGCTCGAACACGACGCTCTCCGCCTTCATCCGCGGCGTCGGCCAGCAAGATCCGGTCGCCGGCTTCGAAGCGGGCGTCGGCATTTATATCGACGACATCTATCTCAATCGTCCGCAGGCGGCGCTTCTCGACATTTACGATGTCGAGCGAATCGAAGTCCTCCGCGGGCCGCAGGGAACGCTCTACGGACGCAATACGATTGGCGGCGCGGTCAAATACGTGACGCGCCGGCTTTCGGACGATCCCTCCGCGAGCCTCAAGCTGACCGGCGGGAATTACGGGCAGTTCGACGCCGTTGGAACGTTCAGCCTGCCGATCGCAACCGATTCCGGCATTGGCGATCTCAGGCTCGGCGGCGGGATTGCGTATCTGACGCGCAACGGCTTTGGCGACAACCTCAACATCGCCGGGGTTGAAAACTACAACAAGAATATCCTTGCGGCGCGCGCTTCCGTCGAATGGGAGCCGAGCGACGTTCTATCGATCCGCTTCGCCGGCGACTGGACGGAGGATAATTCCGACCCGAAACAGGGTCACCGGCTCTTGCCGTTCGCCGGCTTCCCTGTGCTCGAAAACGTTTACGACACGCGCAGCGGGCTGAACACGCCCGAACAGCATGTCCGCACGCGCGGGCTGTCGAACGTCGTCGAGTTCGCCGCGACCGACACGCTGACCTTCAAGAATATCGTCGCCTATCGCGACGACGAGACCGATACGCCGATCGATTTTGACTCGCTGCCGGTGGTCGATCTCGACGTTCCGGGACTTTATGAGAACCATCAGTTCAGCGAGGAATTCCAGGCGATTTACCAAGGGGACCGCCTCAGCGGCCTATTCGGTTTTTACTATCTTGCCGCAAACGGCCTGACCTCCTTTGACGTGCTCTTAAGCGGTGGCGCATTGAACGTCTTCACGTCGGCCGATGTCGACACGCGCACCTGGTCGGTGTTCGGAGATTTCACCTACGACCTGACCGACCGGCTCGCGGTTTCGCTCGGCGGACGCTACACAGAAGACGAGCGGTCGATATTCCTGCGGCGTGAAATTTATCTCGGCGGCCTTTCCCCGACCTTCGGCGGCGCGTTGCGGCCGCCCTTCCTGACCCAAACCAATCTCAATGCCGACGCCGACTTCGAGGATTTCAGCCCGCGCGCGAGCGTCAGCTGGAAGATCAACGACGACCACACGACCTACGTCTCCTACGCCAAGGGCTTCAAGGGCGGCTCGTTCGATCCGCGCTGCGTCGCCTCGTCGGCGCCCGACATCGACGGCGACATGGTTCCCGGCGCGCTTGACCCCGACGACCAGCGCACGTTCTGCCTGTTCCAGCCGGAGGAAATCCTCACCTATGAAATCGGCTTGAAGAGTGTTCTCGGCGGCGGACGGGCGACCTCGAACGCCGCGTTTTTCATGAGCGACTACAAGGACGTACAGATCCCCGGCTCGTTCGGCGTCGACACTAATGGCGACGGCGTCGCCGATACTTTCGCCGGCGTCACCACGAACGCCGCCTCGGCAAGCCTTTGGGGCTTTGAATGGGAAGGCAACGTGACTGTCGCCGAGGACTGGCTTTCGGCCGGCGACGGTCTCTCCTTCCAGTTCGCGCTCGGCTTCATCAACGCCGAGTTCGACGAATATCTGGGGCGCGGCACGCCGCCGCCAGACCTTACCAATGTCGCGGTGTTCCAGAACACGCCGCACACCAGCGCCTTCGCCCAGCTTTCCTACGACCGGCCGCTGCATCTCTTTGGCGACGGCGGACTTAATCTCTATACGTCGTTCTCCTACAAGAGCGAGACGAGCCAGTTCAACTTCCGCTCGCCAATCGACCAGCCGGGCTATGGCCTTTTGAACGCCGGCCTTTCGTGGACGACGGATGGAGGCGGCCTGTCGCTCGGCGTCCATGGAACGAACCTGACCGACAAGCGATACATTGTCGCCGGCTACGATTTCGTGACGGCGCTGCCGGAGTTCGGCAATGCGCCGCTCGGCGCAACTGGCGTTCAAACCGCGTTCTACGGCAATCCGCGCCAGGTGTTCGGCACGATCAAGCTGGCCTTCTGACGCGAAACGGTCCTCCCTGTGGGCGCGGGCGGTCAGCGTATCCGGGTCGCTCGCGCCGATCTTTTGTGGCAGGAAGCGAAAAGCGGCCGTCGCCGCGCGGGGGAATCTGTTGCTGAAAAAATTCCTTTTCATTCTTGTCGCGGTCGCGGCGGGGGCGGGCGGTTATTACTACCTGGCGTCCGAGCGCGCCGCGTCCGCGGCCGCTTCGCCATACCTCACCGCCGACGACCGGATGATGGAAATCGCCGGCGCGAATGTCCGTGTGCGCATTGAAGGGCCGGCGGAGGCCCCCGCGATTGTCCTCATGCACGGCTTTATCTACAGTCTTGAAACTTGGGACGCGTGGGCGGCGGCGCTGAAATCCGACTATCGCGTGATCCGGTTCGATCTTCTGGGGCATGGACTTTCAGGGCCTGATCCTTTGCGGCGCTATTCCCCGGAAGAACGCGCGGCCTTCGTCGGTGAGGTGATGGACGCGCTTGCCGTCAAACGGGCGATTGTCGGCGGCAATTCGCTCGGCGGTCTTGCGGCGTGGCGGTTCGCGGCAAATTCGCCTGAAAGAGTCGCCGCGCTCATCCTCGTATCGCCCGGCGCCTTTCCGACGAACGGCGTCGCCGACACGCCGCTGTCGCCGCCGCCCCCGATGGCGCTTTTTCTGAAGACGGCGCCGGAAGCCGGCGTCGCGATATCGCTCGCGAACATTTACGGCGACGACGCCAAGGTAGCACCGGCCGTCATCAGCCGGGTCGGGGACATGATGCGCGTCGAAGGAAATGGCGACGCCTTCATCCAGTCGATCGAGGAATTCTCGCTTCCAGATCCAGAACCGGCGCTGAAGGCGATCGTCGCGCCGACGCTCATTCTCTGGGGCGCCGATGACGCAATTATCGCCGTCGATCAGGGCGACCGGATGGCGCGGGCGATCCCGAATGCAAAGCTCCTCGTCTATGACGGCGTCGGCCATGTTCCGCAGGAGGAAGCGGCTGCGCGATCGGCCGCGGATGTCGCAGCGTTTCTCGAGGACCTGGATTTGCGCGCGGAATGACATCAGGGGCGAACAATCCGAAATATTCCCCCGCCTACCGCGCGTGGGTCCTCTTTATTCTCGTCGTTGTTTACACCTTCAATTTCATTGATCGCCAGATCGTCGGCATTCTCGCCGTTCCGATCAAGGCAGAACTTGCGCTCTCGGATACCCAACTGAGCCTGATGGGCGGGCTCGCCTTTGCGCTTTTCTACACATTCCTTGGCATTCCAATCGCGCTGCTTGCGGACCGCTCGAACCGGGTGTGGATCATGACCGTGGCGCTGGCGACATGGAGCGCGATGACGGCGGCGTGCGGTCTTGCCCAGAATTTTGTTCAGCTTTTTGTCGCGCGCCTTGGCGTCGGGGTCGGCGAGGCTGGCGGCGTCGCCCCTGCCTATTCGCTGATCGCCGATTATTTTCCGCCAAACCAGCGGGCGCGCGCGCTCAGCATTTATTCGTTCGGCATTCCGGTCGGGTCGGCGCTCGGAATTATTCTTGGGGGCGTCCTGACAAGCTATCTTGATTGGCGCTCGGCTTTCATTCTGGTCGGCCTTGCAGGCCTGCTCATCGCGCCAATTTTCCGCCTGACAATGCGCGAGCCGGTGCGGGGCGGGCTCGACGGCGACGGGACGCCAAGTGCGCCAGCCCGCATCGGCGACGTCGTAAAGTCGCTCGCGGCGAAGCCGAGTTTTTGGGGCCTTTCTTTCGGCGCTGCGTGCTCATCGATGATGGGCTACGGTCTGATCTTCTGGCTGCCCTCATTTTTTGTGCGAAGCTTTGGCGAACAACTGCCGGCGTTCTTTGCCTGGATGCCGGCCGCTTTAATTCCTGCGAACGCCAGCCCCGTCCTTTTCGCCTCTTATTTCTACGGCGCGATCCTCCTCATTGGCGGCACCGCGGGCATTGCGATCGGCGGCGCCCTTGCAGACCGGTTCGGGCCCGCGCGGAAATCCATGTATGCAATTGTGCCGGCGGTTTCATTCGCCGCAACTTTGCCATTCTTCTTTGCAGGCGTTCTTGCGGATTCGTTGGCGGCAGTGTTCGCGGCGTTCATTTTTTTGCAAGCTCTGAGCCTCGTCTGGATCGGCCCGGTGATCGCGGCTTTTCAGCACCTCGTTGCGCCAAATATGCGCGCGACTGCGTCCGCCGTTTTTCTGTTCATCAACAATCTGATCGGAATCGGGCTCGGAAACCTTGTCGTCGGCTTACTCTCCGACGCGTTTGCGGAACGATTTGGCGACGAATCGCTGCGCTATGCCATCATGTCCGGCGCCATTTTCTATGTGGCGGCGGCGGCGCTGTTTTTTGTCACGGCGCCAAGGCTGAAATCAGATTGGCATTGATTGCTCCCCTCGCGCCGATTCGGGCCGCCTGACCTACGATTTCCTGGTCGCGCTCATGACGCGACGGCGCTCGTCAAGATGCAGCGTCATGGCGGCGCGATGCGGCAGATCTTCCATCGCCCAAAGAGTCAGGCGCTCGAAATGCTGGATGAAGAACGCGATCTCCTCGTCTGACATCAATCCCGGAAGATAGCGGTCGCCAGAATCCGCGAGCGCATGCTCTTGCTCGGTTCGCCAGCGGCGTACGGCGTCGAACGAGGGCGCGCGCAGGAAAACGAGCCGATCGATTCCGGTAAAAAGATCCTGATAATCCTCCTCCAGCGCGTCGTTGACGGCTCGCCGCCATCCGCCGCCGGCGTCGAATGTCCGTTCGAGCGTGTTGAGCGGCTGGATCAGCGCGGCGTCTTCCTGCGCTTTTGCGCCAAGACACCAGCCTTCGAAGATGACGATGTCGAGACTTGGCGGAAGCACCGGCCAGCGCTCGCGCGGCAAGGGCTCGTCCTGCCCCTTGTCGAAAACCGGCGCCAGCGTTCCGGCGCCGGCCTTCACCGCCGCCAATATTGATAGCGCCGATGCGACGTCATGGGTTCCCGGCGGCCCGCGCGTCACGAACAGCGGGCTTACCCGAGCGGCAAGGCTCCGTCTTGCAGCGCGGCTGTAATAGAAATCGTCGAGCGACAGATGCGCCGCGCGCAGCCCTGCGCCGCCGAGCCGGCCTTTCAGCACGCGCGCGATTGTCGTTTTTCCAGATCCTTGCGCACCAGCGATTCCCAGCACAAACGGCCGGCGTGCATTCACGGCCAGCGCCCGCTTGAGATCGGCATGAATGAGAAACGTCGTCTCATTGATGAAGCGGTCGGGCAATCCAGGCTCCTCCAAGGCGCTGCCGAGCGGCCTTTTACCTGACCGGCGGTGAGGTATCATGCCTGCGGCCAAAGGAGCTTGCCATGGATTTTGCTTATTCGCCGATTGCAAAGAGCTATCTCGCCCGCGTGTCGTCCTTCATGGAGAAGCATGTTTACGAGGGCGATGAAATCTACGAGCGCCAGCATCAGGCCTTCGGGCCGGGCGAAGGCCGGTGGAAAGTGCCGCCGATAATCGATGAGCTAAAAGAAAAGGCGAAGGCCGCGGGACTGTGGAACATGTTTCACACCAATCCGAAATTCGGCCCCGGATTGTCGAACGCCGATTATGCGCCGGTCGCGGAGCTGACCGGGCGCAGTTCGATTGCGCCGGAAGTCTTCAACTGCGCGGCGCCCGACACCGGCAATATGGAAGTCTTGATGAAATACGGGAGCGCCGCGCAGCAGGAAGAATGGCTGACGGCGCTCCTCGACGGGAAGATCCGCTCGGCGTTTTTGATGACCGAGCCACACGTCGCCTCGTCTGACGCGACCAATATTGAAACGGATATCCGGCGCGACGGCGGCGATTACGTCATCAACGGCCGCAAATGGTGGTCCTCAGGCGCGGGCGATCCCCGCTGCAAAATCTATATCGTCATGGGTAAGACCGACAAGCGCGCGGAGAAACATCTTCAGCAGTCGATGATCCTTGTACCGGCCGACGCCCAGGGGGTGAAAGTCGTCCGCCATCTCCCGGTCTTTGGCTACGATGACGCCCCGCACGGGCACATGGAAGTCGTTCTAGAAAACGTCCGTGTGCCGAAGGAGAACATGCTTCTCGGCGAAGGGCGTGGCTTCGAGATCGCGCAAGGCCGCCTCGGGCCTGGCCGCATTCATCATTGCATGCGGACGATCGGCGCGGCTGAAGTTGCGCTCGAAAAAATGGTGAAGCGCATTTTGACGCGCGAGGCGTTCGGCAAGCCGATCTACAAGCACTCGATCTGGGAACAGCGCGTCGCCGAAGCGCGTATCGACATTGAAATGGCGCGGCTTTTGACGCTGAAAGCCGCGTGGATGATGGATACCGTCGGCAACAAGGCGGCGCAGGCGGAAATCGCGATGATCAAGGTCGCCGCGCCGCGCGCGGCGCTGAAGATCCTCGACGACGCCATTCAGGCGCATGGCGGCGCCGGCGTCACCAGCGATTTTGGACTTGCGCGCACTTATGCATCGCTGAGAACCTTGCGCCTCGCCGACGGCCCGGACGAAGTCCACTGCCGCGCGATCTCGCGGATCGAGTTCAAGAAGCATTCGAATGAGGCGTGAATTTTTGTTGGCGATGACAGTGCGGAGCCTCAAATTCGCTACCGAAGATGCCGAACCTGAGACAGGCGCGCCAGCGGCCGATAGCCTTATTTCGGGGAATCCGCAATTTCGCACCTGGAATATCGAGGAACAGCCTGACGGGCTTTATGCGGGAGTTTGGGAATCGACTCCCGGCAAATGGCGCATCGTCTATTCCGAGTGGGAGTATTGCCGGATTCTTTCCGGGGTATCGATCGTCACCGACGAGGGCGGCGCTTCCGTCCGCCTTGCCGCGGGCGACAGTATTATCTTGCGGCCAGGCTTTCAGGGAATTTGGGAAGTCGTCGAAACCACACGCAAGGAATATGTCATCCGGCTGTAGGGCGATGTTCCATTCATCTCGTCCGTGGCTCGCCTGACCTTTATAAGCCTTACGGCGGGTACGGCGTTCGTAATAGTGCAGCGGCAATCCCGGAGGACTCCATGGCGATCTCGAGGCGATTCTTTCTTCAGTCGGCGCAAGCCGCGGCGATCAGCTACGCGGCATTACCGCTTTTTGGATCGACCGCGCGCGCGGCCAGCGCCAACGCGGGTCTTGCCTTGAAGCCGGATCCGGATGGTCTGGTCGATCTTCCCGACGGGTTCTCCTACACACTTGTATCGCGAACCGGCCGCGTCATGTCGGATGGTTTCCTGCGGCCGGGGCGCCCCGACGGCATGGCCTGCTTTCCGCATCCGGATGACAAGGACAAGTGCATTCTTGTTCGCAATCATGAGAACTGGCCCGACACTCTCGATGGCGGGCCGTTCGGCGCGGATGATCCGCTCGCGAACAAACTCGCCGCGTCAAAGCTCTATGACCGCAAGGCTGACGGAACTCCGTTTCTTGGCGGCGTGACGACGCTGATTTATGACCTCCGCGCCAAACGCCTCGAACGCGATTTTCTGAGCCTTGCCGGCACGACGGGCAATTGTGCTGGCGGTGCAACGCCTTGGGGATCATGGCTGAGCTGCGAAGAATCGCCGATTACGCAAGCAGACGGCGCGGGAAAGCCGCACGGATTTGTCTTTGAAGTGCCTGCTTCCGCAACGGGGCTCGTCGATGCCGCGCCTCTGAAAGCAATGGGGCGCTTTGCCCATGAGGCCGCCGCCATCGATCCGCGTAGGGACATCGTGTACATGACCGAGGACGCCCTCGACGGCCTCTTCTACCGCTTTCTGCCGGAACGCCGAAAGAAACTCGACAAAGGCGGCAGGCTTCAGGCGCTCGCCGTGAGCGGCTGGAAATCCGCCGACCTTCGCAATTGGCCGATCGACTGGGGATCGACCGGGCCGGGCGGCGTTGACGTCGGTCAAAGCTTTGAGGTCGAATGGATCGATCTTGATGAGGTCGAATCGCCGGCCGGCGATCTGCGCCTGCGCGGGCATGCCGCCGGCGCCGCGCGCTTTTGCCGGGGCGAGGGCATGGATTTCGGCCTTCGGCCCGGGGAAGAAGGCGCCGTCTATTTCAATTGCACGCAAGGCGGGCCTTCGCGAACCGGCCAGGTCTGGCGCTACAGACCGTCGAAGGACGAAGGGCGCCGTCGCGAAACAAAGAGCGCCGGTTCGCTGACGCTTATCTACGAATCCCCCGGCGCCGATGTCCTCGACCTTTGCGACAACGTCGCGGTGTCTCCCGGAGGCGATCTCATTCTTTGCGAAGACGGGCTTGGCGATCAATATCTGCGCGCACTCACGCCCGCGGGAAAAATTCTTGATCTCGCCCGCAATGCGGACCCGGCGAAGAGCGAATTCTGCGGGGCGTGTTTTTCGCCGGACCTGTCGGTGATGTTCGTTAACATCCAGACGCCGGGCGTGACACTGGCGATCGAGGGGCCGTGGACATCCTTGGGCCGCTAGGCGATGCGCGTGGCGTTTTGAAGCAATGACGACATCGTAATTGCGAAAACCAGATCATGGGGCGTAAGCTCTCTTACCGAAAGTCCGGCTGACCGGACTGATCCTGGAGAACGCAGCATGCCAGCGGCCGCTTTCCATCACGGCTCCGTCGCCATCCCCGCCGTCGCTGCAGCGGCCCTTTTTGCAAAGCCTGCATCGACCGATCGTGGCGAACATCGCATTGACAATGAGGACGGCAAAATCTGCGTCAAAAGCGCTTACGCATTTGACGAAACCGTTGCGCTGACAATGGCGGCCGCGACTGCGCAGGGGAAGTTTGTCAAGGAAATCAGGCAATCTTCGCTCGGCGCCGCTGGCCTTGATCGGATTCGGCGAACGATCGTCCTGATCGGCGACACCGCTATTGACCCGCGCGCTTATGCAGCAAGCCGGGAATTCACCAGCGCGGCGCGCGTGATCGTGCGCGAAGACGGCTATGGCGCCGTGTTTTCGGTTTACAGCAATGGGGATTGCGCGGGCGCCAGGGAGAACGCAGCGGCGATCCTTTCGGCGGTCCAGAGATAGCGTCTTTAATCGCCGATCATGCGGCTTACGGATTGGACGGCGTCGCGCCGAACGCCAAGAGCGTCAAAGCGCCCGCTTTTCTGAATGTTTTCAGCGGCCTCGACCATCGCGCCATAAGCCGAAAAGGCAAGAGCGCCGCCGAGCGACAGCCGCGCAGCGCCCGCTTCGGCCAAGTCATCGATCGATCGCTGCGCAAGCTTTCGCATAACCAGCACGTTGACCGGGTTGCCCACAGAAGAACACACTGCCCGGACGGCCTCAAGATCGGGAAGGCCCGGCGCGAAAAGGACGTCAGCGCCGGCTTCTTCAAATGCCTGCAATCGGGCAATGACTTCATCAAGGTCCGCGTCGCCATAGAGAAATGCTTCGGCGCGCGCGGTCAGCACAAACCCGCCGGGCGCCGCGCGCGCTGCCTCGACGCTCGCCCGGATGCGATCGACCGCCTCGGCCTTTTCGAAGACGGGCGCGCGCGGATCGCCGGTTGAATCCTCGATCGAGCCCCCGCACAGGCCCGTCTCAACCGCCAGCCGGATCGTTTCAGCGCAATCCGCCGGCTTTGGACCAAAGCCGTTCTCGAGGTCGGCGGCAACCGGCACATCAACCGTCGCAGAGACCTGCCGGCAATGCTCCATGATTTCTGCCCGGGTGACCCCGTAGTCGGAGCGCCCTTGCGTCAGCGCAAAACCCGAACTCGTCGAAGCGAGCGCCGTAAAACCCAATCCCTCAAGGATTTTTGCGGAACCGGCATCCCAGAAATTCGGGAAAAGGAAAGCCGCTCTTTTTTTATGAAGAGCGCGAAAGCGGGCGACTTTGTCGGCGGTTGCAGCGGTCATGGCGGTCTCCCTTGGCGGTCGAGAAAATTCATATCAGGCGGGACGCCTGCCGTCTTTCCGGAAATTGCGATTGTCCGACGATGGCGAGCTGAGCCAAGCGCGGTCCGGCGGGAAGACGCGCGTTTCGCAAGCGGTTTTGCGCCTATGAAAGCGATATTTGTTGCGACAACTTGAATTTTACATCAATAGTTGATGAGGCGGCATTGTAATTGTGTCGGTTGAATCGGGGGCGTCTATGTCAGACATCATTGATCGCATGGCCGATCGCGCGATCCGAAAGATTCGATTGCGAGACCCGTTCAGACCGTCACATCGGCGCCGTGCGGGGCAGTCGCTGGAGGAGAGGCGGTCTGATCTTGCATACGACGCGATGATCGCATCGGGCATAACATTTTTCGCAATCGCTATCCTTGTCGTTGATCTCCTGATGCCGATTGCAACGCAACCCTTGTTGACCGCCGCTGTTTTGATTGGCGGCGGCGTATACGTCTGGAGACTGAACGAGATAAGGCGCGTCAGCGCCGGCCTTCGCGGAGAGCAGCATGTCGGCGAGAAGCTGGAGGCAATGGAGCGCACAGGCGCGCGCGTGATCCACGATCTTCAGGGCGATGGTTTTAACGTTGACCATTTACTGATCACACGGGCGGGCGTCTTTGTTATAGAAACAAAATTCCTGTCTAAGCCAATCGCTGGCGACAAGAAGTTGCATTACGACGGAACGAAAGTGCTATTACGCGGCGCGCCGCTGATGAAAGACGCGGTTGCTCAAGTAACACGGGCGGCAATGTCCGTGGCAGAGATCGTTAAGACGGTCGAAGCAAAGTGCCCGGTTCGTCCCGTCGTTCTCTATCCCGGCTGGTTTGTAACCGGAACCCCGTTGAAGGCCGATGGAGCGTGGGTGTTGAACGAGAATTTATTCGTCATGAAAATTGGCGACGCCGCCGAAGTCCTGAATGACGCCGCCGTAGGCCGAATCCATCACCAGCTTGCAATTTTATTGGAAAAGCCGGCGCGCCTGACCTAGGGGCGGCGCCTCACAGCCCGGCACCCGCTTCAAGCGTCGCGCTTCGCGCCTCCCGGTCGAGGCGCTTCATCGCTTTTTGCAGCTTTTCAAAGGCGCGCACTTCGATCTGGCGGACGCGCTCGCGGCTGACGCCGTATTCCTGGCTCAGGTCTTCAAGAGTCGCGGCATTGTCCTTAAGACGGCGCTCCGTGAGGATGTGCTGCTCGCGTTCGTTGAGCGTCGCCATCGCCTCGCTGAGTAGCGACATGCGCATGCTGTGTTCGTCTTCATTGGCGAGTTTTAGCTCGGCGTTGACCGCATTTTCATCGACAAGCCAGTCCTGCCATTCGCCGCCGCCTTCATCGGTCTTGCCGAGCGGGGCGTTAAGCGAGGATTCGCCGCCGCTCATCCGGCGGTTCATCGAAACGACTTCGTCCTGCGCGACCCCGAGCTTGTCGGCGATCAGCTTCACCTGATCGGGTTTGAGATCGCCGTCTTCGATGGCGTCGATCTGGCCTTTGATCTTGCGGAGATTGAAGAACAGCTTCTTCTGCGCCGCGGTGGTGCCGATTTTGACGAGGCTCCATGAGCGCAGGATATATTCCTGGATCGCCGCCTTGATCCACCACATGGCGTAAGTCGCGAGGCGAAAGCCGCGGTCCGGATCGAAACGCTTGACCGCCTGCATCAATCCGACATTGCCTTCGGAAATCACTTCGCCGATCGGCAGACCATATCCGCGATAGCCCATCGCGATTTTTGCAACGAGGCGCAAATGGCTGGTAACCAGTTTCTGCGCGGCTTCCGGGTCGGCGTGCTCGGCGAAGCGTTTGGCGAGCATGTATTCCTCGTTCTTCGCCAGCATCGGAAATTTCCGGATTTCGGCGAGATAACGGGAAAGGCTTCCTTCAGGCGTCAGGGCTGGCGCCGCAACAATATTCTTGGCCATTCGTCTCTCTTTTGGGTCCCCCAAGGCGCCCGGAGAAAGCGTGGGCGCGCTGATGTACCCTCAATATGGTGGGGCGCGCCCCAAATTCCCATGCCGGCTCCTGAAGCGAACCGCCGACATGCGTCTATTCGGTAACAGGCGTTCTATGGGTAAAGTTGCAAGCATCGCCACGAGTTTTCCGCCGGCCCAGCGCAAAATTCCGTGATCCCCGTCAAAGCGCTTTCAGCGCTTCGCGCAGCGTGCGGAAATCGGCCGGCGGCTCGGCTTCGAAACGGAGCGCTTCGCCGGTGACCGGATGCTGAAATCCGAGGATGCGCGCATGAAGCGCCTGTCGCCGGAAGTCCGAGAGGATCGCCAACGCGCGTAAGGCGGCGGGATCGCCCGGCCTAAGGCCCGCGAGTCCGGGGCCGCGCCCATAGACCGGATCGCCGATCAAAGGATGACCGATCGAAGCGAGGTGGACACGGATCTGGTGCGTGCGCCCGGTCTCCAGCCGGCATTCGATCAGCGAAGAGAGCGCGTCGCCGGCAAGTTTGGCGCGGCCGCGGCCATGGGTTTCGATAACGCGGTAATGCGTGACGGCGTGGCGCTGATCGGGCCGATCGTTTTTTTCCCCGACAATCGTCATCTTTTTGCGGTCGCCGCCCGCCCGCGCGAGCGGCGCGTTGATCGCGCCGACCGCCGGTCGGGGGGCGCCGATCGCGATGGCGTCATAGACGCGTTCTATGTCGTGTACGGAGAATGCCTTGCTGAGCGCGAGATGCGTTGGGTCGTTTTTCGCGGCGACGATAAGGCCTGATGTATCCTTGTCGAGGCGGTGCACGATACCGGGCCGCGCAACGCCGCCGATCCCGGAAAGGCTTGCGCCGCAATGGGCGATCAGCGCGTTGACCAGCGTCCCCGACCAATTGCCGGCAGCCGGGTGGACGACGAGACCCGCCGGCTTGTTGACGACAATGAGATCGTCGTCTTCATGGCGAACATCGAGCGCAATCGATTCGCCGCCGGGCATCGCCGGAGTGAGCGGCGGTGCGATCAGCGAATATTCCTCGCCGTCGCGGACTTTCCACGAAACGTCGGTGAAAACAGCGCCATTTCGGGACACAGCGCCTGCTTCGATCAGCGCTTTGGCGCGCGTGCGCGTGACGCCTTCGGCGGCGTCCGCCAACCATTTGTCAAGTCTTGATCCCGCATAGTCTGGGCGAACTGTGAATGTCCGGCAGTCGGCGGGGCGATCCATGTCCGTCATGTTGCTGCGGGATGTCATGGGCGGCGAGGGTCTGTCAAATGTCGCGGTCGGAGCCGAATTTTGTGAAGATGACCGAGGACGCAGCGCAGCGGAGCGTGGAACAGTTGCGCCGCCAGGCCCTCCGCCTTCTGCAACAAAGCAGCGAAGAAGCGATACCCGGGCAAGGAGCGGCCAATTACCCCGGCTCCGTTCGCCCGGACGCCTCTCCTCCGTTCGCGCAAACTCCGGCGCGCGCCATGATGATCGGTTTCGTCACGATGCCGGCGGTGTTTATTGTCGTCGTGATGGGCGCGCTCGCCCTGTTCGGAAAGCCGGCGACGCAAACTGAGCCGTTGTCACAGTACGCGGCAGTCGAAACGCTGAAGCAGCCGGCGCCGGCGGCGACGGCCTCACTGGCGGCCGCGCCGGCGGCAGGCGAGCGGCAGCATACCATTCCGCTCGGCGAGGATGAGCGTATCGCCGATCTTTCTCTCAACGGCGACAGGGTTGCGCTCTACGTCGAAAGTCCAATGGGCCGGCAAATCCTGATCTATGATTTCGCTGTGGGCCGCGTCGTCGCCGAAGCGCCAATTCAAACGGAGTAACTATAGCTGGCTGAACGCGTCCGCCATGCGCTTGCGCATTGATTGATTGGGGACCGCGCCGGTCAGGGCGCCCATATTCTCTTTCATATGATCGACGCGCCGCGTCGCCGGAATCGCGCAAGTGAGCGCGGGGTGCGAAATGGCGAATTTCAGCAGGAATTGCGCCCAGCCCGTGACGCCGATCTCGGCGGCGACGGGGGGCAGCGGCTTTCCCTCGACGATATGGAATAAAGCGCCTTCGCGAAAAGGACGGTTGGCGATGACTGCGACGCCGCGCTCACGGGCAAGCGGCAACAGGCGCGCCTCCGCTTCGCGGTCGACGATATTGTAGGTGAGCTGAACAAAATCGAGCGGCTGACCCGTCATGATCTCTTCGACTTCCGAGTGACGCAGTCCCGAATAGGTCGTCACCCCGACATAACGAAGGCGACTGTCTGCTTTCATTGCAAACAGCGTTTCCAGATGCCGGCGCCAATCGACAAGATTGTGCACCTGAAGCAGGTCGAATCGGGCGACGCCCCAGCGCGCGCCCGATCGCTCGATTTGCGCCGGGCCGTCCTCGCCGCCGGGCGTCCACACCTTGTCGGCCGCAAAGAGGTCCCGGGCGCCGCCAAGCGCCTCAAGGCTCGCGCCGACGACGGCCTGCGATGAGCCATACATCGGCGATGAATCAATGAGCTGTCCGCCGAGATCGAAGAAGGCGCGCAAGACGTTCGTTCGTTCCGCGCGCGCTCGCGCGTCATTGCCGACATCGAACGTTCGCCAGGTGCCCATACCGAGCGCCGGGATGATTTCGCCCGTCGATGGAATAATTTTGGTGAGCTTCGGCGTTGCGGCCGATGCAAGGCCGGCCACCGCGGCGGCGAGGCCCGCGCCAAGGACAACCCTCCGGCGGTCGATTATCCCGGTCACGCCAATTCCCGATCTCACAACGCCAAATCTAACGGCGTGCAGCTTGCCACGCTAACCGCTTCAGCGCGGGTGGAAGGCAATCCGGCCCAATCCGGTTGCGCTGGCGGTCCGCGCACTTTAATTCTTAAAGTGAAGTTGCGCCGGAGCGCTTATGACAAAGACATCGGGCGACGATCTTGCGGGGGAGATCGCTTATGTCCGGAGCATGGCGGAAGAGGGCCGCAATGCGCCGCTTGTCGGCGGCATGCTCTATGTCATCTGGGGCGCAGTGATCGCGTTCGCGGCGCTTCTCTCCTTTTTTAAAGTCGCGTCGGCGATCAAATTGCCGCTGATCGGCGGGCTGTGGATCTGGATTCTGGCGCTGGCGATTGGCTGGGGCGCGAGCTTCGTTCTTGGACCGCGGGCTGGGCTGAAGCCCGGCGCGATGACGATCGGCAACCGGACGGCGACGGCGGCGTGGTTTGCTGTTGGCGTCTATATCTCGCTCTTGTGGATCGCCGCGCTGGCGTTCCGGGGCCGGTTCGCGGCGATTGGCGTCGACCCGGATTTTCTGTTCGACTTGATGTTTCCGGTCGCGTTCGGACTTTACGGCATCGCATTTTATGCGACGGCGGTCGCGGCGCGTCTTGCCTGGATGCGCGGGTTTGCGGTCGCCGCGTGGATTTTTTCAATCGCGGCCCTTTATTTTGTCGGCGATGGGCGCCAGCTGCTGATAGGCGCCGCCGGCAGCGTCGTTTGCGCGCTATTGCCGGGGGTCCTGCTGATGCGGCGCGAGCCTCGCGAAATTGTCTGAGCCGATGGCGAACGGTGATTTCGATTACCGCGAAATCGATGACGTCATTCACGGGCGCGTCCGTCTCGCCGTCGTGGCATATCTGTCGGGCGCCGGGTCGGCCGATTTCAACGAACTGAAACGACGTGTCGGCGGCACCGACGGTAATCTCTCCGTACACCTGCGAAAACTTGAAGATGCAGGCTATTTGCGCGTCGAGAAGACCTACCGGGACAGAAAGCCGCGCACGATCTGCCATCTGACGGCCGCCGGGCGCGAAGCCTTCATCGTCTATATGACGCGCCTCGAAGCGTTGCTCGCCGCCGGAAATGCCCGTTGAAATCATTTTTTTGCCGGCCCGCCGCCGCCGCTCAGCATCCGCGCGACGAGCCACAAAGGAATGACGATCGCGGCGCCGAGGAGAAGATAGGTGAGCAGGTTGACGACGATCTCGCCGACCGAATCGCCGAGCCAGCCGACGATCCCTTTGACGAAATTGAAAACGCCGCTCCAGAATTCGCCGGGAGAAAGGCCCCAGAAGGCGAGAAAGGCGCCGACGACGACGCTCGCTATCACGAGCTGGATCATTGTGCGGCGGGGGTTGCGCCCCGCCAAGCGGGTCTTCAGGGGTTCGTCGGCCATGTGCTGGCTCTCTTGCGCGGCGGCGGCGGCAGGATAGGGGGCCGCCGCCGCCGGCGAAAGAGCTTCCTCGCCGCCTGTCAAGCAGCCCTGAACGTCAGTGCGACGCCGTTATTGCAATACCGGAGTCCGGTCGGCGCGGGGCCGTCCTTGAAGATATGGCCTTGATGCCCTTCGCAGCGCGCGCAGTGATACTCCGTACGCGGTCCAAGCAGTTTGAAATCGGTCTTGGTGCCGACGGCGTCCGGCAGAACATCGAAGAACGACGGCCACCCGGTCCCCGAGTCGAATTTTTTCTCGGATGCGAAGAGATCATAGCCGCACCCGGCGCAGGCAAAAACGCCGGTGCGGGACTCTTCGTTGAGCGGGCTCGTAAACGGCCGCTCCGTTGCTTCCTTGCGCAAGACCGCAAAGGCCTCCTTGTCGAGTCGCTCTTTCCATTCCTTTTCAGACAGCTGCCATTTGTCGTAATCGGGAATGGAATTCTTGTCCACTTTCATGTTTTCTGCCTCCGCGCATGCCGTCGCGCCGATGCCGACAATGACGGCGGCGCCGATCAGAAGGTTTCTGCGATCGATCATGACACCTAGTCTCCAACTCTGTCCGAAGCGCTAGACATAAGGATCGCGCGCGATGGCCGCCAATAACAAGGGCGCGAGCATCAGGAGGCCCGCATCGCGATTTGACCTGAAAACCTTGAGGCAGATCGATGGACTGTCAATGTCGAGTGTGCGGATCTGCCAGTAAAAATGCGCGGCGGGCGCTGCAAGGAGGAGCAACACAAGGGCAGGCGCGCCGGCGGCGAACCCCGCCGCCGCCGCTAGCGCGATCGTGATCGAATAGAAGATGAGGAGCGCCGAAGTTGTTCCGGACCCCAGCCGGCGCGCCGACGATTTGACGCCGAGAAGCGCGTCATCGTCCTTGTCCTGATGGGCGTAGATCGTGTCATAGCCGAGCGTCCAGGCGACGCCCGCGCCGTAAAGCAGGATCGGCGCAAGCGAAAGCTCCCCGGCGATTGCCGAATAGCCCATCAGCGCCCCCCAATTGAAAGTGAGGCCGAGCCAGGCTTGCGGCCACCAGGTGATGCGTTTCATGAACGGATAGGCGGCGATAAGAACCAGCGAAGCGATTCCAAGTCCCACCGTATACGGATTGAATTGCGCGAGCACGCCGAGCCCGGCGAGGCAAAGCGCGATCAGGAAGAACGTGGCGTTCCGCACACTGATCTGCCCCGACGGGATCGGCCGGCGCGCGGTGCGCGCAACTTTGGCGTCGATATCCTTGTCGACAATGTCGTTATAGGCGCAGCCCGCGCCGCGCATGATGAACGCGCCGGCAGCGAAGAGGACGGCGAAAAGGGCGGCTTCGGGCAAGCGGCCGCCGCGGTCGGCAAGACCCAGCGCCAACCCCCACCAGCACGGCAATAAAAGCAGCCAGGTCCCGATCGGCCGGTCGGCGCGGATCAGGCGGAAAAAGGGCTTGGCCGCATCGGGGGCGTAGCGATCGACCCAGTTGTCTTTGGCGGCGTCGGCGGGTGGGACTGACTTCATCGGCGCCAAGTTTACGTTGTGCGGCCAGAGCGCGCCATCACAAACGCGGTGATTCGGGAGCCTGAGAGGCCCTCTTTTCCCGGCTCCCGGTTCCGGCTTTCACGTGTCGCTTCCATCACCCAATGCTCCGCCGTCTCCCGCAGGAACGAATTCCCCGAGAGGTTGAAATAAATGGAGAGGCAGCGCGGAACGCGGTCCGTCCATTGGTAGTAAAAACGAAGGACGCGCCGCGTCCCGCGCTTCCCCGGCAAGCGCGCGCATCGCCTTGCGAAGACGACCGCCTGCCGGGGGGTCCGGCGCTTTACGGTTCCGGCGGCCCCGACCGTAATCGGAAGAGTTCTGACCCTTCCTCAAAAGCCCGGGCTCTGCGGCCGGCATGGGTCCGACGCGTTTCCGTAACGCAACGCGTCGCGCCCAGCGCGCCAGGTCGAAGCCATTGAAACGGTGATCAACGCCTCTCCCGCTCCGACGACGAGCATCATAAGGGTCCCCGGGGGGAGGGGGATAACTATGACCGGAAGGGGTCAAACCTGGTTAAGATTAACCGTATACGGATGAGCGCATCAATTGAATCAAGGACTTGGCGAAAGCCGGCAAAGCCCGGAAGACGGTTAACCGCGGGAGATCCCTGTCGCCTGCGACAACCCGCCGCACCGCCAGCCTGTTGCCGCCCGTAAGGCGTCCTTTCGGCAGACCCGGTGAAGCTCTCTGTACGGACGGACTTCGTCGCCCATCCTTCGAGACGCGCGCGAAGTGGCGCGCTCCTCAGGATGAGGACAGTTCCTTTTGCATCAAAGAAAGTCCTCATCCTGAGCGTCCGGCCGAAAAGTGATGCGGCAAATTCCGGCAGCGTCATTCCGGGGCCGCCTCTTGGCGGAACCCGCTATCCATCGCGCAACACGGGAATCGTTGCGAAATGGACCCCGGGTTCCGCGTGAAGACACGCGGCCCCGGGGTGACGGCGTTTATTGACCCGTGTTTGCGAGAATAGTTTTCGGTCAGGCCTTGAGGAGCGCGGGGAAGACGTTGCTGGTATGGAGGCCGCTGCAAAATGCTCCGTTTGCTGAATACCTACTTCCCGAAAAGATCCGCGCCCGCGCTCCTTGGCGCGGCGATCCCGAGATGCTTCCACGCGCTTTGCGACAGCGCACGCCCGCGCGGCGTGCGCTGGATGAGGCCGCATTGGAGGAGAAACGGCTCGACGACGTCCTCGACCGCGTCGCGGGATTCAGCCAGAGACGCCGCGAGCGTTTCGACGCCGACCGGGCCGCCGCCGAAATGCTCGGCGATCAGACGAAGATAGCGCCGGTCAAGCGGGTCGAGACCGAGGCCGTCGATTTCGAGGCGCTTCAGGGCAAGATCGGCGACGGTGCGGTCGATCAACTTCGCGCCTTCGACGGTCGCCACATCGCGGACGCGGCGGAGCAGCCGCCCGGCGACGCGCGGCGTC
>JBGTLL010000003.1:0-13825 GCA_041744115.1 Parvularculaceae bacterium | reverse complement strand
GCTGCCACGATCGGAGTGATGAACCAGGCCGCTGCCAGAGCAAGGTCTTCGATCATGCAACGCTTGTTCGAGGGCATCGAGCACAAAGCCCGCATGCGCTGTCCGGCTGACCCGCCAGCCGACGATGCGGCGGGCGAACACGTCGATCACGAAGGCGACATAGACGAAGCCCGCCCAGGTCGAAACGTAGGTGAAATCCGAGACCCAGAGCCTGTTCGGCGCCGGAGCCTTGAAGTTGCGATTCACCTGGTCAAGCGGGCATGGCGCCGACTTGTCGCTGTACGTCGTGCGATGCGGCTTGCCGCGGATAATGCCCTGCAGGCCCAATGCTTTCATCAAGCGCCTGACGGTGCAACGCGCCACGTCAAAGCCCTCTCGCCGCATCTGGCGCCAGACCTTGTTGGCGCCGTAGACGGCGAAGTTCTCGTTGAAGACCCGAAGGATCTCCGGCTTCAGCGCTTCATCCCGGCGGATGCGCGGCGGCTTGAGCTCGGGTCGACGCCGCCGCGCATCCGCCTCATGATAGGTCGATGGGGCAATTGGCAGAACCCTGCAAATTGGCTCGATCCCGTAAGCCTCTTTATGATCGTCGATGAACGCGATCATGTCCTCGGTCGGCGGTCGAGCGCCGCCTGTGCGAAATATGCGGACGCCTTGCGGAGGATCTCATTCGCCTGACGCAGTTCCTTCACCTCGCGCTCAAGCATCTTGATCCGTTCGCGCTCCTCGGTGTTCGGTCCCGCCCGCTTGCCGGCATTCCGTTCAGCCTGCGCCACCCAGCCATGAAGTGTCTGAGGGGCGCACCCGATCTTGGCCGAAATCGACACGATCGCCGCCCACTGCGAGGCGTGCTCCCGGCCGTGCTCGGCAACCATACGAACCGCGCGTTCACGCACCTCAGGCGAATAATTTGGTCTTTGCTGTTTGTCTGTCATAGGTCCACTCTCTCAAAGAAAATGGCCTCCGGCAAACCCGGCGCGGTTCACTGCTGCTTCGCCTGGAACCGGCTTATGAGCGAGCCGTGGCGCATCATGTCCATCGGGCTGCGCGATTGGGCGCGTGCGTGACCGTCAACGAAAGCTGGTATAACTCGTCGAAAGCATCAAGTGCGCGCGGTGAAAGCAGAGGCTCACCAAAGGCCGGGAGCACCGCAAGCAAGAAGGAGAGCGCTCCAAGGTCAAGCGAAACTGCGGTCAAACCGCAAATCAACAAACAGGGCGATGCCGCAAGGCCTCCGCCGCCAAAAGTCGAAGAACGGGAACGGACGCGGTAGCATGTCATTTCTCGAGCGAATTTTGCGGGGACGACTTCCGTTGGCCGCTGTGATTGCGGAGGCGGCAATGTTATTTTCGTTCTTCGCTGTAGTGCTTCCATTTATATTAGCGAAAGCAAAAGCAGGGCCGTTTATCACTATGGTCCCGGCAACTGTAATTGTAATGTTTTTGATAGTGTTTTATGGAAAGGCCATTAAATCTCGACGCCCACGGGAGCGGCGCCGGCGGTGAAGGGGATACGGGATTACGGTGAAAACAGTGCACTTAATTGGCTGGCGTTAACGTTGGCGAATGGTCCGGCTTGCGCGCTTTGTCGTGCCCGATATTCCCCGCCACGTGACAGCAAGCGCAGCCCGGATGATCGCTCCGGGCACGGATCGTAGGGCGGGTGCGGATCAGAGCAAAGAGCAATATCTCGGAATCGAGGACGACGTCACCCTGACGCAAGTCGGGGTCCAGAATGGCGAGCAAGGCCCTCGCGGCTCTGGATGCTGACTTTCGTCAGCATGACGGAACGAGGTTCGTGTCCAATGCGGATTAATTGCGCCCGCTCTGACGCTTCCGCGATAACGAGAACCCGCGCCCCAGAGTTTCAAAGGCGCGGCTTTTCGCGTTTGATGGCGGAAACGGAGGGCTTGACAACATACCAACCGGTTGGTATGTCAAACATATGAAACCGGACGCCCGCGCAAAACTCCTCGACGCCGCCCTCGGCGTGATCCGGGCGCAGGGCTATTCTGCTACATCGGTGGACGATCTTTGCGCCGCCGCGGGCGTCACCAAGGGCGCCTTTTTCCATCACTTCAAATCGAAGGAAGCGCTCGGCGTCGCCGCCGCGGATTTCTGGTCGGAAACGACGGACACCCTCTTTGCCGCCGCGCCTTACCACGCGCATGAGGATCCGCTCGACCGCCTTCTTGCCTATATAGATTTTCGCAAGGATCTCGTCGCTGGCGACATCCCCGATTTCACCTGCCTTGTCGGCACCATGGTGCAGGAGGCCTATGGCGCGTCGGAAGGGATCCGCGACGCCTGCTGGCGCTCGATCGGCGGCCACGCGCAAACACTGGAAGCCGACATCGCGGCGGCGATCAAGCAATACGGCGTAGACGGAACATGGACGGCAAAGAGCCTTGCGCTTTATACGCAGGCGACCATCCAGGGCGCATTCATTCTCGCCAAGGCAAAAGGCGAGGAGGGCGTCGCGCTCGACTGCATCGACCACCTGCGGCGCTATGTCGAACTGTTGTTTCACCGAAAGAGAAAAGGAAGAACATCATGACGCTCCACCGTTCACGGGCATGTGTTCTCGCGGGCGAGCGGCTCGCCGCCAAAACCGAGATCCTGATCATCCATAGCAGCAAAGGAGAACCGAGATGACCAAAACACCTTCAGACGGCAAGAGCGGGCTTTCCCCGCATCTCGTCGTCGACGGCGCCGCGAAAGCGATCGATTTCTACAGACAAGCATTCGGCGCGACCGAATTGACGCGGATCGAAGGGCCCGACGGCAGGATCATCCACGCCGCGGTGTCGATCGACGGCGCGACGGTCATGCTCGTCGATGAAAACAAGGAATGGGGAATGCTCGGTCCGAAAGCGCTGAAGGGAACGCCCGTCACCTTGCATCTCGGCTCGCCAGACGCGGACGCGGCGATCAAGCGCGCCGAAGACGCGGGCGCGAAAGTCGTGATGCCGGCGGAAGACGCATTCTGGGGCGACCGTTATGGCATGGTCGAAGACCCGTTCGGCCATCGCTGGTCGATTGCGACGCCGCAACGGACGATGACGGTCGAAGAGATCCGCGCCGCCGCCAAGAAAGCGATGCCCGACTACGCAAAAGGAAACGCATGATGTCTGGAAACACAATTCGCCTCCACCGCGTGCTGAGGGCGCCGCCCGAGCGCATCTACCGCGCCTTCATCGACGCCGACGCCATGGCGAAGTGGCTGCCGCCGAACGGCTTCACCGGTAAAGTTCACCAAATGGACGCAAGGGTCGGCGGCGCCTACAAGATGAGCTTCACGAACTTCACGACCGGCAAGAGCATTTCATTCGGCGGAAAATATCTCGCGCTGACGCCGAACGAGCGCCTTCTCTATACGGACGCCTTCGACGATCCGGATCTTCCCGGCGAAATGAAGACGGAGGTCACCCTGAAAAAGACGTCCGTCGGGACCGAAATCGACATCGTGCAGTCGGGCGTTCCCGCCGCCATCCCGGCCGAGGCCTGCTATCTCGGCTGGCAGGAATCGCTGACGCTGCTCGCCAGGCTCGTCGAAGCGGAAATTCCGGACTAGCGTTCACGTCCGCACAAAAACCCATCCAACGCGAAAAGGTTTGTCATGCCCGTAAATCAGAATGCAAAACTCACCATCACCGCCTTCTCGTGGGTGCCGGACTTCGCTCAAGGATATGTGCGCGATCTGAGGCCGCGCTGGGCGTGTGAGGAAATGGGCCTCGCCTATGCCGAACGGCTCATCGACGTCGCCGACAGGCCGGCGGATTATTATCGCGAACAGCCTTGGGGACAGGTGCCGGTCATCTCGGATCACGGCGTCGATATCTTCGAAAGCGGCGCGATCCTGCTGCACCTCGCCGGGAAGGATGAAAAGCTGCTGCCCGCCGACCCGCAACGCCGGGCGCGGGCGATCAGTTGGCTGTTCGCGGCGCTGAACTCGATCGAACCTTGGGAGCTCGAACTCCTGGTCAACTTTTTTTCCAGAGACGAGGAATGGGCGAAACTGCGCCGCCCGAGCCTTCTCGAATTCCTCGGCGCGCGGCTCGACAAGCTTGAGGACGCGCTTGGCGACAACGACTATCTCGACGGCGCGTTCAGCGTCGGCGATCTCGCCATGGCGACCGTCCTGCGCGAGGCGCATCACACCGACACCGACCTCATTTCAAGCCGGCCGAAACTCGCCGCCTATCTCGATCGGTGCCTTGCCCGTCCCGCGTTCAAGCGCGCGCTCGAGGCGCAATTGTCGGTCTTTCGCGCCTACGAGGCGCGATCGAAAGTTGCCGCGAAATAACCTGGGTCAAACAGGGAGGAGAACGCAGATGACTGTCAAACAACGTGTCTCGACGTGCCTGTGGTTCAACGACGACGGCGAAGAGGCGGCGAATTTCTACGTCTCGCTGTTTCCCAATTCGCGAGTCCTAAGCATCTTGCGCTATGGCGAGCCGGTGAGCGGAGGCCCCCCGCCGATGCCCGCCGGAACCGCGATGCTGACGCGCTTTGAACTCGACGGCGCCGAATTCGCCGCGCTGAACGGCGGGCCGCATTTCAAGCTGTCGGAAGCGGCGTCGCTCGTCGCCGTCTGCGAGTCACAGCAGGAAATCGACCGCCTGTGGACGCGGCTTACCGCCAATGGCGGCGCCGAAAGCCAGTGCGGCTGGCTGAAGGACCGCTTCGGGCTGTCCTGGCAGATCGTCCCGGACGGAATCGACGAGATGATGAAGGAACCAAAGCGCGGGGCGCGCGTCATGGAGGCGATCATGACGATGAAGAAAATCGACATCGCCAGACTGAAGGAAGCCTATAACCGATGACTGCCGGCCCGATCTTTCGTGACGCAAAAAATCCCCTCACCCTGAGGAGCAGGCGTCACCAAGGGCGAAGGGATTTTTTGCTCCTCGGGATGAAGCGATACCAACCTGAGAATGGAGAAATGAAATGGCCTATATTGACGGATTTGTCGCCGCCGTGCCGACCGACAAGAAGGACGCGTTCCGCAAGCACGCGGAGGTCGCGGCCGATGTCATGAAGGAATGCGGCGCCGTGAAGATCACCGAATGCTGGGGCGACGACGTGCCGGACGGCAAGCTCACCTCGTTCCCGATGGCGGTGCAGAAGAAGCCGGATGAAACCGTGGTCTTTTCGTGGATCGAATGGAAAACCCGCGAGGCGCGCGACGCCGGCATGAAGAAGATGATGGAAGACCCGCGCATGCAGCCGGAACAAAATCCGATGCCGTTCGACGGCAAGCGGGTGATTTTCGGCGGCTTTCAGCCGATCGTTGAACGATAGGTTGCAGGAATCAGGTTGCAGGTTGCGGGGAGTCCTCTGCAACCCGCCACCTGCGCCCTGCTACCGGATGTCGTGCCTGACGACCGAGCGGCCGATCGGCCACAGGCCGTAGCCGGCAAGCTTCAGATGCGCCCACGCGAACGGCAATCCGATGATGGTGATCGCCAGCGCCAGCGCGGCGACGAGATGCCCGAGCGCCAGCCACCAGCCGGCGAGGACAAACCAGACGATGTTGCCGAGAAAGCCGAGCGGCCCGGTGCCGATATCTTCGCCGTAAAGCCTGTCGCGATCGACGGCGCGGACGCCGAACGGCCACAAGGAGTAGACGCAATTGTCGAACGCGGCCCGGGCGAACGGGATGCCGATGATGGTGACGACCATGATCAGGGCGGCGACAAACCATCCGAACGCGGCGAGCGCGCCGCCGGCGACCAGCCAGATGATGTTGAGGATGAACGACACGGGGTCCATCGCATCGTTTTCGGCAATCGGGTGGTCGCGAAGCATTGGCGCACTCCTTTGAGCGCTCAATATAGGAACGATCGCTAAAAAATTCAGCGGCTTTCAGCCTGGAGTTCAGCCCGTCCGGGTCTCATCCCGCCGAAATTCGCGGCTTCTCGCGGGACAGCGCGCGGTCGAGGGCGAGCGTGTCGAATTCCCGGAACGCCAGAATGACCAGCGCGGCGATGGCGACCGTCAGCGACGGGAAGAACAGATATTGCCGCGTCTCCGTCGTCAGCAGAAAGGCGCCGAGCGGATCGACGATGTATTTCCAGACCGCAAGCGCGCCCGCGACCAGGACGACGGCCTGCAGCGGATAAACGATCCGGCGGAATAGGCCGAGTACGACCAGCGCGCCAAGCGCGATCTCGGCGACGCCGAGCGGCATTTGCAGCGCCTCGGCGCTGAGCGCGCCGCCATAAAGGCCCTCCGACACGCTGATTGAGCGCGTCGGCTCCATCGCCTTGATCGTCCCCCAGATGATGAGCAGCGCGCCGGTCGACGCCCGCAAGGCGAGCAGAAGTATTGCTTTCATGAATGGCTCCTTCGTCGTTGTGAAAATATGGCGGTCCGGCCGGAAAGTCTCTTCACGAAATCCCGAGATCGCCGCCGCCGCGCCCTTGCCGGGCCGCAATTTCAGCGCAGGATCCTTTCATGAACGCCGCAGCGCTGCTTTTTGTGCTTTTCTCGGCCTCGGGGGTGACACCTGACTTCGGCGCGCGCCTTTCAGCCGCCGCGATCGAGCGGACAAGCCAGCGCGTTTACGATCCCTCCTACGAGCGCCTCGCCTATCCGATGGGCGATGTCGCCGCCGACCGCGGCGTCTGCGCCGACGAAGTCGTGCGCGCGCTGCGCGCGATCGGCGTCGATCTGCAGACGCTCGTTCACGAGGACATGAAAGCGGATTTCTCCGCCTATCCGCATCTTTGGGGATTGCCGGCGCCCGACCCCAATATCGATCACCGCCGCGTGCCGAACATCGAAACCTTTCTGACGCGGCAAGGCTATCGACTGGCGCCGAGCCTTGACGCCGGCGCCTATCGCCCCGGCGACATCGTCGCCTGGAATTTGCGCGGCGACGCCGGCTTTCTGCCGCATATCGGCATCGTGACCGACCGCGCCGGTGCTTCCGGCTGGCCGATGGTCGTCCACAACATCGGCGCCGGCCCGAAACTTGAAGACGTCCTCTTCTCGTGGCCGATCACCGGCCGCTACCGCTACGCGCCATTGTAGAGCCTGCTCGAGACTTCGAATTGCACGACATTTCGGCATCTTGTTTGTTGTGTGGATATAGCGCGGCGCCCAGTCATCGCGCGTCACGCCAATATGATTGCGGACGACACGCCGATCATTAAAATCAGACGGACGTCAACAATTTCAATTCGGCGCAAATCGTGCAACTCTATGAGAGAATCCATTGCGGCAAAGGGTCAGTATGTTCCTTGTTGTTTCGTCGAACGTCGCGGCGATTCTGGTTTCAGTCGGAACCGCAGCCGTATCGCCCCTGCCAAATTTTTGCCTTTCGCCGGACGCGGCTCGTGAAGCGTTCAAGACCAAAGAACTGGTTGGAAAGGATTATTATGAAGAAAGTCACGGCGCTCGCGTTCAACGTGAGCATCCGAACACCTACATGTTCAGCCAAACAAAATATGTGACGCACTTTGATGCCGCTATCTGCAACTATTCGAACCACGTAGGCCTCGTCTTCGTGCAGGTTTTCACACGTAGTTTGCGGTCTCAAGAGAATGAATGCAATGACGCATCTTGCCGGACATCCGCTCATTGGCGAGAGGAGTGGACAGAGTCGACCCCGAACTTGGATCGACCCGGCGAGGAAAGATTGCTCGTATGTATGGAAGAACGAGATGGGGTTGCCTACCCAAGCGTTGGATGCAGCTTCTTTCAAGCTCCGAAATAGGCAGAACTTTTGTGATAGTGTTGTAGGCTGTCGAGGGGTCCCGCCCCTTCATTTTAATGCATAGGATCGAATATGAAAAAAGTTCCGCTCGGAAAATCCGGCCTGTCCGTGTCGCGCCTTGGCTTTGGCTGCATGGGCCTTGCGGAATTTTACGGCGAAGCGCTGTCGAACGCCGAGGCCGAGAAAGTGCTTGATGCGGCGCTCGACCGCGGCGTTACGTTTTTCGACACCGCCGACATGTACGGATCGGGGCGCAATGAAGAGCAGCTTTCCGGGTTCCTGAAGCGCCGTCGAAGGGACGTCGTGGTGGCGACGAAATTCGCGATCATGCGGAACGCCGACGGCAGCGTCTCCGGGTTGTCGAACGATCCGGCCTATATCAGAAAGGCCTGCGAGGCGTCGCTGAAGCGGCTCAAAATCGACCAGATCGATCTTTATTACATGCACCGGCGTGACGCCTCGGTGCCGATCGAAGAGTCGGTCGGCGCCATGGCGGGCCTCGTCAAGGAAGGGAAAGTAAAAGCGCTCGGCCTTTCGGAGGTGAGCGCGGCGACGCTCGAAAAAGCGTCGCGCGTGCATCCGATCGCGGCGCTCCAGTCGGAATATTCGATCGTGACGCGCGAGATGGAAACGGAAATGATCCCGGCCTGCCGCCGTCTCGGGGTGGCTTTCGTCGCCTATTCGCCGCTCGGGCGCGGGCTCCTGACCGGCGCCTATCGCAACGAAAAGGATTTCGCCAAGGGCGATTACCGGATGGCGGGCAATCCGCGCTTCGCCGCGGGTGCGCTCGAAAAGAATGTGAGACTCGTCGATCAGCTTGCGTCAATCGCCAAGCGCAAAGACGCAACGCCCGGCCAGATCGCGCTCGCTTACGTCATGGCGAAGGGCGACGACATCATCCCGATCCCCGGCACCAAGAAAATTTCGCGCCTCGAGGAAAATGTCGGCGCGCTCGACGTGGCGCTGTCGAAGGACGACATCGAAGCCATCGAACGCGCGGTCCCGCCTGAAGCCGTCGCCGGCGACCGTTACGCGCCGGCCTCAGCAGCTTCGCTGAACAGGTAATTGACAAAGTAGCTACTGGTAGCTACTTTCCCGGCCATGAGAGTGGTCGGCGTCAAAGTTCTCAAGGACAAGCTGAGTGAGTATCTGCGCGCTGCGGCGGCCGGGGAGACCATCCTTGTGACTGATCGCGATCGCGTAATCGCCGAAATCGTGAAGCCGGGCGCAGGGCGTCCCGAAACCGGCAAAGACGCCCGCTGGGAGGAGATGATCCGGACCGGCGTCGTTACGCCGGCCAAGTCGCCAAGATCAGGGCCGCCGCCTCGGCTTCCCGGAATCATGACGTTCGATGAGTTGATGAAGGAGCTCGACGCGGATCGGGCGGACTCTTGATCTACCTCGACTCCTCGGTGGCGCTCGCCGAGGTGCTGAGTGAAGAAAAGCGTCCGCCGACGAGGCTTTGGGACGAGGATCTCGTTTCGAGCCGGCTTCTCGCTTACGAGGTCTGTAATCGGCTCCATGTGAAGAAAGCAACGCCCGCCTACCGCTCGGTCGCTTTCACGATGCTTGACAAGGTCACTCTGATCGATCTTTCGCCGGAGGTTCTTGAGCGAGCGCTTGACCCTTTCCCGAAATCCGTTCGAACGCTGGATGCTCTCCATCTCGCGACGATCGACTTCCTCATGAATGGCGGCCAAACCGTCGCTCTCGCGAGCTATGATGCGCGCCTGATCGAAGCTGCGTCGGCGCTGTCAATTCCTGCTTATGAATTATGATCGGGCGGCGATCGGTCGACGCTTCGGCGCATGCTCGCCCGCGCTCGGGCGCTCGGCGTTGAAGCCTGTCCGATTTAGAACCGCGCCTGGCGCATTACGTGTAAAATGGGTGGAGTTCCAGAATTTCTTTCGGCTTCGCCAGGCTCTCCCGCAGCGCCGTCAGCGTCGCTGCCCGGTCCCGCTTGGCGAGGCGTTTTCCAGTTTCATCCGTAATCAGACGATGATGGCGATAGATCGGCGACGGAAGATCGAGCAGCGTCTGCAAAAGGCGATGGAGATGCGCGGCGGCGCGAAGGTCCTCGCCGCGGATGACGTGCGTCACGCCCTGAAGCGCATCATCGTGGACGGAAGCCAGATGATAGCTCGTTCCGGAATCTTTCCGCGCCACGATCGCGTCGCCAAAGATCTCGGGCGCCGCACGCACCGTCCTCGCGCCGCCGCCGCCCGCGTCCTCCTCGGCGAATGAGAGTGCGTCATAATCTTTTCCGAGCGCCTGGCGCGCGGCGGCGATCGAAAGCCGCCACGCATAGGGCGCGCCATCCGCGAGCAGCGGGCGCTCTTCACGGGCGGCGAGCGGCGCGCCAAAAAAGGCGGGACCCTCCGGTCCCGCCGCCGACAGGTGCGGCGCACGCGCGATTTCGCCGATGATTTCCTTGCGCGTCCGGAAGCAGCGATAGACGAGGCCTCTTGCAATCAGCTTTTGCAGCGCCGCCTCATAATCGGCGAAATGCTCCGACTGCCGACGAACCGGCCTCTCCCACGCGATGCCGAGCCAGGCGAGGTCTTCGTGGATCGCCGCCTCGAACGCCGGACGGCAACGGCCCTGATCGATATCCTCGATCCGCAGGATGAAGCGGCCATCCGCCTCACGCGCCGCGATAAAAGCGGTGAGCGCCGAGAAGGCGTGTCCAAGATGCAGAAGGCCGGTCGGCGAGGGCGCAAATCGTGTGGAGAATAAGGTCATGACGCGGCGCCATGCTATCATGACGGTCGATGAGGCTCCATCGGCTGTTTGCCGTCGGCGCCGGCGCGGCGCTATCTTGGCCACGGGCTTGAGGGCGAGGGGCATGGCCAGCGACATTCCTGATATCGATCCCGGCGACGGCGAAATAGCCGATGTCCATCCGCCCGCGGGCGGTCATGGCGCCGCCATCGTCGCCGCGGCCTGTCTTTCCTGCGCTGCTGCGATTGTCGGCCCCTATTGCGCCCGTTGCGGGCAGAAGAATGACGACATGCGTCGCAGCTCCTTCATCCTGTTTAAGGATTTTGTGAAAGATACGTTCGCCTTCGACTCGCGGATGTGGAAGACGCTCGGCCTGATGGCGGTCGCGCCGGGTATTGTGGCGACAAGTTACAGCCACGGCAAACGGTCTCGCTACACGCCGCCGGTGCGGCTGTTTCTGGTCGTCAGCTTCCTGTTCTTCCTCGATCTCGGGTTGACGCGCACGATGTTCATGGCGCTTGAGGTCGTCCCGAAAACGCCGGCGGAGATCGCGGCGGACAAGGCGGAATTTGAAGAGGCGATCAAAGCGGCGGGCCCGGAAACCCTTGCGGCGCTCGAAGCGGCCCGCGACGGACGCGCGGTTGACGGGGTGTTCGTCATCGATGATCAGTCAATCCAATGTGACATCAACATCCGCGCGCGCTTCTTCGTGCGGCCCCAGGATATCGAATTTGACGAACAAAAATGGCGGTCATGCGCGGAAAGCATTTCGACGGCGCGCGCCGAGATGGAAGCCGCTGAAAAGGACGCGAGCCCCGACGCCGGCGGCGCGGAGCTGACGAGCAGCGACATTCAAGGCGCGTTCGAACGTGTTGTCGCCGGCGTCAATCTGATGGTGTCCAACCCGGCCGCCTTCAACGCGGAGATCAACGCGTGGCTGCCGCGCGTCATGTTCTTCATGGCGCCGGTGCTCGCGCTGATCATGGCGATGTTCATTCGCGGCCGCGACGCCCTGTTGTTCGACCACATCGTTTTGTCGCTATACAGCCACGCGACAGGGTTTGCGATCATCGGCGCCGCGATCCTTCTCGGCCAGTTTGGGGTTCCATACGTTTTTCCCGTCGCCATTGCCGCGTTCGGGGCTTATTTCATCGCGGCGCTGAAACGCGCCTACAGGCGCGGCTGGGTGAAGACGGTCTATTCCGCCGCGTTTGTCAGTTTCCTCTATCTGATCGTGCTGGCGTCAATTGTCGGCATCATCATCTCAAACCAGATCTGGCGGGCCGCGGCGTAATTCAGCCGGCGCGCATCAGGACGACGCCGCCGAGGATCAGGGCGGCGGAACCGATCCGCCAGCCGGACACGCGTTCCTTGAGAACCAGCGCCGAGATCGCAAGCGCAAAGAGAATGCTCGATTCGCGAAGCGCCGCGACCGCGCCGATCGGGGCTTTTGTCATCGCCCAGATGACGAGCCAATAGGCGCCAAGCGACATCAGCGCCGCCATCACCCCAAACGGAAGCTCGCGCGCGACCGCGCGTATCTCGCCGCGCCTGACGAATGCATAGACGATGGCGATCGTCAGCCCGTCAAACACGAACATCCACGCGATATAGCTTGCGGGCGAAATTGCGCCGCGCGCGCCGACGGCGTCGACGATCGTGTAGCCGGTGATGAAGACCGAGGTTGCCAGCGCCCACAACACCGCTTTGCGGTCGAGCCCGGCCGTCGCGGCGCCGCCTTTCAGCGACATCAGCCCGATGCCGGCGCAAAGCGTAACGACGCCCGCCCACAAGAATGGCCCCAGCGTTTCATGCAGGACAAACAGCGCGATGAGCGAAGAGAGAAGCGGCGCGGTTCCGCGCGCCAGCGGATAGACTTGGCCCAAATCGCCGGCGGTATAGGCGCGAATGAGGAAAAGCTTGTAGCCGGTGTGAAGCGCGGCGGACGCGAGGATCCAGATCCAGGTTTCGCCCCGCGGTATGGCGACGAAGGGAACAAACGCCAGCGCGATCAATCCCTGGGCGACGCCAAGCAGGGAAATCGAAAAGAACCGGTCCGACCGCTCCTTGATCAGCGCGTTCCACCCGGCATGCATCAGCGCGGAGAGGAGGACGGCGAAGAAGACGGTGTTGGACAAGCAGCGCCCGCGCAATGATCGCGCGGACCCTTGCCGAGTTGTGCGCGCATTGTCGAGACTGGCGTTTTGCCCGGTCGATTTGCGTGTTGCTTCCGCGCGATCCTTCGGGACGCGCGCTAAGGAGCGCGGATGAGGAACTCCTCCGGTGAAAGAAGGACTCCCTCATCCTGAGGAGCGGCCCTCTTGGGCTGTCTCGAAGCAACTGTCTTTCACGCAGGGGTTCTGATGTCGTAATTTCTGGCGTCTTTGACGATGGCGTTGATCTGGGTGAGGAGTTTTCTGGCGACGGCGATGATGGCGGCTTTGAATGACTTTCCGTTCTGTTCGAGACGCTTTCGATAGGCTTTGAGTTCGGGATTGCATCGGCTTGCGGAGAAGGCGGCGAGATAGAGCGCGCGGCGGACGTTGGCTCTGCCGCCCCAGATGCGGCGTTTGCCGGTGCGCTGGCCTGAATCGCAAGGGTGGGGGGCAAGGCCCGCGAGGCTGGCGATCTGGCGCCGGTTGAGCTGGCCCAATTCCGGCAGGTTTGCGATCAGCACCGAGGCAATGACGCCGCCGACGCCAGGCGCGCTGCGAAGGCGGCGATCGAGGGCGTCGAGATCGTCATCGGCCTTGATGTGGCTGGCGATCTCGGTGTCGAGGGCTTTCTTGCGCCGCTCGAGGATGGCGAGAAGGCTTTTGATGTCGCGGCGGACAAAGGCTTCGCGCGCCTGTCCGAAGCGATTGGTTTCCTGTCCGATCATGGCGACGATATCGTCGCGCCGGGCGATCAGATCGGCCAACCGGCGGCGGGCGGCGGAGCGTATGGGCGTCGGCTGAAGATCGAGCGCCTCGCCCATGCTTGCCAGAACGCGCGCATCGACCTTGTCGGTCTTGGCGAGACGGCCGCTTGCCCGGGCGAACTCCCGGGCCTGGCGCGGATTGACGCGCGCATAGTCGATGCCCGCGGATTCAAGCGCCTCGACCAGCGGGCGTTCATAGCCGCCGGAAGCCTCGAACACGACGAGCGCGCCGTCCGCTTGCCGCGCGAAGGCTTTCAAGGCGTGCGGCGTGATTTTGATCCGGGTGTCCTTGGCCAAGGCGACGGAGTGAACGTCGATCCAGTTCTTGGCGACATCGACGCCGATGACATTTTGGGGCATAAGAAGAAGGTCCTGTCCTTGTCATGCGGGGCCGGCCGTCAAAGCAGCCGCCCCTGTCAACTGTTCAGGTCAAACGCAAAGTACGGCGGACGAGCCCCGCGC
>JBGTLL010000002.1:0-4193 GCA_041744115.1 Parvularculaceae bacterium | reverse complement strand
GCGGCGCTGGCGCCGGTTGCAGCGGCGGTCGACGCGGCGCCGGCGGACGAGGCTGTGGTCGATGAAAGCGACCCCGACGCGATGGAAGGGGAGGACGCCGCCGCCGAGGACGCCTCCGGCAGTCAGCAGTCGCTGTTCTTCGCGCCGCGGGACGAGGGCGTCACGCGGTACCTGGCGGCGGTGCGGCTGATCAACGAAGCGCGTTATGAAGAAGCGATTGACGATCTTTATGACGCTTCCGCGATTGTCGGTCCGCACCCGGATATTCTCAACTATCTCGGGTTTTCGCACCGCAAGCTCGGGCTGATGGACAAGGCGCAGGATTATTACGCGCAGGCGCTGGCGATCGATCCCGATCACAAGGGCGCCACCGAATATCTCGGCGAGCTTTATCTCGAAATCGGCGAGATCGGCAAAGCCAAGGGCCAGCTCGCGAAACTCGACCGCCTCTGCGCCTTTGGCTGCATCGAACGCGAGGACCTTGCGCGCCTGATTGCGATGCGCGAGGGCGACCGGCGCGCGGAACGGTGATGCGCGAATGATCGTTCGCCTTGCCGCGGCGGCAATGATGTCGGCGTCCGCCGCCGCGCAATTGCCGCCGGAAGCGCGATGGCTGGCCTCAGGCGCCGACATCGCGGCGGCGCTGACCGGGACGCCGGGCGAATGCGTGCGCCCCTCAGACGATCCGTCTACGGACTATTTTGTCGAAATCGGCCGCGTGGCGTTCATGAGCCCGCTTCTTCTCGGCGGGCAGGCGGCGCGCGGCGGCCTTTCCTGCAATTCCTGCCATGTCGACGGCCATGGAAATCCTGACTTTTTTCTGGCGGGGCTTTCGGCCGCGCCGGGGACCGCGGACGTCACCTCGTCAATCTTCAGCAAGGTGCGCGATGACGGCGTCTTCAATCCGGTTGCGATTCCGACGTTGATCGGCGTGCGGGAGAAACCGTCTTTCGGGACAGCGGCGCCGCAATCGAGCCTCCATGCCTTCATCGGCTCGGCGGTCACGGACGAATTTCAGGGCGCGCCGACGCCGCCCCCTGTTCTTCAGGGTCTCGTCGCCTATATCGAGGCGATGAGCGCGGACGCTTGCCCTTCCACGCCGACGCCGTTGACCCCCAGCCGCGCAATGGCGGATGTCACGCGCGCGCTCGCGGCCGCAAGCCAAGCCGCCGATAAGAGCGACCCCTCGACGGCCGATTTCCTGATCGTCAGCGCGCAAGCGGCGGTCGGGCGCGTTCATGCGCGCTTTCCGGGCGACGAATTTGGAAAGACCCGCGCGGAGCTTTCCGGTCTGTCAAAGCGCATCGGCGACGCCCGAAACAAGGAAGGGCAGCCGCGCATCCTTCATGACCTTCAACGCGAGGCGGCGCAGCTTGGCGAGGGTCTTGAAAAGAGCCGTCGAGGATCCCTTTACGACGCGGAAACGCTCGCCAGACAGTCAAGCTGGAGATAGCGCTTCATGCTGAGCGTCTTCGACATGTTCAAGATCGGCATCGGGCCGTCGAGTTCGCACACGGTCGGTCCGATGCGGATCGCGCTGCGCTTTCTGGCGGAGGCGGATGACGCCGGCGCGCTGTCGCGGGCGGCGCGCGTCAAGATCGATCTTCACGGCTCACTTGCCTTGACCGGCATCGGTCACGGCACCGACAAGGCGACGATCCTCGGCCTTCTTGGATTTGCGCCGGATACGACCGATCCCGACGAAGCGGAAGCAGCCTTCACACGTGTTCGCGCCACTAAAAGGCTGAAGCTCCACCATGGCCCCGACATCGTTTTTGACCCGGCGCGCGACATTGATCTGCGTGGCGATGTCATTCCGACCGTTCATCCGAACGAAATGCGGCTGACGATCCTGGACGCCAATGGCGCCGAACTTTTTGCACAGACCTATTATTCCGTCGGCGGCGGGTTCATCGCCAGCGCAAAACAACTGACGGCGCCCAGCAAAGACGACATGATCAAGGATCCGCACAAAAGTCCCTACACTTTCGGCTCGGCGGCGGAGCTTCTTGCGATCTGCAAATCACAGAATCTGACTATCGACGAGACAATCCTGCGGAACGAAGACGCGCTTCGCCCGCGCGCGCAAACCCTTGCCGGCGTCGACCGCATCTGGGATGCGATGCGCGATTGCATCGAACGCGGTCTGAGGACGTCCGGCATTCTCCCGGGCGGGCTTGGCGTCCGCCGGCGCGCGCCGGCGCTCTACGGGAAGCTCATTGAAGCGCCGCTCGCCAATGAGCGCGAGCAGCTGTTCGACTGGCTGAATGTCTATGCGATGGCGGTCAATGAAGAGAACGCCGCCGGCGGACGCGTCGTCACCGCGCCGACAAACGGCGCCGCGGGGATCATCCCGTCTGTGATCAAGCATTATTGCGAGGAGGACGGCGCGCCGCACACGGAGCATATCCGCCGCTTCCTCGTCACCGCGGCCGGGATCGGCATGCTTTACAAGCAGCGCGCTTCGATTTCCGGCGCGGAGATGGGATGCCAGGGGGAAGTCGGCGTCGCCTGCTCGATGGCGGCGGGGGGCCTCGCGGCGGTCTGGGGCGGCACGCCCGAACAGATCGAGCACGCCGCGGAAATCGGCATGGAGCACAATCTCGGATTGACCTGCGACCCTGTTGGCGGCCTCGTGCAGATCCCCTGCATCGAGCGCAACGCCATCGGCTCGGTCAAAGCGGTAAACGCCGCCCGCCTCGCGCTCCGTGCATCCGAGGGCCACAAGGTCTCGCTCGATCAGGTGATCGAGACGATGCGCCAGACCGGCCTCGACATGTCGCGCAAATACAAGGAAACGAGCGAGGGCGGACTGGCGGTGAATGTTGTCGAATGCTGAAGGAGGGCCGCGTGAAGTCGAAATCTGCGACTACCATGACTAGGAGCGGGCTTCTTCCCAATCCGACGCCCGGCGAAATTCTGCTTGAGGAATTTCTGAAGCCGGCCGGGATGAGCCAGAACGCTCTCGCGCGCGCTCTTCATGTTCCGCCGCGCCGTATCAACGAAATCGTTCTCGGCAAGCGCGGAATTACGGCGGATACGGATCTTCGCCTCGCGCGCTATTTCGGGCTTTCCGAAGGCTTTTTCCTGGGACTGCAGGCGGATTTCGACCTGATGGAACGCCGCCGCGAGATCGGCGCGGACATCAAGACGATCAGGCCGCGGGCGGCGTGATCCGCGATGCGCTTTCCGAGAGCCGTCAAGTTCGCTCGATCGGTTGATCGCGACCCGTGTTCAAATGTGGAGGAATAATATGCTGAACCGTCTGAAGAACCTGTTCGCGCGCGAGGCCGCGCCGCCACGAGACGACGCGCCGAGCGACGCGGTGACGGTCGCGGCGCTGCTTGTCGAAGCGGCGCGCGCCGACGAACACTACACTGATACGGAAAAGGCGCTGATTGACCGCGCGCTTCATCAGGAATTCGGGGTCTCCGCCGATCGATGCGCGGCGGTGCGCGCTGAAGCGGAAACCTTGCAGGCGGGCGCAGCGGATCTTTACCGGTTCACGAAGAAGGCAAAATCGCTTTCGGCCCCGGCGAAAATCAGGCTGATCGAATCGCTGTGGCGCGTCGTCCTCTCCGACGCAACGCGTCATTCCTGGGAAGACACGCTGATCCGGCGCGTCGCGGGCCTCCTTTATGTCAGCGACGTCGAAAGCGGCAAGGCGCGCCAGCGCGTCGAGAAGGAAATGAAGGGCTAGGCCGCCCGCTCCGATGCCTTGACCGGCGCCGCCGCGCTATCCGCGCCGATTTCAAACACCGTCGGCGACGCATTTTTTGGGACTGGCGTGAAGGGCGACTTTTGCGCATCGGGAACCGGCGCCGCGCTGACAATACGGTAGAGGCAGAACGCCGAGAACACGACGTAAACCGCGGCGATATAATAAAAGAGAGCGGGCGGCCCGAACCTCGCCATGAAGATGGCGCCGAGCGTTGCGCCGACGATCGACCCGCAGCCGTGCAAGAGCAGCAGCCCGCCATTTGTCTGTACGGCCTGGCCGGGACCGGAGTGGTCATTGGCGTGCGCGGCGGTGATCCCGAACATCGGGATGATGAAAGCGCCAAACAGCGCGCCGAGGCCGAGGAGGAGTTCCGGCGACTGGCCGCCGAAGCGCGCGAGAGCGACCGCGCTCGCCGATCCGAGCAGCGCCGAGCCGAGCATGACGCGGCGGCGGTCGATGCGGTCGGACAGCC
>JBGTLL010000001.1:0-2287 GCA_041744115.1 Parvularculaceae bacterium | reverse complement strand
CGAGGATCGCGGCCCGCCGCTCATGCAGGGCGACCGCCTCGGTCAGCACGGCGGCGTTGGCGTCGGCGTCGGCGAGCAGGCGTTCAAGATACCGCCGCTCGGTCGCGCGGTCCGTCCGCGCCGCGTTCCAGTTCGAGACCTGGATGCCGATAAAGACGCCGACGACAACGATGACGAAATCGATCGCGACCGCGAACCAGTTCTGCGCCTTCACATGCTCGGTGATGCGGCGGAGGATCATGGCGCGCTCCGCTCGATTCGTAGGGCGGGTTTTAACCCGCCGTCTCTTTTCCCCGCACAGGCCGGCGCTCGTTGCGAGACCGTCGGCGGGTTAAAACCCGCCCTACAAGAATGGTCGATGACGCGGCGGAGGATCATGGCGCCCCGCCCGCAAGTTCTTGCAGACCGACGCGCAGCACGCCTTCCCCGGACTCAAGATTGAAAACCGCCGTCTCGAGGTCTGCGAAGCGCTGTTGCAATGCCGCGAGCGCCAAGGGCTGTCCGCGCAACGCGTTCGCCGCGTCGCTGATCGCGCCGGGAGGCAGGTCGAGGTCGCAAGTGTAATCGAGGGTCCAGCCGACGCGGTCGCTGCCGCGATCGCCGCACTTTGCAAGGAGCTCACGCTGGATGGCCGCGGCGACGGTTCGGCGAAAAGCGATCCGATATTCCGACTTCATGGCCGCCTCGCGTATGTCGTCCAGATTCGTCGTCGTGTAGAGGAGTATCGCCGTCTCCCTCAGCTTTCGGTCGGCCACCAGTCCGATCGTCCCCGTCGAGACGAGTTCGTCGTAAACGGCGCGGTGGCGGGTCAAATAGAGATATTGCGAAGCGCGATAGGCGCTGACCAGCAGTTCTTCGTCCGTCGCCGAAGAAGCGCCGCTGAGCGCGTTGATCGCCCTTTCCGCGTTCCCAAGCACTTCCTTGTAATAGGAAATCTGATTTTGATAGCCTCGCGCTTCGTCCCGGACGTCGTTCAGCAATCGTTCGCTGAACGCTTTTCCGCGCTCGCGCGCCGCTCGCGCGTCGTTCCAGTTCGAGACCTGAATGCCTATGAACACGCCGGCGACGACGATGACGAAGTCGATCGCCACCGCGAACCAGTTCTGGGCCTTCACGTGTTCGGTGATGCGGCGGAGGATCATGATCGTACCCGGTCTTATTCAGTCCGGGGGTCGGGAAGACCCAACGCGGTTGAATTTTCTGAAACGGTGTCTTCGAGCCTGTCGATCAAACTCAATATGAAAACATGCGGACGCTCCCATTTGTAAAACAGGCTTCGAAACGCAGGATCCCTGCAGGCTTCGTCCAAAGGCGCGCTGAGGACGGCGCGGCGAAGGTCGACCTTGTTGAGCGTCTGGCTCGGGTCAACCAGATCCGTAAAGCCGATAAACGGGTGTGTGTCAGCGAGGCTGACCGAGGCGAGCTCTGCAAGTTTGCTCGACGTTTCGTTTATGTCGTGCAGACTGGCGTGGTATGAGCGCAGCACCGCTCTCGCCTCGTCACTCTGGCGGCCGATAAGCTGGTCGTCGCTGACGAGCTGGTCGATCGCGAGCGTCCGCGCATCGACGCCGCCCACCGCGCGGATCCGATTGAGCGCCTGCTCGACAATGGATACAGCACCGTCGCTGGTCTGGCACGTCTTGAGGATGTCAATCGCCGGCTGCACGTCGGACAAGGCTTCGTCGATCCACAAACGCAACGTCGCCGCTTCCCGAAGCGTTTCCGCGTTCTCTTCAGCCAGCCGCTCCATGGATTGTTGATATGTGCGCTCGTCAGATCGCGCCGCGTTCCAGTTCGACACCTGGATGCCGACAAAGACGCCGACGACGACGATGACGAAGTCGAGGAAAATCGCCGTCCATTCCTGTTTGCGGAAATGCGCGATGACGCGGCGGAGGATCATCGGGACGGCCCAAGTTCGGCGTCTATGAGGGCGATCACCGCTTCGCCTTTCACGATTTGGGCTTCGAGGACTTTAGTGAGAGCGGCGGCTTGGCTCAGGCGATAGGTCAGGCTCGGAACGATGTCGGGGTGGCCTCGCAGAGTCTCTACGACGTTTCGGCTTTCCTCATTGCTGAGCGCCGGCTCGCAGGCGTCCGAAAGGGTTTCCTTGCGTCCGTCCCGCTCATAGCAGTCGTCCCAGAGACGCAACTGCGCCTCCGGAGGAATAAGCGATCTGACGAGCTCGCGGTAGCGCGGCAGATCGTTGGTCGCGGCGACGCCCCCGATGATGAGGTAATAGTCGCTTAGGGCGTCCTTTAGCGCCTTGTCGCGAGGCAGCCCCAGG